>JAFGAO010000141.1 GCA_016933615.1 Acidobacteriota bacterium
AAGGGCGAACACAAGGTTCGCCGAATAAGCAAGGTCGAGCTGGATACGGGAATCAACGAACGGCGGCGGGACAGGATTCAAGCAAAGAAGGGCGAACACAAGGTTCGCCCCTACTTGAGCGAAGACAGGAGAGTGAGACGTAATGGCAAAAATCAATCGAAACGGCCTGCCCGACAACTGGGCGCAACTGACACGGGAGCAGAAAAGGGATTACCGGCTGAATCTGTTTCTGAATCCGCCGGGGATGAAATTTGCAAATCCGGAAGCGGCCGCAGCCTATAAAGTTCGGGCTCAGCGGATGGTGGATGTCTACAACCTGGAGGAGCCGGACCGGGTGCCCGTGCACGTCCCGCTGGGGAACCTTCCTTTTACCATGGCCGGCATCCGCATGTACGACGCCATGCAGGACGTCGAAAAAGCGATCCTGGCATGCAAGGCCTTCAACGAACAGTACGGCGAGGAGCTGGAAACGCTCGCGTATCCGTTCGCCCTGCCCGGAAAGGTTCTGGAAATTCTGGATTACAGGCTCTATGCGATCCCGGGGCACGGGCTTTCCGAGAATGCCCCCGGACATCAGTTCAAGGAGGGGGAGTATATGAAGGTCGATGAATACGACGACCTTATCATGGACCCCTCCAACTTCTGGCTGCGCACCTATCTGCCCCGGGTGTACGGGGCGTTTGAGAGTTTTCGCAACCTGGTGCCGCTGACGGACATGCTCGAGATCCCCATGGGGGAAATAATGCCGCTGGCCATGCCCGAGGTACAGGATACGCTGCAGAAAATGATCGATGCCGGGAAGGAACTTCAGAAACGGAATGAAATAACCGCCCGGCTGATGGATTTCGGCCCGGGACTCGGATTCCCTTCCTTGCCAACCCGATACGCATTCGCGCCGTTTGACGCCATCGGGGATACGCTCAGGGGGACGCGCGGAGTCGTTACGGACATGTTCCGCAACAGGGACAAGCTCGAAAAAGCCGTAGAGGTCATGGCGGATGTCACGATTGATTCCCTGTTGAGGGCGCCGAGTTTTTCCACCCTGAATGCCGTTGTGTTCCCGCTGCACAAGGGCGCCGACGGGTGGATGTCCGACGAGCAGTACGAAAAACTTTACTGGCCCTCGCTGAAAAGGGTCATGGACGCTCTCGTTGCGGAAGGGATCCTGTGCATCATGTTCGCCGAGGGGGGCTACGAAACCCGTCTGGAGACGATCAAGGATTTCCCGAAGGGGACCGTCGTCTGGTGGTTCGACCAGACGAAGATGGCGAAGGCGAAAAAAGCCCTGGGAGGCAAGTTCTGCATCCAGGGGAACGTGCCGTCTTCCCTGATCTGCACCGGCACGCCGGAACAGGTGAGAGAGTACTGCCGCAATCTTATTGAAGAATGCGGGCCGGGGGGCGGCTACGTTCTGGGCGCCGGGTGCATCCCGGACTATCCGAAGCTGGAGTGCGTGCGGGCGATGACGGCCGCGGCGAAAGAGTTTGGAGTCTACAGAAAATAAAGCATTACCTGTCGGAGCCGGCCCCGAGCGCGCGCCGTCTTGTTCCCAGAATCAGAGCGGCGATGACGGTTATCGGGGCCACGCTGAAGCTGAAAAGCGCCCCCATCTTCACGCTGTCCTGCAGCGCTCCCGCCGGGAAGGCCACGACCGACACGAAAAGCGCCACCGTAAATCCGATCCCGGCCGCGATTCCGACGGCGATCAGGTCCTTGGTGACCATGCCCTTCGGGAGCCGGAGCCCGAACGCCTGCCCTATTCTGGTGAACAGGACGATCCCGATCGGTTTGCCGAAAAGCAGGCCGAGGAAGACAAGCCAGGTCCCCAGCCCGAGGGCCGAAAAGGCCACGCCGGCGTTCACGAAACCGAACAGCCCCAGGATCAGCTCCACCGGGCTCTTCCACCAGTGCTCCATCCGGTTCAGGGTGTCCTGGCCTTCGGATTCGCCGACGGCCCAGATGCCGACGTCCGAGTGTTCGTGGGGCATGCACCAGGCCAGCGGGACCAGCGCCAGGGCCGGGTGGATGCCCCCTTCATGAAAAGCAAGCCAGGAGAGGATGCCCGGGCCGAGGATGTAGGGCCAGAAATTCGTGATTTTCAGCTTTTTCCAGAAGAACAGGGCCAGTGCAACCGCGGCCGCGGCTCCGGCGAAGAACACCAGCAGCGGGTTCGCGCCGTGAAGAAAAGGCAGGAGGTTGTGGACTTCCTGCGGGTAGAAAGTTGCCAGGACGATCAGTCCGCCTGCGTCGTCCGCGATGGCCAGCAGCAGCAGGAAGACGATGGCCGGGTGCGTCTTCCCCTTGATTTGAGGGAAAATCATCCTGGCGATCAGATAGCTGAAAGCAATGTCCGTCGCCATCGGGATGGCCCACCCGCGGGTGAGTTCCGGCGCATGGAAAAGCAGCGTCCCCGTAAAATAGATGACCGCGGGCCCCGCCATACCCCCGAGCGTTGCCGTGATCGGCAGCGCCGCGGTCCGGGCGCTCGACAGGGCGCCCCTGGGCAGCATGGCTTCACGGATTTCCTTCCCGGCCAGAAGGAAGAAGAACGCCATGGCGACGTCGTTGACCAGGAAATGGAGCGTGACGGCAATGTGATTGATGTGGAAAGCGGGCGTCTCCTTCAGGATGTCGTAGCTCGTTTGATCCACATTCGCCCAGATCAGGCTGGCGGCGGCTCCCAGAATCAGGAAGATCGAGTTTTCAAGAAGAAACCGGATAACGCGATTCCGCGGACTCTTTATCATGGACACACCTCGGGTGCAAACCGGCGGATAAAAGGCACAATATACCCGATAAAACGGCATCAGGCCAGCACAGTGTTTTCAATGGGCGCAACCGGAAGTGGCACTCGTATGCGCCAGACTATCATTCATTGCTGCTTGGGTTTTTGCGCCCGAAGGGCGCCATGGAGTGCGGCAGATTGCTGCCGCTTTCCATGAGCTTGCTTGCTTGCGCTGCTGATAGGACACGTTTGCGGGCATTCAACCGGTACAAACAAGATTGGGTTTCATTAAGGCGGCAGCAAGCTGCCGCACTCGTGCGCCGCCTCCTTCGAGTCCCACTTCCGTCTGCACCCGTTTTCAATGCGGGGCTATTGCCGGCCCGTGATCAGCTGGATGGCTTTTTTGAGCTGATCCTTGGTTCCGCTCATGATGAGCAGGTTCCCGGCTTCGAGGGCGACCGAAGGCTGCGGGTTGTTCAGGGTGTCTTTTTCGCGCACGATGCCCAGTATCAGGGCCCCGGTTTTCTGGCGCAGTCCGCTTTCGGAGATCGTAAGGCCGCAGAGGGGGGAATCGGCCTCGATCGGGTGCGTTTCCGTGTACACGTCCAGGCTGGTGCTCAGGCGCAGCCGGGGGATTGTCGTGTCGAGGTCCCGGAAGATCCGGTACCTTCCGTCGCGGATGCTTTTGATCTCCTGGGCGACGGCCTGCCTCGGCAGGTGGTAGACCCGCAGGATCCGGGCGAGCAGTTCGATGGAAGCTTCGAATTCTTCCGAAATGACTTCGGTCGCGCCCAGATTGCAGAGTTCGTCGATCTCGGCCAGATATTTATTGCGCGCCAGGATGACGACTTCCGAATTCAGGGACCGGGCCGATTTCACCGCGGCCCGCGTGGCGACCGGATCGGACAGCGCGATCAGGGTCACCCTCGCTCTCATAATTCCCGCATGAAGCAGGATGCCCGCGTCGGTGCAGTCGCCGTAGAAAATCGGTTGTCCCTGGCGCTTGTGTTCCCGCACGGTCTGCGCGTTCAGCTCCAGGATCAGGTAGGGGATTTTGTTCGCCTTCAGAATGCCGGCGATGTTCTGCCCCGTGACTCCGAATCCGCAGATGACGACGTGATCCTGCACGACCGCGGACCGGGACTTGAGTTCGAAGGTTTCGCCGGCGGCGCCGAACTTCCGTATCAGGTCGTACAGCCGGCTGTTTGCCATGATGGCGTGCGAGATACGGATAAGAAGCGGCGTGAGAATCATCGTTGCAACGGATGCCGAGATGATTTTCTGATGCCAGGAGGATTCCACAAGGCCGCTTTTCATGCCGGCCTGCAGGAGAATGAAGGAAAATTCTCCGATCTGGGCCATGGACAGGCCCACCAGGATGCCCACTTTCAGGGGGAGCCGGGTGGCCGCGACCGAAACTGCGGTGATGGCCGCTTTCCCCAGGACGATGCCCAGGATCATGAGAAAAACGAAACCCGCGTTCTCGAGGATGAACCGGATGTCGACCAGCATGCCGATGGAGATGAAAAACAGGCTGTTGAGGCCGTCCCGGAAAGGCCGGATATCGGCGAATATCTGGTCGCTGTATTCGGATTCGGATATGGTCAGACCGGCCAGGAAGGCGCCCAGGGCGAGTGAAAAGCCGAAAAGGGAAAGGGCCCAGGACATCCCGAGCAGGATCCACAGGGCGGTGATAATGAAAAGCTCCTTGCTGCGCGTGCCGACGACGTGGTACAGGAACCAAGGGAAGGCGTAGCGGGCCAGCAGCGCGACCAGGACGAGCACGGCGGCCGCCTTGCCCAGGGCCAGCCCCAGCGGCTGCCACAAGGGGCCCGGCCCGGCCAGAATCGGCACCAGGACAATCATCGGGACGACGCAAAGGTCCTGGAATATCAGGATGCCGAGCGCCACTTTCCCGTGAACCGTATCGGTCTCCCCCCGTTCGAAAAGCATTTTCACGACGATGGCCGTGCTGCTCAGCGCGGCCATAAACCCGAAGAAAACGGCGGTACGGATAGGGATCCCCGCCAGCGCCGCGATCCCGGCCGCGATAAGGATGGTGGCTCCCACCTGAACCGATCCCGTCCCGAAAACGACTCTGCGGATCCGCATCAGTTTTCTGAATGAAAATTCAAGCCCCAGGGAAAACAGGAGCAGCATCACGCCGATCTCGGCGAGGATATAAACGCTCGCCGTTTCGCTCACGAGGCTGAAACCGTAGGGACCTATCAGTATGCCGGTGAAAAGAAACGCGACGATATTGGACTGGCGCAGCTTCTGGAAGAAAAAGACCACAACGGCGCCGAGGCCGTAAACGATGACGAGGTCTCTGATAAATTGCGACTCTTCCATGGCTTTTTCATCTTATCAGAAAAGTCCGGAATATTTTGCGGAACCCGAAACCGCCCTCCGGCATGATCCGAGGAAATGGCGGGAGACGGCGCGAAACGGGCGGGGGGTGGGGTGATTTTAACGGCTCGGGTTCTCATACTGGAAGCATTTTTGGAAATGAAATACACGCGCGGCTGCCCGTATCCGGCAGCCGCAATCCGAACGGGAGGGAAACCAGGAAGATCATCGTACCCAACAGCAAGCTGACCGGGGACAATATCACCAACTACTCCGCGATGGAGCTGCGCAGGGTGGATATGGTGTTCGGCATCGGGTATGGCGACGACATCAGAAAAGCCAAGGCCACCCTGGATGGTATTGTCGGAGGGGACGCCCGCAGCAGGATGTGCATCTGTCGAGCTTCCGGCTTTTTTATTTATTCTGCGGGGTCTCTTCCCTGCCCGAGCCCAGCATGACCGCGATCCAGCGCAGGTCCCGGGTGTTTTCCAGCATGATTTTCAGGATCATGGTCAGCGGCACGGACAGGATCATTCCCACCGGGCCCCAGACCCAGCCCCAGAAAACCAGGGAGAGGAATACCACGAGAGCCGACAGCCCGAGGCGCCGGCCCATCAGGCTCGGTTCGACGAGATTGCCCAGCACGACGTTGACGGCGACAAACACCGCGGCCACGGCCAGGGCCCGCCCCGAGCCGAGCTGGACGAGGGCCAGCAGGACCGGGGGTACGGCCGCGATAATCGAACCCAGGCTCGGGATATAGTTCAGAAGAAATGCCAGCAATCCCCAGAGAATGGGGAAGTCCAGCCCGATCAGGGCCAGCGACACCCAAACCAGCAATCCGGTCGCCAGGCTGACGAATGTTTTCACGACCAGGTACTGCTGAATGTCCCGCTTGATTTTGTCCAGGCGGGCCGTTTCCCGCATGGATCGTCCGACGGCGCGCTCCAGCTTTTCCGAGAAGCCCGCGGCTTCGGACAGGACGAACAGGATTGTGAGGAAGACGAGAACGAAGTTCTGCACCAGGGAAGCGACCCGGCCGAAAGCGTTTCTCACGATGTCGAAAGCGATCCCCGATTTGAGGTAGTTGACTATGGAATCCCCCGATATGCTGGCCCCGTGGGAGTTCAGCCAGTCCGTCAGGGACGTCACCAGCGCTATCAGCTTGGACTGGTATTCGGGCCATTTGGCCGTGAAGCCCTGGACGGAGCCGCCGATGAGGAATCCGAAACCGACAAGGACCAGAATGTCCGCGAACAGGGTGAAAACCACGGCAAGGCTTCTGGGGACTTTGCGCGCCACGAGCCAGTTCTGCAGCGGCAGGCTGATGATGGCCACAAAGACCGAAATCAGGAAGGGCACAATGATGGCCGCCGCGGAGCGGAGGCCGGCGAAGATGACGACCAGGCTGGCTGCGATCACCAGGAAATAAGGGATCCTGTCGATTTTTGTTCCGTCCATTGGCTTTTCCCCCGCCGGGGCGGGCGCAGGCTTTTCGAAATCAACGAGATCATATTAACATGGGCGGCCTCAGGGGCGAACACGAGCTTCGCCCCCACAGTATATATCGGTGCCCCGGTGCTTTTCGTGAAACAATGAATCCGGCATTTTGTTGTTCGTTCCGGAAGTTGTTGCGCAAACCCCATCAATCGGTGCAGACTTGCCCTTTGAAAAAAGACACCGGCGAAAAGGGAGAGGACTATGGTTCGACGGAGCTGGGCGGGAACCGGGTGGATTTTGCTTCTGGCGCTGTTGTCGCCGGCATGGGCGGGGCAGGATCCGGCGATGGAACTGGTCCTTCTGGGAACGGGATATCCTTATCCGAGCGCCGACCGGGCGGGGCCTTCCTGCGCCGTTGTGGTTGGCGGCGTCGCATTCATCGTGGACGCCGGCCGCGGCATCGGTATGAGGATAGCCGCGGCCGGCATACCCTGGAGCGCCATCCGCTCCGTATTCATCACGCACCTGCACTCGGACCACATCGACGGGCTGCCCGACCTTTTTCACTCGTGCTGGCAGTTCGGCGGCGGACGCCCGTTCGAACTGTACGGTCCCGAGGGGATCCGGGGCGTAGCCGAGGGCATTCTGAAATTCTATGAAGCCGATATCCGCATCCGGCGCGACCTGACGGAAAAGCTTCCGGCCGAAGGGGCCGAAATCGACGCGCGCGCGATAGGGGAGGGTGTGGTTTACAGCGCGCCGGATCGGGTGCGCGTCACGGCCTTCGCCGTCAACCACCGCCCCGTGGAGCCCGCCTTCGGATACCGTTTCGACGCGGGGGGGCGCAGCATCGTGATCACGGGCGATACGCGGCCGGATCCCAACCTGGACCGCTTCGCGCGCGGTGCCGACATCCTGGTCCACGAAGCCTATGTGAACGGAGACACCGCGTCACGGCAAGACGGCTCGCATTCCTGGACCATCTATGATTATCATTCGAGCGCCGCGGAGGCGGGGGCCGCGGCGCGGAAGGCGAACGTGAAAATCCTGGTTTTGACCCACCTGATACCGGGCAACGCCCCGGAAAAGTATTTTCTGGATGAGGCGAAGAGAAACTTCAGCGGCAGAGTGATCGTCGGCCGCGATCTTCTGCGCATCCCGGTCCCGGATTCCGCGGATTCGCCCGCCGTTCAATAAATCGGTTCCTATTCGGAAAACCGGGTGTAGAATCGGGGGGCGGTCCGCTTCGGCCGCCCCGGGTGCTCTGAAATCTTTTGAGGCGAGGTTCCGTGCGTTTCCTAACGTAAATGAGGATGAGACTATGAAATCAAGAGTATGCGCTGTCTTCTTTGCCTTGGCCGCCGCAGTCGCGGGAATCGCGTTTTTGCCCGCCTACGAGGCCATCGTCGGCCCCACGGGGGTTCTCCTGTACGACAAGGAAAATTCCTATGGAGGCTATACCCTGGTTTCTCCAATGGGAAGCAGGACGGTTTTCCTGATCGACATGGAAGGGTATGTCGTGCACAAATGGGAAACGGAGCATACCCCCGGGAGCCATGCCAGGCTGCTTGAAAACGGCAACCTTCTCAGGGGTGCAACTTTACAGGGGGCTCCCGCTCCGATCGGGGGGGCCGCCGGCCTTGTCCAGGAGATCGACTGGGACGGAAATGTGATCTGGGAATACAAGCTGCTGACACAGAATGAAGTCCAGCATCACACCTTCACCCGCATGCCCAACGGCAATACGCTCATACTGGCCTTTGAACGGAAAAGCATCGATGCCTTCATCGAAAAAGGCCGGGATCCCAAGAAAATTCCGGTCACCGGCCCCGGTTTCAACGGAAACTTTCAAAACGATTTCTGGGTCGACTTTGTCCGCGAAGTGAATCCGGCCGGAGAAACGGTCTGGGAGTGGCATGTCTGGGATCATGTGGGGCCGGGGCCTTATCAGTTCGACATCAATTACACGCTTCCCAATGTGTTGAACAATTCGGGAATTTTCGACTGGACCCATTTCAACACGGTGGAGTATATCGCCGAGACCGATCAGGTTCTTCTGAACTCCCGTAATTTCAGCGAGTTTTATATTGTCGACCACAAGACCGGGAAGATGGTGTACAGATGGGGGAACCCCAGCGCCTATGGACAGGGTGAAGCTCCTTCATGGCTCGACAACGGCGACCAGAGGATGTTCGGCAACCACAACGCCACGTATCTCGGGAGAAACCGTTTCCTGATTTTCGACAACGGGTCCGAGAGACCCGAGGGCAACCGGTCTGCGGTCATAGAAGTGGATGCCAGGACCGGAGAGATCGTCTGGGAATATACCGCGCCGACCTCCAACAGCTTCTATACGGCGCGGCAGGGGGGCGCCCAGCGTCTGCCCAACGGCAACACTTTCATCACCTCTTCAAACAGCGGGCACCTGTTCGAAGTGACCCCGGACAAGGAAGTCGTCTGGGATTACGTGAGCCCGTTCGCTGGCCAGGACGAGATTCGCTGTTTCCTGGGCGGCGCCGGATCCGCGTTCAACATGATTCACCGCGCCTACCGGTACGGGGAGGACTATGCCGGGCTCAAGGGCCGGGATCTCAGCAGGCGGACGCCGCTGGCCAAGGAGTGCCCCGAGTTCCACAAGCTTTACCGAACGGACGTGAAGCCGCCGGCGAAGAAAAAAGCCCCGCCCAAGCAGTAGCGGTTAAAAAACGGGGACATAATGGCATATGTAAGCCTCATGTGCTCCGAATTTCAACCAGGCTCCATGGATCACAATTCAGGGATATAATTACTATGGTGGTTCGTTGAGCTTCAGGGTACATAGCGTAATTATTTTACGTCCATATATACTTGTATTTGCGTGACATAATTGACTTGCAGTAAATCGGCGCCATATACTTGTAATAGTACGTCACAATAAACTTGTGACAACTCAATAAGGGAAAGGTAATGGCGATACCAAACGAAAAACTCGCTGAATCCCTCGCTAAGCTGAAGGAGCTCCAGGAAGGGGGTCGGCGTGTGTTCCGGTCCAACGAGCTGAGCCGGATCCACCGCGGGCGCCTGGTGGCGAACGGTTTCATTCAGGAGGTGATAAAGGGCTGGCTGATTTCCGCGGGCACGGGCGCACGGGCCGGTGACAGTACCCCATGGTATGCGTCGTTTTGGGAATTCTGTGCTCGCTACTGCAACGAGCGTTTCGGCGACCAGTGGCATCTATCGGCAGAGCAGTCGCTATGCCTGCACGGAGAAAAGACGGTCATCCCGGATCAGATAGTGGTCAATAGCCCCAAGGGATCGAACAATTCTATAAGCCTTCCCTTTGGAACCTCGATCTATGACTTGAAAGTACCGGTGATGCCACTGACAAGCGATCTTATGATACGGGACGGATTGCGGCTCTTCTCGCCGGCGGCGTCTCTCGTCAGGGTGACGGAATCCTTCATCGCAAAAAATCCGGTGGAGATGCAGGTTGTGTTGACCCATCTTGGCGATATTTCTGATCTGCTGCGATTGCTGCTCAACGGCGGACACTCTGCAAAAGCCGGTTGCCTGGCCGGAGCATTACGGCAGATAGGACGGTCCGCAATGGCGGACGAGATTATCGGTACGATGAAGAGTGCCGGCTACGATGCACGGGAGAACAATCCCTTCGATGCCGCGGAGATATTCGGTGCGCCGGCAGCTGTCGCCCCGATCGTGAGACGCCTCCGGATGCTATGGGAGTCCGCCCGCCCGGTCATCCTCGAAGCATTCCCAATAGCGCCGGGACTGCCGAAGGATGTAGACGCTTATCTGCGCCATGTTGATGAAATTTACAAAAACGATGCATATCATTCACTGTCCATCGAGGGCTACTCGGTTTCGCCGGAAGTGATCGAGAAGGTCAGGCAGGGCAACTGGAGCCCGGAGGATAACGAAGAAGACCGCAAAAGTCGCGACGCTCTGGCGGCGCGTGGATACTGGCAGGCATTTCAGCTCGTAAAGACAGCCGTACAGAAAGTGATCGCAGGTGAAAATCCGGGAGCGCTTGCGAGAACGGCACATAAGGAGTGGCACCGCGCATTGTTCCAGCCCTGCGTCAGCGCCGGCCTGATCGATGCCGGGGCGTTGGCAGGATACCGCAATATTCCCGTTTATATACGCAACTCACGCCACGTGCCGCCCCGCTGGGAGGTGGTGCGTGATGCCATGCCCGCGTTCTTCGATCTTCTGGAACAGGAAACGGCAACGGGGGTGCGCGCCGTACTCGGCCATTGGCTGTTCGGCTATATCCATCCCTATGCGGATGGAAACGGGCGGATGGCGCGTTTCTTAATGAACGTGATGCTGGCTTCAGGAGGGTATCCCTGGACGGTGATCCGCGTGGAGGATCGCGATGCCTATCTTGATGCGCTGGACCGCGCCGGCATCGACACGGATATTGGGCCTTTCGCCGAGTTTATGGCCCGGCGCGTGAAAGGGGCTCTGGAGCAGCGCGATTGATAGCTCACGGCGCGGAGAGAGAGCCACAGTTCTATGCGTGAGGTGCAATATCGGGCTTGGTTATCCATACGCTAACACAAGAGAGTCGTCCATGTTGTAGACGGAGCAGCTCATCCGCCGGCGTAGATGGCCGGAATCTGCAACGACCGTATGGGCAGACACACCGGTTCGGACCGGCGGTATTCAGTTTCTGCGGATTCCCGGGGAGCTGAAGTACCGGACGCAGAATTCGAGGAACGTCGGCCAGTTGGGCGCATCCGTGTGGCCCTGGTCGTGCTGGCGAAAGGCGATGTCCCCGTCGATCAGCGGTGTGAGTGGCGGCGGCATGCGCGCCTTCACTGCAATCGGGTCCGGTACATCGTCGAAGCTCAAGGCCAGTGCCTTGTTGGCGAGCGGCTTGCTGCCGAGCAATTTCCACACCGGGCTCGCCCCGGCAGTGGCCATGAACGTGCCCGGCGTGTCCTGCCACGACTCGCTGCTCCAGCGCGAACCCGGTCTACTGCCGTTGAACTCGACGTATTCTCCACCGCTGATGAAGACCGGCCGTGGCGCAATCAGCGCGATGAACTGGTGCGCATCGGCAGGAAGATCATCTACGGTCAGTGGCCCGGCGTAGCGCATGAAGTTGGGTGTCATCCAGTGGTATTCACTGGGACCGGCCAGCGTTTCAACCTGCTCGCCGACCAGATGACGCCATAGCTTGGCACCACCCTCACCCGACGAGCTGACAAAGCCGGTGAGCACGCGCGGCTCGTAGACCAGCGTGACGAGCGTGGCCTTGCCGTAACGAGAGTGACCCTCGAAGGCGACCTGCGTGGAGTCAACCAGTGAGTCTGTCTCGAAGAAATCCATCAGGCAGCTTGCGCCCCACGCCCAGGCACGCAGCGCGCCCCAGTCATCGACCTTGCGCGACCCACCCTTGTTGATGAGGCCGATGATGCCTTGCCGGAGCTGGTTGTTGGCACCGCTGTCAGCCTGGATGCTGCCCGGATTGAGATTGCCGTAACCCCAACCCAGCGAGATCACCGCCTGCTGCCAGTTCGAAGCGCCGTTCGGGAACGCAGAAGATACGGTACCAGCTGCCGGCCCGGCACCCCGCGCCGGTCCTGCACCTGCGCCCCGAGGGCCACCACCACGACCCCACTGGATGATGACCGGCACCTTGCCAGCCGCGGCCGCAGGCGTGGTGACCGACGCCGCGATGTTCACCTCGACAGCCGGGTAATACGTGGGGTCCACATGACCGACCAGCGTGCGCGTGATCACGGGAATGTTGCCGCTCATCCCCTCGGTGGTGGCCGTGACTTCCCAGGTCACCTTGATGGTCTTCGCCGCTTCCGGCAGGCGACCATAGAACTCCCGGTCGAAAATCTCGAACAGCTCCTTGCGGCGCTCTTCCCACATGGCCGGCGTTGTGATCTTGCGGCCATCGTTCATCACCAGCAGTGACGGCACCGGAGAGCCGGCAGTGGCCTTGCTCTCGTCGTAGTTGGCGTAGTTGGGCGGAACTGTGCCATCGGCATTCAACCGACCGGCCGGACCGGGTCGCAATGGCGAAGTGATCTTGAGCTTCGCCAGCATTTGCTGATGATCGGAGTTGTCCTCGGCGGGCTGGGCTGCGATGCCAACCATTGGAACCGCACTCAACATGGCGAGCACGGTAAGCGTTGCGACTTTCATCTCCCGTCCCCCTCTGCCGGAAAATTCTTCCGTTCGATGGTCCACTTCTCATCCGTGCACAGGCCGCATTGGTCGCCCACGAAGCGGGCAGCGGCCTTGGCATCACCGCGCAATTGCCAGTTCAGCCAGGCCACCGCCACCTGCGCGGCGGCGCCACCATTGGGCTCGTGGTAGGTGCCGCCATGACCTACAGGCAGGTTGGCCACTGCTACGGGAACATGGTCGATCAGCTGGAAGTCTTCCATGCCATTTTCATAGGCGACGTCGGTCGGTCCACCCAGTATGTAGAGAACGGGCGTGTGAAAGGTCTTCACCGTCGACTTGGGCACCTTGAGGCCGGGCATGGTGGCGCGCTCACCGTCATAGGTGCCCGTGTTCTGCATGATCA
>JAFGAO010000142.1 GCA_016933615.1 Acidobacteriota bacterium
AACCTTGTGTTCGCCCTTCTTCAGCTTCAATCGTTCGAACCCGCATGTTCATCGAACAGTGCCGGATTCCACGACGCAGGGGCGAACACAAGGTTCGCCCCTGCACAAATCCGGCAGTTCCGTCAATCCGCGACTCCCAATCCCATGCCGCCGTCGACGATAATTTCCTGCCCCGTGATGTAGTCCGAAGCTTTCGATGCAAGAAAAATCGCGATCCCATCCATGTCTTGCGGAAAACCGACGCGATGCATCGGAATCACCCTGGCGACGGCCTTCTGTTCCACGGGATTTTTCGCATGGCCGCCCCCGATGTTGGTCACGATGTACCCGGGGGCGATGGCATTGACGGTTATGTTGAATGCCGCCACCTCCAGCGCCACCGTTCTCATGAACTGAACCACCCCGGCCTTGGCGGCCATGTAGGCCGCCCCTATGGCCGGCTCGACCCGGGTGGAAGCCAGAGAAGAAGTGACGACGATGTGTCCCGATTTTTGCGGCTTCATGTGGCGCACGGCCGCCCGCACCGTGGCGAATATCCCGTTCAAATTAATCCCGATCACCCTGTTCCAGCGCTCATCGCTATAGTTCTCGATCGCGCCTTCTCTAATGCGGAGCCTTTCCGCGCCGACCCACTCGCCCACGAATCCCACACCCGGGTCTATGCCGGCATTGGCGAAAACGGCATCCAGGCCTCCGTATACGCGGGCGGCCTCGTCCATGGCGGCATCGAGGGCCGCGTGATCCGTAACATCGACGGTTTCACCCCGGATATCGAGACCGTTCTTTCGCAGGCGGACGGTCTCTTTTTCCATGCTCTCCGCATCAACATCCAAAATAGTGACCCTCGCCCCGTTGGAAACAAGCGCCTCCGCGTAACCCAGCCCTATTCCGCTGGCGCCGCCGGTCACAACCACGCCGTAACCGTCCACACTAAATAAATCCGATATCTTCACCGTCTGCCTCCAGAGGGGGTTTCGCGATCATTCGGTAAAATGATGTTGACGGAAATGCGCCGTATTACGGAACGATGGAAAACGGAATCGTTTTAAGGACCGCGCCGTCGGGGCCGAGAACCTCCACCCTCCACCGGCCGACCTCGTGGGCCTGGATGCGCTTGGAGCTGAATGTCCGGTAGCTGGCCGAGCGGACCGCCAGCGAAATACGCGCTCTTTCGATGTCTCCGTAGTACCAGACGTGCGTTATCTCGCTGTCTACCGCGGCGCCGTTTATGCGCGTGAAACAGTAAAGCTTTTCCACGCCGGCGGAAAATTCCTCCTTGGGATCGACGCAGGCCCGTTCCTCAACGCTTGCGCAGATTGCGGAATCCGCGACTTCCAATGCAGCAGAATCCTGAGCTGTCCCTGTTTGTAAAAAGGAAATGCAGAAGATCGTGCACAAAAAAGCCAAAAAGCTGGTCCGGAAATTCTTCATGACACCCTCCTTATGGGTCGTCGGTTTTGTATTCTTGAGAAATCATGTAAAGAAAACAGATGATTCCGCCTGCCAAAGAGGCCGGTGAGACATACAGTTTTACTATAGTAAGCTTCCACATCGCCAACAAGAAAAAAGAAAATTCCTTGAAAGTGACCTCCCTGCAGAGAAGGGTATCATGGCTTGCGGTCTGATGCTAAACTGTGACAGGAATCACGCTACTTGGGAGTCAGTGTGCCGGCGCTCATTTTAATCATCTTGATACTGCTGATACTGTTCGGGTCAAGCCGTCTGCCGCAGATGGGCGGCCGGCTCGGTCGGCAGGCTCGCAAACCCTACCGCCAGGCCAAATGGCTTTGGAGTTGGGCGACGGGATCGGAAGAGGAGTCGATCCTGGCTGAAAGGGATTATGGGCGGGAATGCGCCCGGGAATTCGTAAAACAGTTTCCAGGAGACGCCGCCCCTCATGACCGGGAACTGGTAGACCGGATCGGAGCCCGCCTTGCCGAAGCCGTCGAGGACCGGAGACTGGAGTTCCGCTTCACCCTGGTTGCATCCCGCGCCGCGAATGCCTTTGCTCTTCCCGGAGGTTTCGTGTTCATCACCCAGGCGCTGCTCGACCTCTGCGGGAGGGACCCCGATGCCATCGCTTTTTTTCTGGGACACGAAATCGCCCACGTTACCCGCGGCCATGCCAGGGAACATCTAACGGCGGAAACCCTCCTCCGGGCCGTTTCCGCCCGGCTCTCCGGCGCCGGTCTGCTTCTGCACCAGATGGTGACCAAGGGATATTCCAGAACACTGGAAAGGGAGGCCGATAGTCAAGCGGTCCGTTTAATGGCGGCGGCGGGTTTTGACAGCCGCGCCTGTATCCGGGCCCTGGAGCGCCTGAGCCGGGTTTCGCCCCACAATTCAGGTCTGGCGGAGTATTTCTCCACCCACCCGTCATTCGCCGACCGGATTGCCGATCTTAAGGAAATGCTGTGAGATTGTCCCCCGTTCCTTGAGAAAAATCCGCCCCGGTGTATTCCGGAGAACAGCACCCCTGTTGGAAAGGCCGGTTAAGCACTCGCGCCAAAATGTAAACTTATTTTTGCGCGAACCCTAAAATCCCGGCAGGAAGGAAAATTCCCACATCCAGCCTTTCATCGGCCTGTCGTTCGGGTGCACCAGGCTGAGCTGGCCTACGAAAAATCCAAGCATGTTGAACCTGAGGGATATTCCATGGCTCGTGACCCCGCTCCGGGATCCGCCGAAAAAGTCGGGCGCCTCATCGCTGGTCCAGGCGATTCCGGCGTCGAAAAACGGCGCAATTTGAACCGGAGGAAAGCCGCCGCTGGGTGCGATCCCGAGCGGGCCCAGAATTTCAAATCTCATTTCCAGATTGGCCACGCCGATCCGGCTTCCGAGAAGCCGGTCGATGATGGGGCAGGCGCCCGTTTCCGCAAGCGCGGGGCCGCATTCCATGGCGCTGATCGATCCCGCCTCATAGCCGCGCACCGTCGATGAATACCCCAGGAAAAGCTGCTGCATGCGGGCGTCCTCGGAATCGCCGCCGTATCTTCCGTAATGGAGCACGCGCCCCGCAACGCTTACAGGCCGTGCAATCTGAAAATAGCGCCGGTAATCGGCCAGGGCCGTCGCGTAGGTAAGGGACCCTGCATTCACGCCCGTTTCAAGTCTGTAGCGTTGCCCGATCACGGGGGAAACCCCGCCGAAAATGGATGTATCGTAGACGAGGGCGGCGCTGCTGGTGCTGAAGTAGAGCGAATCGGGAGCAGAGATGTCTTCCGAGTCCGAGCCGAGCAGAAAACCCGTTGCAGGATCGTAGATCCTCAGATCCCTCGACGCGGCAAAATCCACATTCCGGAAACCGGTGGAAAACTCCGCCCTCAGAGCTCGATTAAACGGATATTGAAGCAGGCCCGCAAATTGGCGCTCGATCTGCCAGATGGTCGTATCACTCTGGAAAATAACCGGCTCGCCGCCCACCAGACCAACACCCTGTTCGAAACCGGCCGTGAGATATGGGGTCTGGCCGCCCGCCACCCCCCATGTCCAGCGGTTCCGCTTATTGAGATAGACTCCGGTTCCGCTCATATTCCGCAGCAGATGGTCCCCGCTTAGCGACGTGGTCTGCAGCTCAAGGCTCAATTCGTGATAATTCAGAATGTCGCTGAAAAGAAATCCGATCCCGCCTCCGACCATGTTGCCGTAGCGGCTGGTTCCGAATGAAACGCTCACCGGGGTGACATACTCCAGTTGCAGTCCCGCAGAATATTCTTCGGTACTGAATTTTTCCGTACCCGTCAAACCGCGCGTCGGCGCCTCCAGAAGCGGGCGGATTTTCGCCCCGGTGCGCTCCACGGGGGGCAGAACGCGGACGCTTTGATCGTCCGTCTTCCGCTCGCTTGGCTGACGGGCGCTTCCCCCGGTTCCGGGCTCGATGCGGACGACCCGGTAGCTTCCGCCGTCGAATTCGCTGAACAGGATGCTGCCGGAATTCCGGGCAACGGACATGGCGGGACTGAACCTGGTTATGCCGCTTGCGCCGATATCCAGGCTCGTCACACGGTCTATGGCGCCGTCGTTAACAGTGAGATGATAAATATCGGGCGTCCCGTCCCGGTCCGAAATAAAATAGAGGCCCGTCCCGTCCGGCGACCATTCCGGGTTCATATGTTTCCCCTCCTCGAAGCCGGGCAGGCTGGTGATATTCCCCGACCGCAGATCATAAAGAGCCAGGCGAAATTCCCCGAAGGCGAGGTCCGCGAGATTCGTCGTGAACCGGTCGGTGGCGAAAGCGATTTTCGTGCCGTCCGGCGACCAGGACGGCTGCAGATCTCCATAGGCGTCATCCGTCAGCCTTTGAATTTCATTGCTTTCCAGGGAGATTGTGAAAATATCCGTGAGGCCTCCCTGAATGGCGGCAAAGGCTATCGATTTTCCGTCGGGGGACCAGGAGAGGTTGTAAATTTCCCCGACTTCCCGCACCGGGATCTTCCGGCTGATTTTCCCTTCCAGGACATCATAGATGGACATTTCCGGGGTGGCGCCTCTTACACCGGGGAAAGCAAAATGCCTGCCGTCGGCGCTCCAGGCTCCTACGGCATTGGTGAACTGAAGATTTATGAAGTGAGGGCTGATTTCGGTCTCCGTAATTTTGCGCAAAAACTTTCCGGTCTGTGCATCCACAAGAAAGAGATTGATGCCGAAAAGGCTCCTTTCGGAAAAAAGGACCGCATATTTTCCGTCGGGACTGATGGCGGGGCTGACATTGATTTCGGTGCCGGATTTTTCTTTAGAAACGATTATTTCGCCTTTGTCCTCTGCTGAGTCCGCCTGCTTCACAACGGTTCCGTAACGGTCCTTTAAAGCCCGGTGCCATTGCCCGGAAAGATCCTCCATGGAAACGTTCAATACCGAACCGATCGCTTCCTGGGCGTCGCCGCTCTCGACTCCGGCTCTGAGGATCGGGCCGAGAACTTCATCTCCATGCTTCCCTGCAATAAAGGCCCATAAAGCGTGCCCCCAGCGATAAGGGAAATACCTGTAGCCGTCCAGCTCCGCGATAGCGGGAAAATCCTGCCGAAGGACCGCGTCCCGCATCCACATGGATGTAAACGGATCGACCGGACCGATGGAAAGATACTCCGCCATGCCTTCCACAAACCACAGCGGCAGGCTGCCCAGGGAGGCCCCGACTCCGGCTCTTTGCACCCGGGAAGACAGATCGTACTGGAAAGCGTGCACCAGTTCGTGTCCGATCACGTGATCCGTATCTCCCACGGGGCCCGCAAGGGGCATCACGATTCTGCGGCGGAGGGACTCGGTCACACCGCCGGTGGATTCGCCGATAACGCCCGCGATCACCTGTGTCTGCTGAAAATCGGGATGATCCGCGTAGATAATCAGGGTCTGCCGGGAGGAGAGCCTGAAGCCGAGAACCGACGACAGCCTGTAGTACCATCGCTCGGCCATGCGCCCTGCATGATCTATAAAATCGCCCGCCTCGGGATAGTAGAAAATATCGAAGTTCTCGGTTTTTAGAATCTTGAAATCGAAATCGTTGTACCGGACCTTGTTCTGCCCGAAATATTGCCCCGAAACCGGAAGGCACAATAATGAAAAAAGCATGCCGGCAACCAATCCGGACTGCATAAGCCTTCTGCGAACACCACCGTGGCTCATAACCAGCCTCCCCTCAAGAGATGAACGGCGCCTCGCAGGTGTATCGAAACGGGACACCCTTTGCACACAACCCGGAGTCGAAATTCAATCCTTCTTTCGTGGACTGACCCCGCATCTTCAGATGCCGTCTCATCCGGGCGGCGGAGCCCGCGGCCCTATTGGCCGGGAAGCGCACGGCACGCGCTTCACGGCGAGGCCAAGCCGCCCCATTCAATGACAAGGCCTGAGTCTCCGATCTCGATCCCGGCGCCGTTTTTCAGAGCCCAGTCGCGGGCGGCATCCCGGAGAATGTCATTGCCGCAATTCAGATATACCTCCGCGATTGCGAAAGTGCCTTTCTCCTGCAGAACCTGGACGAGTTCCCCGATCGTTTCATCCCGGCCTATGCGGATCAGGGCAAACACGGCATTCTGGACATCCCGA
Organism: Acidobacteriota bacterium; assembly: GCA_016933615.1. Classification (GTDB taxonomy): domain Bacteria; phylum Acidobacteriota; class UBA6911; order UBA6911; family UBA6911; genus UBA6911. The sequence continues at coordinate 6,046 of JAFGAO010000142.1, forward strand.
TTATCTCCGCTTTTCAGGCTGTCCATAAACACTCTCCTCGCGGTGTCCCAGTTCTCTGCCAGGGCCTGCCGGTTTCTTTCCGCGACCATAACCCAGACTCTTTCTTCATCGGAAGAGGGTTGCCAGTCGAGCTCCCTCAGAATTTCAGGAATCCTGGGGCCCAACGCCCAGTCGCGAAGCGCACCGACGAGCCAGGGAAGGGCTGGCTGCCCTATTCGGGTCAGGGAATAGGCCGCCCCGTTCCGAATGTACATATCCTCGTCCCTCAATGCTTCGATTAAAGGTTCGACCGCCTTCGCGTCCCCGATCCTGCCCAAAGCTTCGATCGCGGAGCGGCGGAAAATGGCGTTTCCATCCTTCGCGGCTTCGATTAAGGCATCGACCGCTTCCGCATCCCCGATCCTGCCCAGGGCCTCGGCGGCGGAACGCCTGACAAGAAGATTTTCATCATCCATCGCCCGGATCAGGGCGTCCGCGGCTCTTCCGTCACCAAGATCCCCCAGGGACCTGGCGGCGAAATTGCGCACGAACGGGTCTTCATCCTTCAGAGCCCCGATAAGCGGGCCGACGGCGGCGGCATCGTCGAGATTGCCCAAAGCGATCGCGGCTCTCTGCCTTTCGTAGGAGTCCCCCTCCTGAAGCCGGGCAACCAGATTCTGCAATTGGGGGGTCCGCCCATCGGCAAGCGCTTCGGAAGAAAGACCGGTCCCCTCATGCCCGTATACGTGTTCAACAGAACTTTGATTTGCGGCAGGCAGGATGCATGCGATCCAGGCCGCCAGGAGGAGGCCGCGGGTACGTTTCAGGGGCTTGAGGAATTTGGCAAACATTTTTTCTCCAAACAAATGCAGCGATCTGAAGAAAACGTGCGCATTCCGCCGGCATTCAATGGGGCAAGCACCGCCGACGCCGGACTTTTCCCTTATTTCGTTCTTATTTTTTAAAATCCGTCCGCACGCATGTCAAACGCCCGAAACCCGAACCATCGACCGGTTCTCTATCGGAAAGCATGTCGGAATTGCCGGCAAAGAGATACTGTCTCCCATGGGCCCCCGGCATAATAATTTATTAACCTTTCTTTGCCGCCGGTGAACGGATGGGAATCGGCTCGAGTTTCTCAAAAACCCGGTGCATTCAAAGAGCCGTCTGATACTATTGTATCCTGATAATTAAAGAGCCCGCACCGTCTGTATCGTTTTCCGGGGTTGCCATGAATTACTACCTTATTTTCATCCTGGCCGTCATTATAGGAACCTACCTTCTCGATCTGTTCGTGGAGCGGCTGAATTTACGCAACCTGGAAACCGAACTGCCGGAAGAATTCAAAGGGTATTACGACCGGGACCGGTACAAAAAAGCCCAGGAATATCTGGTTGAAAACACACGCTTCAGCCTCATAAACAGTTCCATCGTGACGCCCGTATCCATTGCCTTCATTCTGCTCGGGGGCTTCAACCTCGCCGACCGCTTCGCCCGAAGCCTCAACCTGGATTCCATACTTACCGGGCTGGTGTTTACGGGAGTGCTCCTGCTCGCATACCAGTTGCTCGAAATCCCTTTTTCCGTCTACGAAACATTCGTTGTCGAGGAAAAATACGGCTTCAACCGAACGGCGCCGAAAACATTTATTCTGGACATCCTAAAGAGCTGGTTTCTGACCGCCGTGATCGGCGGCGCTGCGCTTTACGCCATCATCTGGTTTTTCGAGAGCAGCGGCAAATGGGCCTGGTTCTATTGCTGGATGATCGTCGCGGCATTCCGGCTCCTGCTGGCATTCCTTGCGCCGGCGGTCATTATGCCGCTTTTCAACAGATACACCCCTCTTGAAAAAGACGATCTCAGGGAAGCGATTGAAGCCTACGCAAAATCCCAGAATTTCAAACTTAAAGGCGTATATCAGATGGACGGTTCCCGCCGCTCCGCCAAGGCCAACGCCTTTTTCACCGGATTCGGCCGCTTCCGGCGCATCGTCCTCTTCGACACCCTCATAGAGAAACACACGACGGCCGAACTGGTTTCGGTGCTGGCCCATGAGATGGGGCACTACAAGAAGGGGCACATCTGGATGTCCATGCTGCTCTCTTTCCTGACTTCCGGGCTCATGTTCTATATCCTGTCCCTTTTCATCGACAGCCCGCAGCTTTTTGCCGCGTTCCGGATGGAGTCGACGTCCGTTTACGCAAGCCTTGTTTTTTTCGGATTCCTGTACCAGCCCGTCGATACGATTTTATCCGTGTTCGGCAATATAATTTCCCGCCGGAATGAGTATGCGGCCGATGCCTATGCCGTCAAAACAGTCGGAAATCCCCGGGCCATGATCGAGGCGCTCAAGAAATTGAGCGTGGATAATCTTTCCAATTTAACCCCCCATCCGGTTAAGGTTTTTATGTCCTACAGACACCCTCCGGTCCTGCAACGCATCCGTGAAATCCGGGATATCCCTTCCGTCGGGACGTTAAATTGATTATAAATAGACAAGGGAGGCTCCCAATGAAGAAAACGCAGAATCCTCAATGCGCCCGATGCCCTGTCCGGGTCTGCGAAAATCACGGCGCTAAAATGATCGATGGGCCTCCTGCAAAAAATAAACTGCCGGGATTCTGCCCGATGAAGCTGATGCCGGAGGTTTTTGCCGAAGCGGCGCTCGAATACCTGAAACCTGAGGTGCGGGAGTTTGCCCGTCTGGCTTCGGTGCAGGAGTTCCAGTGTTTCGAGCCGCCGGCCGGCCAGCACAGGGCAAGACTTTCCAGAATCGAGGAACTGATTCAGTTTTCGCGCAAATGCGGATACAAAAAGCTCGGCATCGCCCACTGCGGGGGAATGATGCGGGAGGCGGGACTTTTAAGCGACATCCTGGAAAAGAACGGTTTTGAAGTGGTGTCGGTTCAATGCAAGGCCGGCGCCGTCCCCAAGGAGGAAATCGGCATCGCCGCAACGGAAAAGATGGCCGGCCCGGAGGATTGGGAAAGCATGTGCAACCCCATTGCTCAGGCAATGATCATCAACCGCACCCAAGTCGATCTGGCCATCATGCTGGGACTTTGCGTCGGGCACGACACCCTGTTTATAAAATATTGCAAACCTCCCCTTACGGTGCTGGCCGTAAAAGACAGGCTGCTGGCCCACAATCCCCTCGGGGCCCTTTATCTTTCGAATTCCTACTACCGTCACCTGAGAACGGGGAACAAGTGATCCGCCTGTTTGATGACCGGAGTATGCCGCAGGACTGCCGCACCACCGGCCGTTCCATTCAGGAAATTGCCCGCATCCACAACCCGCGCGAGCCGGAACACCACATTCTCGTCGCCCGAGAATTGAAAATTCCTAAAAATCATCCGTGCATGGTTCTAATGTCGTAGTAGTGCAGCAAATCCTCCATTTTCTTCCAAAGCTCGGAGACATCGTTCACCATAATGACCATGTTGTGATATTTGCCGTTGATATCCATAACAAAGTCTTTCAGTTCCGCTTCCTTTTTGAAGCCGATCCTTTCGAAAGCTCTCTGTGCGGATTTTTGAATATCCATCATGGTCGCGCTCAGCTTCAGAATCCTTCTTTCCACGGCATGGGCGACCAGTTCCCGCATCAGGGCCGTTCCCAGGCCTTTTTGCTGGTATTCCCTGGAAACCACGCAGCGGATCTCGGCCATATGCTTGTGCCAGCCGCGTTGACTTAAATGCAGCGTCGCATCCCCGACAATTGCAGAGTCCTTTTCCGCGACGATGGCAATGACCTTATCGAAATTCAGCTCCTCCATCCATCGACGGATAACGTCCTTGTTGGTAACGTCCTCCTTGAGGAAAAGACGATCGCCCTCAGAAAGTGCGGAAAAAAAGGATAAGAGTGCAGGGCCGTCCTGTTTGTGAAGGGGACGAATGGAGACGTTCGTCCCGTCTCGCAATTTTATCGTCTTCAAGAATTGTTCCATGGCGCTATACCTCCTCAAATTAGGGATGGCTCACAAATCGATTCAAAAAATATACCACGGCTTTTACCAAACAGAATGCAAATTCAACCGGGCGATGCCGTCCATTCATCCGGTCCGGGTTCCCAATCCCTTGCCTGGCTCTAAAATGGTCCAAATATTCGAAGGAGTCGAAGGAACCGATCCAAAATATATTCATGCACCAAAATCTTTTTAGACCATTTAGACCACTTCGACCATTTGGATTGCTGCAGACTCTGCAAAATTCTGGGAGGCACCGATCGTTTAATCCGGGGCAGCGGGCCGAATATTGTACCCGGCTATGCGAAGCCGCAGGCCGGGCCGACCACCGGACACAAACGGGATAAAATGGCAAGGCCTTATCTGTGGTAATATGCGGTTTCACGATTGGAAATGCCCTCGGCGGAACCTCAATTCCAATGGGCGCAACCATGGGAAAGTCGATCCCTTCAGATGGCGGCAAGCTATAATGTGAAAATCCAACATCGGCGAATTTGAAGGCTCTATCGATAAACTTCAGGGAAATTAGGAGCGAGGCATTTGTTGATCAAAGAATCTCGGAATGAAGGCGGCAACCCTCGGAAAGGGGGATGAGCGGAAATGCGGCAACAGGGATACCGCTGGGCGCAATGGGGAGATCTGAACGCGTTCTTTGGACTGATGCTCGACAACGTCACGAATCTCGCGATACTCACCGGGATTCTCGCAGGCGTCTTCGGGTATCCGGCCGATAAAGTTTTCACACTCATGATACCCGGGACCGCTCTCGGGGTTCTCTTCGGCGACGTTCTTTACACATGGATGGCCTTCCGGCTGGCCAAACGGACTGCGAAAACCGACGTCACCGCGATGCCCCTGGGACTGGATACGCCCTCCACGGTCGGCATCGCCACGGCGGTCCTCGGACCCGTCTATCTGGAGACGGGCGATGCGGTTCTGACCTGGCAGGTGGGAATGGCGACCCTGATGATCATCGGCATCTTCAAGGTCGCGCTGTCCTTCTTCGGCGACTGGGTGCGTTCGCATATTCCTAAAGCGGGACTGCTCGGATCCCTGGCCGGGATCGGCGTTACGCTTCTGGCGTTTTTCCCGATCATGAAGATCTTCTCCGCCCCGGCGGCCGGAATCGCCTCGTTGGGCATTATCCTTTATGCAATCATCGCCCGCCGCCGGCTCCCCTTTAACGTACCCGGAGCGTTCTTGGCCGTTGCCTTTGGATGTTTTGTGTACTACTTCATGGGCGGATTCGGTTTCCTGGGAACCCAAAGCCCGCTGTCTCCCATTGAATTGCACTCCGCGTTTCCTTTTCCCACCTTGGGTTTCATCCATGGACTGGGCAAGGCGGTTTCCTACCTGCCGATCGCTTTCCCCTTCGCCCTGATAACCATCCTCGGAGGCATCAACAACACGGAAAGCGCCCGTGTCGCGGGCGACGCCTACCGAACGCGCAGTATTCTCCTGGTCGAGGCGTTCGCCACGGTCGTTGCAGCCCTGTTCGGCGGGGTTGCCCAGTCCACTCCCTACATCGGACACCCGGCTTATAAAGCCATGGGCGGGCGGGCGGCCTACACGCTGGCAACCGGACTTTTTATCGGGATCGGCGGTGCGCTCGGCATCATGTCCTTCATTGTCGAAATCATCCCCGAAGCCGTCATCACTCCGATACTCCTGTTCGTGGGCATCGAGATTGTCTCCCAGGCGTTCGTCGAATCCCCGCGCAGACACGCGCCGGCCGTCGCCTTCGCCATCATTCCCAGCGTCGGCTACCTCGTTCTCACCTACGCCGACAGTCTGCTGGACAAGCTGGATCCGTCGGTTGTTATTCCCGAAGCCCTGGCGGCCGAACAAATCATCCTGCGCGCCGTGGGGCACGGATTCATACTGACGGCCATCCTCTGGGGCGGCCTGCTCGCGGAACTCATCGACGGCAAAATCAGGAGGGCGTCCGTCTATGCGTTCACCTGCGCGGCATGCACCCTGTTCGGCCTCATGCATTCCATAATTTCATCCGGCGCAATCTACCTCCCATGGGACATACGCGGCAGCCTCGTGTGGCAGGTCGCATGCGGATACATCCTGATCGGGATAGGGCTGCTGGCGGCTTCCTATCCCTTCAAAAGGGATCCGAATGATGCGATAGTATAGGCGGTATCACCGCAGGATTATCCATATTCTTATAGAAGCGGGACCATGGCGCATTCGCTTGGAAAAAAAATCGGCATCGCATCCGCAATCATGATGGGGGCTATCTTTTTAAGCCGCCTGTTCGGGCTTTTCCGGGAAATGGCCGTGGCGTATGTCGGCGGAGCCGACGTCTCCGTGGATGCCTACAAACTGGCCTTCATCATCCCCGATATCTTCAACCACATCACGGCCAGCGGTTTTCTTTCGGTGACCTTTATACCGATTTTTTCCGGCTACCTGACCCGCAACCGTGAAGAGGATGGATGGCGGATCTTTAACATCATTCTCAACAGTTCCGGGATTTTGCTTCTGCTTCTCGTCGCCTTTGGGATGGTCTTTACACCCGAATTCATCGATATCGCGGCCAAGGGCAGGGACGAGCCGGAATTCCGCAGCCAGGTCGTCCGGATGACCCGGATCATTCTCCCCGCCCAGATGTTTCACCTGGCGGGAGGGCTGTTGATGGCCGTCCAGTACGCAAAGGAGAGGTTTCTGATACCGGCGCTGTCGCCGCTTGTGTATAACCTGGGCACCGTCCTCGGCGGATTGATTTTGGGACGCTTCATCGGCATGGAGGGATTTTGCTGGGGAGTGCTGGCAGGATCTTTTGGGGGTCCTTTTCTTCTGCAGGCGTGGGGCGCCGGCCGGATCGGCATGCGCTACAGGTTCCGTTTCGGTCTGCGCCACCCCGACTTCACCCGATACCTCCGGCTGACACTGCCTCTGATGCTCGGCTTGACCATGATGTTCTCGATGGAAATATTCCTTAAATATTTCGGCGCCTATCTATCGGAAGGAACCGTAGCGGCGCTGGATTACGGGAAAATCATCCTGCTTATCCCCGCGGGGCTTTTCGGGCAGGCCGTGGGAATCGCATCCTTTCCGTTCATGGCCCGGATGGCCGTCGAAAACCGCCTGGAAGAAATGAACCGGCTGATGAACACGGCCCTGCGGTACCTGGCGTTCGTCATTCCGCTTTCGGTTATCATGATGGTCGTACGGCGGGAACTGGTTCAGCTTCTTTTTGAAAGAGGCCGCTTCGACTCCGGGGCTACGGCAATGACCGCCGGAATCCTCGTGTTTCTTCTGCCCTGTGCCTTCGCGCTGTCGTCCTACACGGTAGTCGTCCGGGGGTATTACGCCCTGCAGAACACGCTCTTTCCCGCGGCTTTCGGCACGATCGCCGTCCTGTGCAGCCTGCCGGTCTACTGGTACGCCATGCGGTGGATGGACGCCGAGGGTTTGGCCCTTGCCGTATCTTTTTCCGTAATCGTTCAGGCAGCTCTTCTCTACATGCTCTGGAACCGGAGAAGCGGCAACAGGGAAAGCCGGGGCGTGTTCCTCCTGTATGTAAAGATCCTATGCATCAGCCTCCCATTAGGCATTCTGGCGGAATGGTTCCGGCGTCTGGCTTTTACCGGTCCCGGCGGCACCGGGCATTTCAAGGCGTTCTGGATCTGCTGCGCCGTTTCGGGCGGATACTGCCTGCTGCTGGCCTGTTTCGGGCATCTGATGAAAATCGAAGAAATTAAAACACTTATACGGAAATTCCTGCCCAGGAAATCGGCCCTTTAACCCGGAACGGAGCCCGGAAGGGGCGTCTCGCTCCCTCCTCCCAACAAAAATTGAAAGTATTAATATTGATAATATATAATTAAAAATTCAGTAGTAATATGTATATATTTAAGGATGTTAACTAAATTGCTTGTATTATTTGAAGTCCGAGGAAAATTCTATATACTTTGAAATTCCGCCGTCTGCTCGTACAGTGCCTTAAAATCAGGTTTACGATTCGGACCGGAATCCGGAACCGGAACAATGTTATGGATTACCTTCCCCTGGTTCGCGCAAGGCGCGCAGAGAGAGCCCTACCCAGGCAAAGGGGAGCGCATTCATGTCAAGTTTATTGTTTTTGCAGGCGTATTTCGTGATTCCGTCCCGGAATCGGTTTTAGAGAGGAACTCCCATGAGTTATCACCTTGCGACTCAACAGAACGTCATCAACTGGATACGGGGACTGGCGTCAGAAAATCCGGTATATTTCCCCGAGAAGTACGGGCACGCAAGCTACCGCTTCGCAAAAGTCGAAGCGGATTCCGAGATACAGTTCGAGCACTACACCCCGACGGTGCTGCCCCCGGTCAAACTGCTCATTCCGGCTCGGGAAGAGCTGCTGAGCTTCAGAAAGCATTCGGACGGCAAGACCGAGATCAATCCGACGCTGGACGAATCCTTTCGAGTAATAGCCGGTGTGCGGCCCTGCGACCTCAAGGGGATTTTCCTGATCGACCTGTTTTTGAAGGAAGGCGTGGCGGACGCGCACTATCTTGCACGGCGCGAGAATACGGCCCTCATCGGGTGGGCCTGCACCGCGCCTTGCGACTCGCGGGTTTTCTGCGCCGCGGTGGATTCCCTGCACCACAGCGAAGGCGCGGACGTTTTCATAACACCTCTGAAAAACGGCGATGTGCTGCTGGAAATAAAAACCAGGCTTGGGGAGAAACTGGCGGCCGGAACCGACTGGCAGCCATGCGACGACGGGCCCGCCAAAAAAGTAGGAGTGGTCGCGTCCATGCAGGAACCGTTCGGGCGCACTTTCCCGGTCGGCGTCCAGGACATTTTTAAAAAGGTCGCGAAAAATTGGAAAAGCCCCATCTGGGACAAGCATGTCGAACGCTGTTTCTCCTGCGGCACGTGCAACCTTGTCTGCCCCACATGCTACTGCTTCGACGTCAACGACGACATGAATCTGGATGTGACTTCGGGCAACCGGACCCGGACGTGGGACGCCTGCATGCTGCCCCATTTCGCCGTTGTCGGAGGCGGCCACAATTTCCGCCCCGATCCGGCGGCAAGACAGCGCCACAGGGTGAAACGAAAATTCGAATACCTGCCTGAAAAATTCGGCCACGGGGCCGTCTGCGTCGGATGCGGGAGGTGCGGCCGGCAGTGCACGGCCAAAATCGACATATACGATATTATCCTGGATTTGATAAATGAAGGAGAACGATCATGAATACCGCTGCATCCCGATACGATCGGATCGCCAGGGAGACCTTTATTCCGCAGATCGGCAAAATTGTCGAGGTTGCCGACATGACCGCCAAGGACCGGTTCTTCCGAGTCGTGCTGGAAAACCCCCTTGGGCACCGCCCGGGACAGTTCGTGATGGTTTCCGTCCTCGGTTTGGGCGAAGCTCCCATATCGATAAGCAATGGCCCCACCGGGGACAATATCCTGGAAATGGTCATTCGCCGCATAGGGCGCCTGACGCGGGCGATCCATGAGTTGAACGTCGGCGATGAGTTGGGCATCCGCGGACCTTACGGGTCCGGTTTCAGCCTGGATGATTTCTACGACCGTGACGTTCTTTTTGTGGCCGGCGGGCTGGGCCTTGTGCCGCTCCGGTCGCTGATTGTACCGGTCATCGCAGAACGGGGACGTTTCGGCGATATCACCCTGATTTCCGGCTGCCGCAACCCGGCCGAAGAGCTCTACCGAGACCAGCTTGAGAGGTGGACGACGGATGCGGGGATGGACGTGATCCGGCTCGTGGACAGCACGGAAAACATGCCGTGGAAATTCGGGACCGGGCTTGTCACGGAACCCATCCCCAAAATGACAATGGACGCGGAAAAAATCGTTGTTGCCCTGTGCGGCCCCCCGGTCATGTACAAATTCGTCATCAAGACTCTCATGTTACGGGGCGTAAAGGACACCCAGATATTCGTCGATCTCGAGCGGCGCATGAAATGCGGCGTGGGCAAATGCGGTCACTGCCAGATCAACAACATCTACTGCTGCCAGGATGGACCGGTCTTCCGGTTCTCCGATCTTTCTGCAATACCGGAGGCGCTTCAATGAAACCCAAAGTGGCATTTTTCGATTTCGCCAGCTGCGAGGGGTGCCAGCTGGCCATTCTCAACTGCGAGGACATTCTGCTCGATATCCTCAATCTCGTCAATCTCGTGGAGTTCCGCGAAGCAATCTCCGAAAAAGCGCCGCGCTACGACATCGCTTTCGTGGAAGGAAGCATTCACCGGGACGAGGACATCGAACGGCTCCAGAACCTGCGCTCCCGGACCACCGTCCTGGTTGCGCTGGGCGCCTGCGCCTGCAACGGCTGCGTTCAGGCCCGCTCCAACTTCGTGGCGCCCGCCGTCAACTACGAGGCGGTGTACGGCGAGGACGCCCGGAACCGGGTCCAGGTGGACGCCGACTTCTGGTCGCTTTGGTCGCACACGCGGGTGCGGCCCCTGGATGCCGTCGTGAAGGTCGATGCATACCTGCGCGGCTGCCCGGTCGTGCCGGCGGAATTTCTCCACCTGGTGAAATCCATGCTGCGTGGGACCACGCCGTATTTCCCGCCCGACGCCGTCTGCGTGGAGTGCAAGAAAAACGGAAACGAGTGCGTGCTGGAGCGCGGGGAAACCTGCATGGGGCCGATAACCTGGGGCGGGTGCAACAGCATCTGCGTCAACAACGGCTATGTCTGCGACGGCTGCCGCGGAACGCTCCCCCACGCCAATATCCAGTCCCACATAACCCTGATGCGGGAACACAACATAAAGGACGAGGATATCCGAAGCCGGTACCGGCTTTTCCTGGGTGCCGAACCGATTGGTAGAGGAGTCTGAAAATGGATCTGAGAGAAAAAACGTTCAATATAGACGTCAATCATGTAACCCGCGTGGAGGGTCACGGGCGCATCATCGTCAGCACCAGGGAAGGGGCCGTCAAGGAGGTAAAACTGTCCATTACGGAAGCCAACCGCTTCTTTGAAAATTTCGTCAAGGGAATGAACCCGTCTCAAATCCCGTGGATCGTCAGCCGCATCTGCGGGATCTGCTGTGTCGGGCACCAGATGACGGCCACAAAGGCCGTGGAGTCGGCCCTCGGGATTGAGGTCAGCCCCCAGACGGTCCTGCTTCGCAAACTTCTGACGGAATCCCAGTTTATGCAGAGCCACCTTCTGCACGTTTATTTCCTGGCGGTGCCCGATTACCTGGGCGTACAGAGCGTTCTGCCTCTTGCGAAGACGCACCCGGAAGTCGTAAAACGGGCCCTCCGGCTCAAAAAACTGTCCAACGACTACACAACCGTATTCGGAGGGCGGATGCTGCACCCCATGGCCAATACCCTAAAAGGCTGGCGCAAACTGCCGGACCTGGATGCGGTAGCCGGCCTGCGCAAACGCCTTCTGGATGCCATCCCGGATCTGAAGGAAACCGTCCGGATAATGAAAACCCTCAAGATTCCCCCGTACGAGAGGGAGACGGAATACGTTTCGCTCAAGCACCCGGACGAATACGCCCTTTACGACGGGGCCGTCTACAGCTCGGACACAAAATCCTCCGTCCCCGTCGACGAGTACCGGGATGTCACGAATGAATTCACAGTCGCGCATTGCACGACCAAGTGGTCCAGGTGGCACCGCGATTCCTATTTCGTCGGAGCCCTGGCAAGGGTGAACAACAACTTCGAGCAGCTGCTTCCCGAGGCGAAGCAGGCGGCCGACGAACTTGGACTCAAGGTGCCCTGCTACAATCCCTACATGAACAACGTGGCCCAGGTGGTGGAAGTCGTGCACTGCGCCTACAACGGCGTCCGCATGCTGGATGAAGTGCTGGGCGGCGGATTGAAAGCCGAGGACGTCGCCTACGAGGTAAAGGCCGGACGCGGAGTCGGGTCCTGCGAAGTGCCGCGGGGCATCCTTTTTCATGATTATACTTTCGATGAAAACGGCCGTTGCGTCGACGCCAATGCCGTGATACCCACCAGCCAGAACATCAACAACGTCGAGCAGGATATGAAGGCGTTCGTGCCCGAGATGCTCCCCGGTATGTCCCGGGAGGAACTGACGCTGCACATGGAGATGCTGCTGCGGGCCTACGACCCCTGCATTTCCTGTTCCGTGCATATGCTGGACGTGGAATTTGTCGACTGAATCTTCTCGCATACGTTCCGGGGACCTCCGGGCGGGACCGCTTGCAGGTTCGGACTGGCTGGTTGTAGGCGTGGGAACGCCCGGGAGCGGCGACGATGAAATCGGCCTTGCCCTGGTCCGGGACCTGTCCCGTCAGGCGGAATATTCCGGGCGCTGCAGGCTCCTCGAGTGCGCCGATGCCGCCATGGTGGCATCGGCTCTCCTGGATTGGCAAAAACCGGTTGTCCTGGTGGATGCCGCCGACATGGGCCTCGCCCCCGGGGAATTCAGGTTCTTTTCGGACGGCAATGCGGCATTGACTGTCAAGGCCGGTTCCGTCTCCTCGCACGGGCTGGGGCTGGCGGAAGGACTGGCGCTCGCCAGAGCGCTGGGCCACGATCGGGCGATCCGGATTTTCGGCGTGCAGCCTTTCGACGTTTCCCCGAAACAGGGGCTGACCCGGGAGATGTCCGGGCTCTTTCCTTCAATCCTTGCAGCCCTGAACAAGGCTTGTTCCCGGTTGCAACAAGCAGAATGCCGAGACGCCGCAGGCTAAAACCGTTTGCTTGCAAAGGTGCATCATGGTAAATGATAGCCCCGTGACAAGGAAGAAACATTCCTTTTTCTATAACTGGGGTTCCGTAACCACCATCTTTCCGGACATCAGAACCCAGGAGCTTGCCGCCCGGGCGACCTGGTTCATCAAAATGCGCTGGCTGGCCATCCTGGCCTGCGCCGCCGGCGCCTTGATCGCCGTGACGGGCATTGTCCCGGCCGACGTCAATCCCGTCGATTTCCTCATTACAATCGCATTTCTGTCGCTTACCAACCTGATCTACACGAAAATCGGGCGCAACCTGTTCGGCGACAAGACGCGCAGCCGGGAGCTGCAGCGGCTCCTTCTGTGGCAGATGTTCGGCGATTTTACCGCATTGAGCTTTCTCACCTATTCGCTAGGCTGTATCGAAACGCCGATGGGCGCTCTTTTTATGGCCCATATCATCCTGGCCACCCTTCTCTTTTCCCGCTGGCGGTCCCTGATGATCGCCGCAGCCGGTTGGGTGTACGCATCCGCACCGCTTTTACTGGAGCTGGCCGGGATCATTCCCGTTAACAGCATTTTCAAAAGCGAGTTCCGGGAAGCCGTCAGCCACGACCCCGGCATTACTCTGGGATTCGTGCTCGCGAGCGGCATGGTATACCTGTTCTGCTGGTACCTGGTCAGCGAGATCAGCTCGAGCCTGAAACTGAGAGAGCGTCAACTGGAGGACGCCCATCAGATGCTGATCCGAATAGACAGGGAAAAAACGCAGTCGACTCTTCTCGCCACACACGAACTCAAGGCTCCCTTTGCGGCCATAAAAAGCTACGTGTACACGCTCCGGGACGGCTATTGCGGCGAGCTTCCCGAAAAAGCCCGGGCCGTGGTCACCCGAATCGGCAAACGGTGCGACCAGATCACGGATAGAATCACCGACATCATCCACCTGAGCAACCTGAGAACTCTGGTCGTAACCGAAATGAACCTCGTACCCGTCAATCTGATCTCCTTGTTGTGTGAAGAGGCCGGCGAAGGATCCCTGATTGGAAAATCCCGTAATATCAAGATCATCAACCTGGTGGAAAACCGCGCACCCATCTACATCATGGGCTCTTACGATCATCTGAAAACGCTCTTCTCCAATCTGATCCAGAACGCCATCAACTATTCCCCCGACAATACCGGGCGCGTGGTCATTTCAGTGGAGACTTCCCCGGGAAAAGCGGAGGTGGCGGTCCAGGACAACGGGATCGGCATCCCGAAAGATGCCCTGGACAAGATATTCAACGATCATTTTCGCAGCAAGAACGCCGTGGCCCATCATGCGGGCGGTACGGGGCTGGGGCTTTCCATAGTAAAGGAAATCGTTGTTCTCCACGGGGCTTCCATTCAGGTGGAAAGCATCGTTGGCAGGGGGAGCAGCTTTACTGTAAGATTTGACACTATCGAGGCAACGCAGGAGAAAAAGTAATATGGCAAACATACTGATAGTCGACGACGATCTGGATATTATCGACAGCCTGAAGATGATTCTGGAATCCAACGGCCACCGGGTATCGGTGAAGACCGACACGGACAATCTTGTCGAGAGCATCCGGGCCGCGTCTCCCGACCTGATAATACTGGATATCATTTTCCCCGAAGATCCCAATGCCGGATTCGCCGCGGCCCGGGAGCTGCACAAAAACGAAGAGGTGAAAGATATACCGGTTCTGCTTCTGAGCGCCGTCAATCAGCAGAGCAACATGTCCTTCGGTTTTTCCGAAACAGACATCAGCGAGGATTTCATGCCGGTGAAGGGCTTTATCGAGAAACCCGTGGAACCCGCCGTGCTGCTGTCCAAGTTGAACGAGCTTCTGGGAAAGGCGTAAATATCTATTGCTATAAAGCCTGAACCCACACCTTCCGGGACCGGGGGCCGTCGAACTCGCAGAAGTACACGGCCTGCCAGGTGCCCAGCTGCAGCTTCCCGTCTTCGACAATGATCTGGACCGAGGAACCCACCATGCTCGCCTTGACATGGGCGGCGGCGTTGCCCTCGACGTGCCGGTACGCCGCCTTCCAGGGAACGGCTTTTTCAAGAGCAGATGCGATATCCGCCGTTACGTCCGGATCCGCGTTTTCGTTGATCGTGACCCCCGCCGTGGTGTGCGGCACGAAAACCGCCAGCATTCCGCTTCGCATCCCCAGTTCCGAAACCAAATTTTGTATTTCCCGCGTAATGTCCAGAAATTGAGTATGGCTCCGGGTACGAACCGATAAAGACTTCATCGCTCCCTCCTGGCTGCTGATGGCGTTTCGTCGCGCCGCGCCGAAGACGGGCCCGGCTTTGACAATAGGGCTGCAAATCTTATTTTACATATTAAGTACTTAGCGGGATTCGGGTCAACCGCCGGTTTGATGCAACAGTCAATTCGGCTTATAAGGAAGGCACATTAAAATGAGAAACAGCGTTTTCCCATCCCTTGGAGATTCCCTCCGCAATCAGGCCAACTTTACAAGAGCCGACGAACAGGACGACGCCCTTTTCTATTCCAGGGATCGGCTGGTATCGCACCTGGATTCCCTGGCTTCGGGCACCATCGTGGATCTGATCGACCGGCTGGTCGTCGAAGAGAATCCCGAAATACTCGACCTGATGGCGAGCTGGGATTCCCACATTCCTGCACGGCTGCGTTCCTGCAAAATTAATGGTCTCGGCATGAATGAGACCGAATTGAAGCAAAACCGGGATCTTTCGGAGTACGTTGTCCACGATTTGAACCGGGACGGCAGGCTTCCTTTTCCCGACGGGTCTTTTGACGTCGTGCTCAATACCGTTTCGGTGGATTACATGACAAATCCCGTCGAGGTATTCCGTGAAGCGGCAAGGATACTAAAACCCGGAGGCCTGTTCCTGGTGGTTTTTTCCAACCGCATGTTTCCGGAAAAAGCCGTCAAGATATGGCGTGAATCGAGCGAGGAGGAGCGGATCCTGCTTGTGGAAGAAATTTTCAGGGAGACCGGCGCGTTCGATGCGACGGAATTTTTTATTTCCAAGGGGCGCCCGCGTCCCGCCGACGACAAATATGCCGGCTCCGGAACGCCCAGCGACCCGGTCTATGCGGTGTACGCTGAAAAATCCGGCAAAGACGCCTCCGCAAAATCCCGCCCCCGGGCCCGTTCCATCATGGAGGGCGAAATGAATAAAGAAATGCTGGAAACAAAAAAGCGGCGGATTCACAAAACCTTGGAGTGCCCTTACTGCGACGAGAAGATGCTTAAATGGGCCGTTCCGGAAAATCCGTTCGAGGCAACCTGGGAAAACGAGTATTTATACATTTGTTTCAACGACAACTGCCCCTACTATGTGCGCGGATGGGACCATGTCTACAGGACGACCTCGCGCATAGCCTCCTACCGCTTCATGTACAACCAGGAAAAGGACATCTGCTCTCCGATCCCGGTCCCCAGTGCAAAAGCCCTGCGTGAAAGCATCATCGATTAAAGGCAATCCCCGCAGGTTGAAAAAACTGACGATCCGGGATTCAGCAGCTGCCGACCGGAATGGATTTCTATTGATTGCAGCCTATCGAACGTTCCTTGGCCGCCGCGAAGCGGAACATATGCCGGAATTGGATCATCATTGCCCGTAGGGGCGAACCTTGTGTTCGCCCTT
>JAFGAO010000143.1 GCA_016933615.1 Acidobacteriota bacterium
ATCCTCCTCGCCTCCCAGGGCGCCGACGGTGGTTTTGAACATGAGGTTGAATTCGCGCGGCTCGGTCAGGGTGCCCAGGGTCCGGGCGTCCGGGCCGAGAACCCTGGAAAGGTCGCCGACTTGCGGCAGGGCGACGAACCTTTCTTCCCAATGAAGCCGGTCGGCCTGCTTGGAACGCAGGTCGAAATATTTCAGGGCGCGGGACAGGGTGTCCTCCTCCTCCCGGTCGGCTTCGGCAACCGTGGCGACGAAAATACGCTCGCCCCCGGCTTGCACCCACCGGCCCCGGATCTGGTCGTAGCGGTAGCGGCGCTTCGATTCGCGGCAGTCCACCATCTGGTCGTGAAACAGGTCGTAGTGGCCCGAGCATTTCCACACCTGGGGGTGCATGATGATCGTGCAGTCGAGGCCGGTCATTTCATACGCCTCCGGGGCTCCCGCCGGCACGCTGGAATCGTCATGGCCCGACACCATGTCGCGCCACCACGCGTCCTTGACGTTGCGCTTCAGTTCCGTGCCCAGGGGGCCGTAATCCCAGAATCCGTTGAGGCCGCCGTAAATCTCGCTCGACTGGAACATGAAACCCCGGCGTTTGCACAGCGATACAAGTTTCTCCATTTCCATTTTCAATTTTCTTTCCTTTTCTGTCCGCTCCCGTCCGCAAGCCGGGATCGCGCCCCGCCTTCATTTCCAAACGGCGGCCCGGTTGCGTTGCCTTCTTTTAATCGAGATAAACATATTGCTGAATCCGCCCGCACTTTACAAGAATCCAAAGAAAAGGGAGGGTTTCAATATCCCCTGCAAACGGCGGCGATTCCCTGATTTGACAACCAACTTTAAATAACTTTCCCGTTATCCGGCCCCGGATGCCTGGAGCGATTCTACTATGGGTGAAGATGAAACAACCTGGAATTTTGCTCGCTTTCCCTTTCTCTTTCGGCATGCACGCGGTTTCCGATGAGAATCGGCCGGGATATCCGGGGGTTCGCGCAAAAATAAGCTTTCATTTTTGCGCGAGCCCTTAATCGACGGATCCTGTAGAATAGACTTTGCGCCGGATCCAACAAATCGCGAGGATTCAGAAGATGAAAACAACAGTCTGGAGTTTTATGCTGATTCTTACGGCGGGCTGCGGCACGCAGCCCCAAAATCCTTTACTTGTCGAGTGGGACACCCCCTTCGGCACACCCCCTTTCGAAGAAATCCAGAACGGGCACTTCATGCCCGCGTTCAGGGAAGCCATGGCCGTTCATAAGGGTGAAGTGGGAAAAATCATCCAAAATCCCGAGGAGCCCACGTTCAAAAATACCGTTGAGGCGTATGAAAAATCGGGCAGGCTTCTCGACAGGGTCGACCGCGTTTTCGGATGCCTGAACGACGCCGAAACCAATCCCGAGCTGCAGGCCGTTTCCGAGGAAGTCGAGCCCCTGCTCACCAAACACTACGACGACATTCTTCTCGATCCCGGACTTTTCAACCGTGTCGATGCAATTTACAGCCGGCGCGAAAGTATCGGCCTGAACGAGGAGGAAAGCACGCTTCTCGAAAACATCTACAAGGATTTTGTAAGAAGCGGGGCCGGCCTCGACGAAAAAGACAAAGCGGCACTTCGAACCGTTAACGAGGAGCTGAGCGCTCTTTATGTCAAATTCCGCAAAAACCATCTCGACCAGACCAACGCCGCAGCGTTGACAATCGAAAACGAATCCGACCTCGCGGGCCTGCCCGGAAACCTGGTTGCCGCGGCCGCCGACAACGCCAGGAGCCGGGGCATGGAAGGCAAATGGGTGATCACGCTGCAGAAGCCCAGCTTCGAGCCGTTTCTGCAGTATTCCGAAAAGCGCCCGTTGCGCGAGAAGGTCTACAAAAGCTATATCAACCGGGGCAACAACGGGGGCGAATCCGACAACAAGGCGGTGGTGGCGCGCATCGCGGCCCTGCGCGCGAAGCGGAGCCGCCTGCTCGGATATAAAACGCACGCGGACTTTATTCTGGAACGGAACATGGCGAAGAATCCCGATAACGTCTACCGGTTCCTCAACGACCTCTGGGAACCCGCGCTCGCGCGCGCCAGGGCTGAAGCCGCCGAGATGCAGGCCATCATCGACCGTGAGGGAGGCGGTTTCCGGCTCGCAGGCTGGGACTGGTGGTACTATGCGGAAAAACTGAAAAAGGAAAAATACGCGCTCGATGACGCCATGCTGCGCCCCTACTTTGAAATGGACAAGGTGCGCCGGGGCGCTTTCGGCGTCGCCGAAAAACTCTACGGGATACAGTTCATCCCGAGAAGCGACATCCAGGTCTACCATCCCGATGTCGAGGTCTTCGAGGTGCAGGAAGCCGACGGCAGCCATCTCGGCATATTCTACACCGACTATTTCCCGCGCGCAGGCAAGCGCGCCGGGGCCTGGTCGGGCTCCCTGCGCAGCCAGTCGAACATGGACGGAAATTACATCGCGCCCCTGGTTTTCAACGTCGGCAACTTTTCAAAACCCGCCGGGACGGAACCGGCGCTGTTGAACACCGACGAGGTCGAAACGCTTTTCCACGAACTGGGGCACGCGCTCGACAGCCTGTTCAGCGACACGGTCTACGCCGGATCGCGCCGGACGCCGCGCGATTTTGTCGAACTGCCGTCGCAGATAATGGAGAACTGGGCCATGGACCCGGAGGTGCTTCCCACCTATGCGGTGCATTACGAGACCAAGGAGCCGATTCCGCAGGAGCTGATCGACAAAATACAGAAAGCCTCCCTTTTCAACCAGGGATTCCGCACGGTCGAATACCTCGCGGCTTCTTTTCTGGATATGGACTGGCACTCGCTCACGGAGGAAAATGAGGTGGACACGGGCGATTTCGAGGCCGAATCCCTGAACGCTATCGGTCTGATGGAGGAGATCGCCTCGCGCTATCAGAGCACCAACTTCGGCCATATTTTCGACAGCCAGGGATATTCCGCGGGCTACTACAGCTACATATGGGCCGAAGTGCTCGACGCCGACGCGTTTCAGGCATTCAAGGAAGCCGGCCTGTTCAACCGGGAACTGGCCCAATCGTTCCGGGAAAACGTTCTTTCGCACGGCAGCACCGACATGATGGCGCAGTACGTCCGGTTCCGCGGAGCGGAGCCCAAGGTGGATGCCCTGCTGGCAAGGAGAGGGCTGAAGTAGTTCATGACGGTCCGCCGGCACAGCCCGGGAACGCTGCATGCCGGCACGTTGCACGCTGCACGTCAAAGGCTAGAAGCGTCGTTGCAGATTTTCCAATACTCCGATGCATTCCAAAGACGTCGAGATGGGAATCGACCAATGGCCGCAGAGCAGTCGCACGTTGCGGAATGAGCCGGTCTGCAGAATTCGCGGGCATAGGATCCCGATCTGGGATACAATTCTTCCCAACACCCAAGTTGAGCATTTATAAGCAGTTTGCCGTTACAACCGCCGCGAACGCTGAGGAAAGTTCCATTCGGGCGGAGCCGCAGACTCGCCCCGCCTCTTTGCATGGAAAGGACGGAATATGAAAACGGGAACGATCGTTTTTCTGACATTTGTGCTTTCGGGATATGCATGTGGGTTGCTGACATATGCGGACGAAGCCGCACTGCTGAAAGAAGCTTCCGAAGAGCTCTCTCAAAAGCAGGAGGAGGCCGGCGACGCAAGGCAAAGGGCCGCCCTGGGCAACGCGGTGAAGGCGCTGGAGGCAGCCGGGGAAGCCCTTGCGGCGGGAGATGAGGCGCAGGCCGAAAAGATGAAAAAGCGGGCCTTGCGCTGGGCCGTTCAGGCGGTCCGGGAGTGTTCGAATCCCGGCGACGCGCCGGGACAGATCGGCGAAGCGCTCAGGGAAGAAGGCGCCATGAGCGCCAATGCGCTGGCGCGTTTTAACGACCTCCTCGACGACCTTGTCAGGGCCAAGAAAAAAAAGGCGGAATCGGGCAGCCCCTTCGACGTGGGAATGGCCGTCAACCAGATCATGCTTGCCCTGGACCGGCTGATCACGGACGGATGGGACGGCTGGCATCCCGACAAAGCGATTGCGTGGTACCTGAATGCCGCGGGCATGTGCGAGAACGTCCAGGAACAGATCAATGATCTCCTGGATTATCTGAATAAACACGCCGACGATACCGGCATCCCGGACCTGAGCCACGCAGGATGCGCCAAGGCCAAAGAAATGCTGGATGACCTCTACAAGAAAAAAGCTGCGGGCGCCCCTTTCGAGGAAATCATGGATCTTGTGGAAAAAATCAAGGCTTTTCTCAAGGACCAGAGCACGCTGACCGGGCAGGCCCGAAAGGCCAAGCTCAATCGCGAAGCCGGGGAAGAAGAGAGTCGGGAATCAGAAAAATCCGGGGAGGCCCGGACGCCGCCGGCAGTAACGACCATGACCTTTACCGCCCTGCAGGGCAAAACGGTTGTCAATCAGGACTTCCTCGGTCCGGTGGAAACGGTTAAGTTTACGGCCGTTGACGGCAGGGAAATCGCTCCAAAGGAGGCGGACGCCGATTTCGACGATCACGGAGATCACATAACCGTCCGTGTCGGCAAGCTCGCAAGATTGGGCGGGATCGTCATTACGGGAGTTGCCGGGACGGTTCAGCTGCTTGCAGGCGGGGGCGGCGCCCCGACTCCTGCCGCCGGCGTGGCGGCGGCGGACGGGATGATTGAAGTCCGAAACGGGGCAGTACGCGAAACCTTTTCCGTGCCGGAGGAAGCCACAGACATTTTGGGGAATCCGCGCGAACACATCGCGACCATCGACGGCCAGCCCGTTTCGGTTGTGGCGGTTCGGGAAGGGCAGATAGGGATTTCGGGCCGGAACATACAACCTTCGGGCAGCGGCCTGAGCAGACTGGAGGTCACATCCCCGTCCGGGAGTCTGGTCGCGGGCACGAGCGCCAGCTGGGGGTACGATATTACAATGCCCGAAATAACGAAAACCGGCTTATGGGTGCCGGTAATGGCTCAGGTGTACGGACTCGATCCCCAGGTCCGGGTCATCTTCAGATTCATACCGCAGCCCGGCCAGCAGCTGGATCCCGAAACCGCAACCATGACGGCGGCGGAACTGATGGTGCCTGCGCCTGTAACCAGAATCCGGGCGGAACGTCCGGGCACGCAGAGCCTGAATGTCTCCGTAGAAGCGGTGCCGGAGCCATGAAGCTTTTTCCCCGGACCGCAAAATACGGAGCGCTGCCCGTTTTCTTTTTTATCAGGCCCTCTTCGCACAGCCGCCCCCGAATCCGCGGACCCGATCCGGCGATCACGAAGATAGATTCTGTCGCCGTCGGGGACCTCAAAAACGAATCAGGCTGCAAACTCCGGCTTGCCCTGAAGCCGGGAGCAGGTTTGGGATTCCCGGAAATGGACCGACTCCACGAATAGACCGCTTGGAACGACCGCACCTCGGACGTCGATATCGGCGGCGTGGAATACGCCGGCCGGTACAGCTTATTGATGGCGGGAATAAAGCGAAATGCCGTCGAGAAACAGTTGTATCGAGATGGCCACGAGAATCATGCCCATCAGGCGCGCAATCGCCGTCAGGCCGTTCTTGCCGAGAACGCGGAGAAGGCAGGTCGAAAAATATAAAATCAAGGACGTCAGGAACCAGGCAGACAGCGCCGCCAGGCTCAGTGTCGTGAAATCCGGCGATTCCGAGGATGCGAACAGCAGCAGCACGGCCATAAGCGACGGACCGGCAATAAGGGGAATGGCCAGCGGAACCAGGAGCGGTTCGCCGTCGGCTTCGTCTCTGGTTTCGAATATCTTGAACGGATAAATCATTTGGACGGCGATGAGAAAAAGAATGATCCCGCCGGCGATGCTGATGGCCTCGGGCTCGAGCCCCATCAGGCCCACGATCTGCCTGCCGGCCACAATGCAGACGATGACCGCGGCCAGGGCGAACATCAGTTCCCGTATCAGTACCTTCTTCCTCCTTTCCGGCGCCACTTTGTCGAGCACCGCGAGGAACACCGGGATATTCCCGAACGGGTCCATGATCAGAAACAGCGCCACAAATACCGACAGGAATTCCATGCATCCCCTCCAAATTCCGGTAACTGTCGCCGAAATTATTAGCGCTTCCTGTACGTCTCCATGCAGGCGGGAGGCAGGCCGCCGTCCTGTGTGATGATGCGTTTGGTGATAAGCCAGCGACCGTCGATTTTCCTGAACCAGGTAAATTTATCAAGAACGTTCAGACAGGGAACCGTCGCACGTTGCGCGTTAAAAACGAAAAGCGTCGCTGCAGGTTGCATAACATGCGAGGGATTTCTTTTAAAGTCGGGCCGTTTCCCACGTGCAACATTCCAACGTGTAACATGCAACGGCAGTTTATCTTCCCTCCCACCTTTCCCTGTCCGACTCGGGGATTCCCGTGATGAAATAGACGCTCCTCCCCTGCCGCTGCATCCCGTGGTATTCCCCGTCCTGGACCGTCGAAAGGGCGGTCGAGGGTTCGCCTTCGCTTTTCCCGTCCGGATAGCGCTTCAGCAACCACTCCTCCATGGCTTGGCAGAATTTATCCGCGTCCTCGTCGCTGTCCCAGATCGTGTTGACGAAAACGGCGTCCCGGCCGGCCCCGTTCTCGAGGAGCGTCGCCTGGTCCCCGCCCCACCCGGCGACCGACTTCCTGGAGCGCTCCTCGGTCAGGTTCAGATTCAGCAGGAGGCCCAGGGAGAATTCGCCCAGCACATTCTGGTAAACGATTCTCCAATCGCCTCCCAGCCTTGCGGCGGGATCCACGAACGTCACCGGCTGCGGGTCCTCCCGCGTGCCGAAATACTTCTCCGGGTGCAGGATCTGCTCCGTGGAAGCCGGGAGGTCGAAGTATATCGAATTGACGGACTGCCAGCTCGACGTGTCCTTCCAGGCATTCTGCATGAACGAAGCTCCATAGCCGTAGGGGAACACCACGATCTGCCGGATGTAGGCGGGGGCTTCCCTGAAGAGCGCGGACTGAGCTTCCATCGCCGCCATCTGGAACTGCATGACGGAAGCCAGGTCGGGAAGCTCGGCAAAATGCCTCGTGGGCCTGTTCTGCTCAAGAACGGACTGAAGCGCCACCACCATCCTGTCCCCTTCCAGGAGCGATTTGAGGGCCAGGGCGCGATCGCCGTTCTTCTTCGCGCCTCCGTCCTGGAGGATCCGCCGGATATTGAAGTGCTGATCCTGAAGCGCACGGGCGGCCTCACGCACCATTTCGGGCGCCTGATCCTCCGCAGGCAGCCATGAGGCCAGGTAGAGCGTTTTCTTCGTCTCGTCGTAATGACAGCCGGTCTGTTCCGTCAGGAGTTTAAGGATATAATCCCGGTATTCGATTTCAACCGGGACCAGCCCCAGCCTGCGCAGCATTTTCCCTTCATTGCCCAGCGCTTCCCCACCGTACTCCCCGCGAACGCGTCGGTTCACGTAGGAGGCGATTTCGGCCCGTCCCTTGACTTCCTTTTGCACCGGCTCCTTAAAATCGAGCTCCCGAAGCCGCTGCACGGTCTTCATGACCTCATCGGCGGTCTCAAACAGACGGTCGGAATCCGCACCCGGCGCCGATAAAGAGAAATGAATGCATAGAACCGCGGTGATGAAAAGCGTTAACGGCCAACGGCCTGCTAGCATGACTGTGCCTCCCGGTATAACCCCGATACGTCTATTTATCCGCAAAAACTCAAAAAAAAGAGCCGTCGGACACCCCTCGGATCCATTGGGACCGGTTTTCTAGGAAATGCGGGTTCACGGGCGAAGCTTAGACATTATCAAATTGATTTTCAAGAGCCTGCGATGCTACAGTTACCTGCCAGCGGAGGGAGCTTAAAATTATGGACCCGCTTATTCCGATCATTATGATGGCGCTCATCGCGGGCGGCATCGCGGCGGTATTTATTCTCGCATCGGTTTTTCTCGGCCCCAGGAGGAGGCATCCGGTCAAGGACACCCCCTTCGAGTGCGGTTTTGCTTCCGAAGGCTTCAACAGGGGATCGATGCCGGTGCGCTTTTATTTGATGGCAATCCTTTTTATTGTCTTTGACGTGGAATTGGCATTCCTTTTCCCGTGGGCGGTGGTTTTCCGCTCGCTCGGGCTCTACGGATTCGTGGGGATGCTGGTATTTTTCTTTGTTGTAGGCGCGGGCTTCATCTACGCCTGGAAAATCGGCGCACTGGAATGGGAATAGAGAAGAACTCCGAGAAAAATTCCGAATTCTCTCTCCAGCTCCTGAGAGAAAATCATCCTGAAGGCATCCTGGACACCCTGCTGCCCCAGGGAGACGCGACCGCGGTCGTTCGACCGGAATTTCTCACGAAAATCATGGATTTCCTGAAGAACGACTCCCGGTTGCTCTTCAATGTCCTCATGGATATGACCGCAGTGGACTATTACGAAAGAAAGCCGCGCTTCGACGTGGTCTATCACCTGCTGTCGCTTTCTTTCAATCGGCGCCTGCGCGTAAAATTGCCGGTCGCGGAGGGCAAACCGGTCGATTCGCTCACGCCGTTCTGGGGATGCGCCAACTGGCTGGAGCGCGAAGTCTGGGACATGTTCGGGATTCCCTTCTCCGGGCACCCCGATCTGAAGCGGATTCTGATGTACGATGAGTTTGAAGGACATCCCCTGAGGAAAGATTACCCGCTCAAAAAGCGGCAGCCGCGGATCGGCCCCAAAAACTGAGGTTCTTGTGTCTGAAAAGGAATTGATCCATCTCACAATCGACGGGCGGAGCGTCGAGGCGCCCAAAGGAACGGTCATTCTTGAAGCGGCCAGGAAGGCCGGCATCCATATCCCGCACTACTGCTATCATCCCGGGCTTTCCTGCGTCGGCAGCTGCCGTATGTGCCTGGTGGAAATCGAAAAGAGCCCCAAGCTGCAGCCGTCCTGCGCCACGCCTGTAGCCGAAGGAATGATCGTCAGCACCGAAACGCCCGCAACTCTCAAGAACCGCCGGTCCGTCCTGGAATTCCTGCTGGCCAATCATCCCCTGGACTGCCCCGTGTGCGATCAGGCCGGCGAATGCGAACTGCAGAACTACTACATGGAGCACGGGCGCTACGACGCGCGCTTCAACGAAAACAAGACCAAGAAGAAAAAAGCGTACCCGATCGGCCCCCATATAATTCTGGACCAGGAAAGGTGCGTTCTCTGCACCCGGTGCGTCCGCTTCACCCAGGAAATCTCCAGGACCTTCGAACTGGGGGTCATCGACCGCGGCCACCGGAGTTTCATCGACATCTTCCCCGGCAACGAACTGGAAAACCGATACTCCGGGAACCTCAACGACGTCTGCCCGGTCGGCGCCCTGACGGATCGGGATTTCCGCTTCAAGTGCCGCGTGTGGTTTCTCGGAAAGGCGGATTCGATCTGCCCCGGATGCAGCCGCGGCTGCAATATCGAGATCCATTTCAACGAGCGCTTCAATCCCCGCTATCACAACGCGCGCGTGCATCGGCTGAAACCCAGATTCAACAAAGAGGTAAACGGGCACTGGATCTGCGATGAGGGCAGGTACGGCTACCACTGCATCGACGCGGAGAACAGGCTGAAAGCGCCCCGGCTGGGAAAAAGCGGCGACTCCGGGAAAGCTTCCTGGCAGGACGCGATTGCAAGCGTGGCGAATTCACTCAAACAAACCCTGGAGAAACACGGGCCCGGGGGAATTGCCGTTCTGGCTTCGCCGCAGCAGACCAATGAGGAGCTGTTCGGAATCCGGCGGCTGTTTCGGGATCATCTGAAAATAGAGAACATCGAGTTCCGCGTCCCGCCCGTGCAAGAGCCCTATTCGGACGATTTCCTTATAACGGCGGACAAAAATCCCAATTCCAGGGGGGCGGAAGCCTTCTTCCCGGCCGGACCCGGCGCCCGGAAACTGCTCCAGGACTGCTCCGAGGGACGGATTCATCTTCTATTTATTTTCCATCATGATCTGACGCTCTCGTTCGATTCCGAATACGTCCGCGCCGCCCTGGGGAAGGTGGACCGGGTGGTCCTGCAGGGATGCTGGAACCACGCCACGGCGGCGCTGGCCGACACCATCCTGCCGGCAGCGGTTTACGCGGAAAAAGAGGGAACCTTTACCAATCTCGAGGGGCGCGTCCAGCGCATCCGCGCCGCGGTTCCTCCAATCGGCCGGTCCCTGCCCGATCTCGATATCCTCGCGCTGTTGGCGCGGGAACTGGGAGTTTCGGCCGAAAAAACGCCGGCGGCGGCATTCGAGGAAATCGCGCAAAACATCGGTGCCTTCTCAGGGATGGCCTATAAAACCGTAGGAAACGGCGGTCAGCTGCTGAAACCGTAAACGGGAAGACAAATATGTGGGTCGATGCATTCATATCGTTGATAAAAATCGCCTTTTTCATATCCTGCGTCCTCGCCCTCACTTCATTGCTGACCTGGCAGGAACGGAAGCAGTCCGCGGTCATGCAGGACCGCCTGGGCGCCAACCGCGCCTCCATTTTAGGCATCCGCGCATTCGGGCTTCCCCACATACTTTCCGACGCCCTGAAGATGTTCTTCAAGGAGGACTATGTACCCCCCGGGGCCGACAAGCTGCTGCACACCATGGCCCCGTTCATCTCCCTGTTCTGCGCATTGATGGCCTTTGCGGCGATCCCGTTCGGCAACACCATCGAAATCGCCGGCCGCACGATCGAGCTGCAGATTCTCCCAGTGAACGTCAGCCTGCTTTTCGTGTTCGCCATGATGTCGCTGGCGGTTTTCGGGACCTTCCTGGCCGGCTTTTCCTCCAACAACAAATTCGCATTCCTGGGAGGATTGCGGTCCTCGAGCCAGATGATCAGCTACGAAATCGCGATGGGCTCCTCTGTCGTCGGCGTTCTGATGATTTTCGGAACCCTGGACCTGGCCCAGGTCGTGCGGGGGCAGGGCGGACTCCTCTGGGGATGGCTGCCCATGTGGGGCATTTTCCTCCAGCCCGTGGCGTTCATACTTTTCGTGGCGGCCGGCATGGCTGAAACCAAGCGCGTTCCGTTCGACCTCCCCGAAGGGGAATCCGAGATCGTGGGCTACTTCGTCGAATACAGCAGCATGAAGTTCGGCGCCTTCTTTATGACGGACTTCGTCGAGACCATCCTGATCGCCGCGCTGATCGCCACACTGTTCTTCGGCGGCTGGCAGGTCCCCTACCTGCAGTCCGACGGGTTCCATTTCCCCTGGGGCTCATCCGTCGCCCTGTCCTCCTTGCTCGTCACCCTGATCCAGATCGCGGCCCTGGCGGTCAAAGTGGTTTTCTTCTGCTGGTTCCTGCTGGTAATCCGGTGGACCCTGCCCCGATTCCGCTACGACCAGCTCATGCACTTCGGCTGGAAAATCATGCTGCCCATCGCGGTCCTGAACGTCTTCGTCACCGGCCTCATAATTGTCCTTATTCAATAAAACACGCTGAACGTTGAACGTAAAAGTAAAAAGCTTCGTTGCAGGTTAAAATAGAACTGCCGCCGCAGCATGCATCCAACCGACTTGTCAACATGCAACGACGCGGTTGTTTTTAACGTGCAACGTGTTAACGTTCAACTTGCAACGATGACAGATATTTCAAAAAGGCTTTCCAGGTTGTCGGGGATACTCTTTAAAGTACTGATTGTCTACGCCATCGTGGTTTTGCTGGCCTGCATATTTCAGAATCGGCTCATTTATCTGCCTGCAAAATCCGGCCTGGATCCGCTCCGACAGGCGGCCCGGCTCAACGGGCTGAAACTCTGGCCGGAGGCAAACGGAAATTACCGCGGTTTCATTCCGGACGGCGTCCCTTCGGCGGCACGGGGAACCGTCATCGTCTTGCACGGCAATGCCGGCGCCGCCATAGACCGGCAATACTATGTTCCGCCCCTGCAAAAGCGGGGCTACCGGGTCATTCTTGCGGAATACCCGGGGTATGGAGCGCGCGGCGCAAAGCCCTCGCAAGCGGCCCTGGCCGCCGACGCCCGGGAAACAGTGCGGACGGCGCTTGAGGAATTCGGGGGGCCTGTCTTTCTCTGGGGAGAGTCCCTGGGGTGCGGGGTGGCGGCCGCGGCGGCGGCCGATCCCGACCTGAAGATAGACGGAATCGTTATGCTGACTCCCTGGAACAATCTTCCCGCGACAGCCCAGTCGCACTACTGGTTCCTTCCCGCACTCTGGCTCGTTCGCGACCGTTACGACAACATCCGCAATTTGAGGCAATTCCACGGACCTGTCGCCGTGCTGATGGCGGACAAGGACGAGGTCATACCCAACCGTTTGACGCTGTCGCTGTACCGGAACATTCACCCGGCCAAGCGCCTTTGGACTTTTCGAGACGCCGGCCACAACAGCTGGCCCTCCGATGCAGGCCTTCCGTGGTGGTCTGAGGTCATGGATTTTGTCTCAGGCGGACCATCGATCCCGGGTTCCGGCTGAATCATATAAAAGATTGTGAGAAAAACGAGGCGGGCGTGCTATGGTAGATCCCGCACCAACATGCATTCCACTCAATTTGATTATTGCGGAATTATCCGGTTGCTCACCGCTCCCGTATTGAAGGAGACCTGGAAGAATGGCCGATAAAACGACAGTCGACGGCAGGTTTTACGGATGGATCAACCTCGTGGCAGCAGGCGTTATCGGCATTATAGGGGGGTTCTACGTCGTCTCCCACAGCTATTTTCTGCGCCCTCTGGTAAACACTTTCGGCTGGGACTATGAGGCCGTTTCCCGCGCCCAACAGATCAATGTGATAGCGCTGGGATTATGCGGTCCGCTGGCCGGCTTCTTCATAATGAAATTCGGCGCAAGGCGCGCCATAGTTCTGGGCAATCTTCTGGGTTTCGCCGGGTTTCTCCTTCTCTATTTCCACTCCAGTCTGTGGCAGCTTTATCTCGGTTTCGGACTGCTGGTGGGCACGGCCGCGGGGCTGGGAGGCATGCTGGCCACAACCACGGTAGTCAACAACTGGTTTTTCAGGAAAAGATCCATGGCGCTGGGCATATTTCTCGGAACCGGCGGCCTCGGCGGAATTTTCATGGGACCGTCGATTCAGGCGTCCATCGAAAACTACGGCTGGCGCAATACCTATCTTTTCATTTCCCTGCTTGTCCTGGTGTTCGCGGTCATAATTCCGGGGATCCTGATAAGAAACAAACCGGCGGATCTCGGACAGGTTCCGGACGGCCCGGACCGCGCATCCGTTTTTTCCAAGAAACGAAAGCCCGTTCCTCCAAAGGCCGCCTATAAAACAGCCGTGGATTTTACTCTGGGAGAAGCCGTGCGGACCCGATGCTATTGGCTTCTGATCGCCTATTTCAGCATGAACATGCTGGCCATGAACGCGCTGATGTTCCCCCAGATTGCCTATCTGGAGGACATCGGCATCGCCAGCATTGTCGCAGCCTTCGCCTTGAGTACGATGACGGGCGTCATGACGTTCAGCCAGTTCGGCACCGGTTTTTTAGGCATGAGATTCAGCATGCATTCCATCGCCATCGGCGCCGAAATCATCAAAACGGCCGGGCTGGTCATCTGCGTAACCACCCAATCCCTTTTCTTCGCTTTTGTTTATATGGTTGTTCTCGGGCTGAGCTTCGGAGCTTTCATTGTCGCCACGATGAATATTTTCCCGAACTACTTCGGAACCGCGCACTACCCGAAAATCATGGGGTTCGCCCGCCTGTTCTTCGCCATCATCGGATCGTTCGGAGCCCCCATTGCAGGCTATATCAAAGACACGACCGGCAGTTTTGTGCCGGCATTCCGGGGATCCATAGTTATTGTCTTTATAGGCATTTTGTTCCTTGCCCTGGCCCGGCCGCCGGTCCATCCCTCCCTGAAGACACCCCAGCCGGAAGCCGGACCGCTGGATGAACCTGAAACGGCATAAATAAATTACGGTCACTCCGGATTCCTGCATTCGAAACCGGCGGAGTCCCCGGGATTCCTTTCGCTTCCGTTCAGGTCGGCTGCGCCGCATTCCGGGCTTGGATGATCTCAAGGGCCGTGACCTGAATCCGAAAATCTGCCGCTCCGTCAAAATAGCGGATGTAGAATAAGCGCCCCATAGAAATTTGTACTCGCCGTCCAGACAGTCCTGTGTTTTAATCACCGGGAGTGAAATCTTGGTTTTAGGAGTGTTGAAAATGATTCGAGTGAAGCTGATTGGAGCAGGGGGCTACGGAGGCATAGGGCTTATTGAACTCCTGCTGAGGCATCCCGAAGCGTCCCTGGCGGCGCTTGTGGACGTCCAGGGCGTGGGGGCGAAACTGAGCGACATGTGGCCATACCTTCGGGGCTACTGCGACCGGACCATCGTCGCGCCGGATTCCGTAGAAGCGCAGTCGGCCGGGGCGGACGCGGTCGTCTGCGCCACGCCCGACGGCGTCGGGCAGACCGCGGCCCCGGCGGAACTGTCCGCGGGCCGGAAAGTGATCGACTATTCGGGAGACTTCCGTTTCAACTCCACGGAGCTTTACCGCGAGTACGCCGCGCGGGTCGGCCGCAACCCGGAGCACAAGGCGCCGGAACTGCTTCGGGAAAGCGTCTACGGATTGACCGAACTTCACCGGGATGCCATAAGCAAAGCCCGCGTTGTGGGCAATCCCGGCTGTTTTGCCATGAGCTGCATCTGCGGCCTCTGGCCCGCCGTGAAATACGGGCTGGTTGAACTCGAGGGCATCTGCTGCGACTGCAAGACCGGCGTTTCGGGAGCCGGCAAGAAGCCGGCGCCCGCCCTGCATTTTCCGGAGCGGTACGACAACAGCAACGCCTACCGTCTCACCGGCCACCAGCACGTCATGGAAATCGAACGCGAGCTCAGCCTCCTGGCCGGCAGAACCGTGCAGGTTACGTTCACGCCCCAGATCGTGCCGATGACGCGGGGCATCCTCTCGACTCTCTACGGCCGCCTTCCGGAAGGCGCGACTCATGCCGGGATACTGGAGGCATACCGCGACGCCTTCTCGGGCGAGCCCTTCCTGCAAGTGCGCGACTTTACCGAAACCACGGGAACGAGCGACGTCCGCGGATCGAACCGCCTCATCGTGACCGTGGCCACCGACGAGCGCACGGGAACGTTTCGCGTCGTCAGCCACGTGGACAACCTCGTCAAGGGCCAGGCGGGTTCCGCGCTGCAGAACCTGAACGTGATGTTCGGCCTTCCGGAAACGATGGGGCTGGACCTTCCGCCGCAGCATCCGTAGAAATACAGTTCACGGTATGTTGCGGCTCTTGAACAGGACCATCTTCCCATTCCTCCCGAAAAGTTTGACGCCTTACTGGCAGCAGTATGAGCGATTTGCCGCCTATTTCGGGACAACTGGCTTGATTCGGAGCGGATCGCCGGTGAATCGTCATGAGATCCTGGAATTATTGGGGACTTTGCCGGCCGCAGTTGCCGCCGGACACGACAGGGAAGATTCATCCCCTGAAATCCTCAATCTTCAATCATGAGCGATGCGACCGCGTTGCGCAGAATCTCGGTATCCGCCTGATAGGGATCGTCCGCGCTCCCCCGGTAAGGAAGAACAGGTTTCCCGAATCGGACCGTGACCCTGTGCGGGCGGATCCGGACGCTGTCCCGGGGCCAGACCCGGTGGGTGCCCTGGATGCCGGCCGGGATCACGGGAAGCGAGAGCTCCCTCGACAGAATAGCCGCCCCTTTTTTGAATTGCTGAAGCTGTCCGTCAAAAGAGCGGCCGCCTTCGGGAAAGATGCACAGGACAAGCCCGTCCCGGAGGCCCGACGCCCCAGTTTTCATGGCGCGCAGAAGATGGGAATCCGGATCGACGGGCACGATGTTGGTCAGGCGGGCCGCCAGCTTCATGAAGCCGGTTGCAAAAAAAACGCTGTACCCCACAAAAAACAACTGCCTGAAAATCCTGTATGGAAGAGCCGATGTGAGAACGAAAGGATCCAGGTAGCTCTGATGGTTCGGGCATATAAGATACGGGCCCTTGAGGGGGAGATGCTCCAGCCCGTGCACCCGTATCCTCAGAAGGGTGCGGAACAGGGTGTAATAGATAACCCTAAGACAAACATATTTAAAAAGCGTCATTGCCTTACCGGACACGGGGACCCGTATGTCCGCATCACGGCTTAGGGATTCTTCAGAAAGGATGGAGCCCCAGCTCTGGCGGGCCTCCCGGGAGGGGATTACGGATCCCGCCTGTTTTGCCAGCTGAACGACAAGATCCCGTACCGTTATGATGTCGGCGCCGAAATCCTCCGGCAGCTTCAGCCGCAGGGACTGTTCGAGACCGGCCAGCAGTTCCACCCGTTCCATGGAATCGAAACCCAGGTCCAGTTCCAGGTTCATTGCCGCCTCGATAGGCGGTTTCCGGTGGTAGGAATCACACATGCAGCGGACCACCTCCCTTGCCACCGCAGATTCCATCAAAGCCCTGTCTTCGAGGAGGGACGGGGCCGGCACGTCCCCGGTCGCGGCCGGTTGCGCGCCCGCGCTTTCCACCTGCCTCTTCAGCTCCAGCCTTCTGATCTTCCGTGTCGTCGTGCGCGGCAGGGCTTCGGACCGGATGCTGTAGCTCATCAGCCGCTTGTACATGGGAAGCTGGTTGGAAAGGCCCGCAATCTGATCCCGCAGGGCTTCCCTGGCATTGGCGATCCTGCGCGATTTCATGTATTCGAAATTCGGCACGACGACGGCATGCAGCTTTTCCCCCCTGTCCTTTTCGCTCGAGATCCCTACGACGGCGATCTCCTGAATGAACGGCGATTGAAGATAGTGCGCCTCCAGTTCATCCGGGTAAATGTTCTTCCCGCTGGGCAGGACAATGACTTCCTTCTTCCTTCCTGTTATAAACAGGTTCCCCCGCCCATCCAGCCGGCCGAGATCCCCGGTATGCAACCAGCCGTCCCGAACCGCCTGCCCGGTGGCTTCGGGGTTCCGGTAATATTCTTTCATGACGACCGGTCCCCGTATCAGAATTTCCCCCGTCCCGGCTTCGTCCGGGTCGAGAATTTTGATGTCGATTCCCGGAAGAGCGGGTCCGACCGAACCCAGAACGTTGTTTTCAACCCGCGTCACCGCGCACGCGCCCGTGGTCTCCGTCAGCCCGTATCCCTGAAGTATCGTGAATCCCATGTCTTGAAAATCACGGGCCACACGGGGATCGAGAGTGGAACCGCCGCTGACAAACAGCCGGAGGCTGCCCCCGAAACTCTTATAGATCTGGGTAAAGAATATTCTTCCCAAATTCAACTTCAGGGTTGTCACAGAGAACCGGTTCAGTCGGAGCATCCATTGGAACAGCCATCGTATCGGCGGGGACTGTTTGGCGAGTTCGTCGCGGATCCTGGTGTGAAACAGGTAAAAAAACTGCGGGACGGTTGCCAGGATCGTGATGCCGGCCTCCTCGAGCGCCTTGAGGATTTCCGTACGCTTCAGCGTGTCGGCGAAGACGACCTGCGCCCCGAGGTACAGGGGCACCAGGACATTGATCACGGACGCCAGGACATGCTGAAGGGGCAGCAGGCACAGCAGCGCATCGTTTTCGTCGGCCCGTATGGCGCCCAGGATACTGCGGATTTCGCCTACGATATTGGACTGCGTCAGAACGACGCCCTTCGGAGCGCCCGTTGTGCCCGACGTGTATATGACCGTGACGACGTCCGAGGGGCCGCACTCCGGCAGCGCCGGCGCCGGCGAGAGCGCTTCCGCCCATTCGATCAGCCCGCCGAGTTCCGTGCGCGCATCCCGGTCGCCCGGCACCGGGTCGAAACAAACCACGCGAAGCGGCGGGCGGAAATCTTTCGTCTCTTCGCGGAGTTTTGACAGCAGAAGGCCGCTCGTAAAAACCGTGCGCGCGTCCGAATCCTCAATCAAGCGCCGCCATTCCCGGGGAGAGATCTGGATATCCAGAGGAACCGCCACCATGCCCGCCATGTAAACGCCCAGGTAGGCGGTCACCCACTCCGGCCGGTTCTCCGAAAGAATGGCCACCCGGCTGCCGCGCTTCAGACCCAAGGCTATGAGACCCGACGCGACACCGGCCGCCCGCCGGTGCGCCTCCCGGTAAGTCGTGGCGGGGTATCCCGCGGGAGTTTTAAGCCGGAAGGCGATCCTGTCGGGGAAACGGCGCACGATCTCCTCGAATCTTTGATTGAATGTTTCAGGGATCCGTTTCGAAGCCATAGTATTTTCAGGAGTCCGCAATCATTTGCGGCGTTCCGACCCAATGAGTTCCGCCGCTGATTTTACATCGATGCCAGTATTAAAGATTGAAGATTCAAAAGCCCGGTTCCTTGCTCAAATTCCCGCGCGGGGGCATTCAAGGGAAAAACCGCCATCAGCCCACGACTACTTTTCATCCAGTTCCCGAAGCTCTTTTTCTATGCGCGAAGCGTACCGGTTGTCGGGCGCCGGTGCGGTAGAAGGCTCCGCAGCGGGCGCATGGAGCTTTTTCATCAGCGCAAAGACGATCCAGGCGCCGAAAGCCAGGGCAAACCACGGCAGGATATAGACCAGGCGGTTGAAGCCCTCGGGCCGGGGAGAGGCGAGGATCCTTTCGCCGTACAGGGCCACGAAATGGTCCAGGATCTCTTCCCGGCCCTTTCCGGCGGCGACCATCCTGCGAACCTCTTCCCGCATCTGCTCGGAGACGGCCGACTCGTGCTGGGAAATCGGCTGCGTCCAGCAGCAGGGCGCAATCAGGTGATCTTCAATATCCCGCACCAGGGCCGCATCCGGTTCGCTGCCGCCGCCGGACAGGGCCGCCGCCGGGAGCAGAATCAGCCGCGCGCAAAGGTTTAAAAATATCAAGCATTTCATGGAATATTTTCTCTTTCGCTGTCGTAAACATCCCTATTTACACTCTGATCATAACATTTTCATTCATATTGTCAGTCCGGATCGGAGCTTTTCAACCGGGTGCTTTTACAGCGCCCGGACTTTCTCCTTTGCAAACAACATATCATCTTATCTCCGTCCGGACAGGGCATGAAAACTTCAATTTTATCCCCTGCCCCGATTCTCTCCACGGCAGTCGTTCTGCAGGCGTCCGCGGCGCTTGCGGCGTAGGCGTAAACTTCCAATCTCCTTTTATAAATCAGGTGAAAACGCCGCCGGCTTATGATATTACCAGTTTTCGAGATCCGGACGCGGTTTTCAGGATTGCCTGAACCGAATCGTAAAAACGCCGATACGTTTCTCAATGGGGAGGATGACTGTGAAAGACATCCATCGAATCGGAATCCTGACGGCTGGGGGCGATTGCCCGGGATTGAATGCCGTAATTCGCGCAGTGGCCAAGACCGCCCTGAGAAAATACGACCTGGAGGTCATAGGCATCGAGGACGGCTTCCTGGGTCTGATCCAGAACCGCATGAGACCCCTGGACAACGAATCGGTCAGCAACATTCTCACGCTCGGGGGTACCATACTGGGCACAAACAACAAGATCGCGCCCCGCAGGTATCCCATGAAAGTCAACGGCAAGATCGAATTCCGGGACGTGACCGACCGGTGCATGGAATACATCGCCGCCAACAAGCTCGACGCCCTGGTGGTCATCGGGGGCGACGGGTCGATGTCCATCGCATCGGACTTTGTCGGGATGGGGGTCAATTGCATAGGGGTGCCGAAAACCATCGACAACGATCTGTACGGAACCGACGTCACTTTCGGTTTCGCCACGGCCGTTTCGGTCGCGACCGACGCTCTCGACCGCGTCCACACCACGGCATCCAGCCACCACCGGGTCATGGTCGTGGAGGTTATGGGAAGAAACGCGGGATGGATCGCGCTTCATTCCGGGATCGCAAGCGGTTCGGACATAATCCTCATCCCTGAAATACCCTTCGATATAGAGGTTATCTGCGATTGCGTCGCAGGCCGTTCCAGGCGCGGCCGGGCATTCAGCATCGTCTGCGTGGCCGAAGGCTCCCGCTATCAAGGGGGAGAACAGGTCGTCAACCATGTCGATCCCACCAGCCCGGACCCGATCCGGCTCGGGGGCATCGGGCAGAAAGTCGCCGCCGACATTGAAACCAGAACCGGCATCGAGACCCGGACGATCACGCTCGGCCACATCCAGCGCGGCGGAACACCCGTAGCCGCCGACAGGGTGCTGGCCACGGAATTCGGCAACCAGGCGATCGAACTGCTCATGGCCGGGGAAAAATCGAGGCTCGTGGTGATGAAAGGCAGAACGGTCACGCACATCCCTCTGCAGGAGGCGGCGAACAAACAGCGGCTTATACCCCCGGACCACCCTCTCATCGCAGCGGGCCGCAACGTCGGCACCTGCTTTGGAAACTGATGCGGGCAAGCTACGCCCGCCTCCGGCAATCCTCCGGATTTTCCCGCTTACGGCTGTGGAGATTTCAGCGCGGACAGGTGCTCCTGGAGAACGGCCGCGGGCGTTGTATAGAAAAGATACCTCGTACAGAGAAGCAAAACGGCCACGTCGTCAAGAGATCCTATGACCGGCACCAGCAGATCGGGAATCAGATCGGCCGGCCATATGACATATGCGATTCCCATAAGGAAAACGAACTTCCCGAAAACGGGGACGCGCGCGTCCCGAATCAACCGGGAAATTAAACGGGCCAGTTTGGGCAGATGCGGGAGCATGCGCCAGAAGGATGGCTTGATATTCATCTCGATATAATAACCGGAGTCAACCCGTATCCCCTACCTTTCGGTCTGCTCTTTTTCGTCTGTATATCTGAATTCGTACTGCGTCGTTAACGACACCGCCATACACAGGAAAGGCCGGTCGCACCGCAGCGTCTCCATCGGGCAGTGCCAAACGCCGCCGGGAATCACCACGGCGGTGGGCGCGGAAAAAACATGATCCTCTTCCCCGCCCCTGGGTCCGATTTTGAAATTCACAGTGGCACCCAATTCGGGATCGGCAGGGTCGGATCCGATGAAGTAAATCACCTCGTCGTGGTCGTGAACGTGCGGCTCCCGGGACAGTCCCAGGGGCCCGACCTGCGTCCCGAACGCATAAATAATGTTGCATGGAAAGCCGTTCAGCAGGTCGGCGCCGGCGGAAAACATCACCGTTTCGCCCATTTTTCTGACAGGCAAAGGGACGATGCATTTGCCGTATCTGCTTTCCCCGTCCGAGGTTTCCCGGGCGACATTCTGGGCTTCGGCAACGGCACCAAACATGGCCCCTGCGGCCGCCAGCGACGCGCCTCCGACGGCCAGCTGCCGGACGAAAACCCTTCTCGTGGATCCGTCTGCAATTTCTCCATCCCGATTCATGGTCTTATCTCCTTTTTATGAACAGGCGGCGGTGACGCTATTCGATGCCGGTACGGCGGCGTTCCCGCGCCGTCCGGCTGCCCGCCTTGCGCCAGTCGCGGAATCCTCTGAATTCGTCCATCAGGTCCAGCCTGCCCTGCTTTTCAAGGCGCGCATGGATCCTGGCCCAGGCGCACGGGGTTTCGGAATCCACCTCGCAATGCCCGTCCCGGGAGCCGCCGCAAGGGCCGTTGAGCAGGCGCTTGGCGCAAAGCGCGATCGGGCAGATGCCGGCCGTAGAAGCCAGAATGCAGTCTCCACAGCCGCGGCACTTTTCCCGCCATATTCCGGGCTCGTCGCTCCCCCCCATAAAAGTGGTCGAAAGAGCGGGAATGACGGGCAAAGGTTCCAGTGCATCGGCCATAATCTGCACGCCGGCGCCGCAGGCGAGCGACAGCACCGCTTCCGTTGCTACAGGAACCTTCAGGTATGCCCGGACAAGATCGCTTTCACACTGCCTCTCGATGGTATCGACCGTAAATTCCGGCGGCATTGCACCGTGATGTTCCATACGGGAGAGTTCGCGCGCCAGATCATGGGCTTCGGCGTCCCCGCCGGACCGGCAGACCGTCACGCATCCCCCGCAGCCGAGGACCAGAACTTTCCCGTAGCCGGCGATGGAGGACGCTATTTCGCGTATCGGCTTCAAATCCCCTACGATCATTCGACTCCTCCTCCGGCAACCGGGACCCTGCCCGACAAAATGGCCGCCTGCCGCTCCAGTTTGTGCCTGGCGCAGAGCGGCTCGACCAGTTGCCGCACTTTTTCATCCAGGCTTCGGGTCAAAGGCTCCGTGTAGACGACTTCTCCGCACACCTGACAGCGAACAAGGACATGCGTGACTACCTCGTCCCAGCGATTTTCGAGCATGTGCCGGAACTCGACGGCACCCTGCGGGCATATGCGCCAGCAGGTGGCGCAGCGGGCGCAGCGCGCCATATTGTGGAGCAATGTCTGGAGGCCTCCGGCCTCCCTGGCCTCGAGCGCCCGAGCCGGGCAGTTCTGCACACAGGCAAGGCATCCGTTGCATTTTTCATTCACCTGAAAATAGCTCATGGCTTTTGCCCGTCGAAAGAATGCGAGGCGATTCTTTTGGCGATCGCCTCGGCAGCGCGCCTGGTTTCTCTGGCGATATCCAGCATCCTGTCCGCCCCCATGCTGGGCGTGAATCCCACAACCCAGACAGCCGCCGTAGGCTGTCCGGACCGCCGTATAACCGCGGCGGCGGCACGGACTCCCTGGATATACTCCTCGTCGTCGAGTCCCCAACCGGATGCGCGCGCCTCGTCCACCATCTCCATATAGCGATCCGGGTCGGTGACGGAATTGCCCGTAAATCCGCGAAGACCGATCGACCGGATGAGAGACATCGCGCGTTTGTCGTCCATCGATGCCAGGAAGGCTTTGCCCAGAGCCCCGGCCAGCAGCGGCACACGGGTCCCGATCGGGGACGTGATCTTGAGATTCTGCGCGGATTCGACGATATCCACAATCGAAACGTGGCTCCCCGAGCGAATGCCCAGAAAAACGGATTGCCCGGTTGCCCGCATCAGTTTTTCCATGACAGGCCGGGCGGCATCCTTCAGGTCGATCCGGGCGTAGCCCATCCTGGCCAGTTCGAAAAGAGCCGTGCCGAGGTTGTAGCGTTTCGAATTCCTGTCCCGGTAAAGGGCGCCCGCCTCCTCAAGCGCACGGGTGATCCCGTGCACGGTGCTTTTGCTGATGCCCAGTTCCCGGGAAAGGTCGCTGATGGTGGGATGCTTTTCCTTCCCGGCAACGAGTTCAAGGATCTGGAAAGCCTTTTTGACCGTCGGCGCCTGGTACACGGTGGATGTTCCGGAATTTGTGTTTACTATAGTGAACAATTTAAAAACCCACTATGAACGCAACGCTTGATTCCTGTCAACCCATAATTTAAAAAATTAAATATGTTATTGATAATTAAGTTTTTATTGTTGACACCGCTACTGCGTCGCATGTTAAGGTGGAACCGTCATTCGTTCTTCATAGTGAACCAATATGGAGCAATATCATGGCTGACGAAGATATTTCAACCGCGGAAGCCCTTAGAAAAACCAGGACGTACGGAAAAATCCGTTGCCAAAACCCGAGCTGCATGGGACGGATCGAACCGAAAGCCGGGCAGACCCATGTGAAGTGCCCCGAATGCGGCATGGAGTTCCGGGTCCACTGGTTGCGCCCCGACTTCCCCAGGATCCGGGGCCCTGTCTGGGAAGTGAACCGGAAGCTTGCCGAGGAGGCCCTGAAGAAAAAGGAAAAGGAGCGGTAAAATGGCGCTTAAACGCAAAATCGCCTACATCGATCTGACAACGGGCGAGATCCAGGTCAAACCGATACCGGTTGAAATCCGGAAGCAGTTCCTCGGCGGACGGGGACTGGACGCCTACCTGCTCTACAATCACACGAAAAAAGGGGTGGATCCGCTCTCGCCGGACAACGTTCTGCTTATTTCCGCGGGCCTTCTGGCCGCCACATGCGCGTCGGCCACGACCCGCACCCATGTCATGGCAAAATCGGCCCTGACCGGTCTGCTGGGATCGACCAACATGGGCGGCTTTTTCGCCCCGGAGCTTGCCTGGGCGGGATTCCACCACCTGGTCATCCGGGGCAAAGCGGAGAAACCCTCCTACCTTTTCATTCACGACGGGGAGATCGAGATCCGGGACGCCGGGAACCTCTGGGGCAGGAGCACGACCGAAACCCAGTGGGCCATCCGCGAGGAGCTGCGCGATCCCGAGGTCAAATGCCTCGTGATCGGCCCCGCCGGCGAAAAGCTTGTGCGTTTCGCCAACGTCATGACCGGCATCAAGGACTCCGGCGGCAGAACCGGCATGGGATGCATCATGGGCTCCAAGAACCTCAAAGCGGTCGCGGCCCGGGGAACCATGGACATCGGCATCGCCCATCCCGAGGAAGCTCTTGAATTCAACAAGCGCTTCATCGACCAGATCGCGAGCTCCAAGGTCAACCAGACCCAGGGCACCCTCGGCACGCCGTTTATCTGGGGGGCGACAAACTCCTGGGGCGGCGTGCGCGCCCGCAATTTTCAATACAACCAGTGCGAGTTCGCCGACGACATCGAGCCGGAACGTCTCGACGAAATCGCGACCGAAACGATGGGGCCGCACCACATGGCCGGCTGCTTCGGCTGCCAGGTCCACTGCAGGGCCCGCTACAAACTGCCCTCGGGCCCTTATGCCGGGAAATACGACGAAGGCCCGGAGTATACGACCCTGGGCGCTTTCGGCGCCATGCCCGACTGCCGCAACGCCGAAACCGTCC
This sequence comes from Acidobacteriota bacterium, assembly GCA_016933615.1. Classification (GTDB taxonomy): domain Bacteria; phylum Acidobacteriota; class UBA6911; order UBA6911; family UBA6911; genus UBA6911. The sequence continues at coordinate 24,530 of JAFGAO010000143.1, forward strand.
TGACCTGCAACTACCTCGTCAATCAGTACGGAATGGACAACCTGGAGACCGGGGCCATGATTTCATGGGCCATGGAGCTTTACGAACTGGGGATCCTGACCAGGGAGCAAACCGACGGGATCGACCTCCGCTTCGGCAACGACGAAGCGCTTGTTGAAATGGTTTCGCGCATCTGCGGCCGGAAGGGCTGGCTGGGCGACACCCTGGCAGACGGCGGCATTCCCGCCTCGGAAAAAATCGGCAGAAACTCCTTTGACTACCTGGTTCAGGTCAAAGGCATGAACAACCTCCATTCCGATGAAAGGGCCACCCCGGCGCTGGCGCTCAATGTCGCCACAGCTTCGAGGGGGTCCGATCACCTGAGAAGCCGGCCGGCCATCGACCTCTATCATCTGCCGGAGGAGGTCCTGAGGAAAATCTACTCCAGTCCCGTCCCCTACGACGGCCCGCTCAGTTCGGATCATACGGTCTACGAAGGCAAGCCCTGGCAGGTCTTCTGGCAGGAAAACTGCTACATGGCGGTCGACTGCCTGGGGATATGCAAATACCACACGGTATTTCTCGGCCCCACGCACCCGAACTTCGAGGACTGGGCGAAAGTCATCCGCTACAACACGGGCCTGGAATTCACGCCAAAGGATATTTGGGATGTGGCCGTGCGGTGCAATACGATAGAGCGAATGTTCAACCTGCGCGAGGGCCTGACCCGCAGCGATCTGAAAAAAGGGGACATGCTCAACCACCGCTACTTCGACGAACCGTGCCGGAGAGGCGCCCCTGGTGTCGTAGGAAGATACATCGACAAGGAAAAGTTCATCCGGATGGTCGACGAGCTTTACGAACACAAAGGGTTGGATAAGGAAGGCGTCCCGAAACCGGAAACCCTCAAAAAGCAGGGCCTGGAAAGCGAACCCTCACACCGGCTGTAAGCGGCGGGAAACGCCGGGAGATCGTCCATGCAGAAAAACAATAAAATCCTTAAAATCGACTATGAGAAATGCACCGGGTGCAGGCTGTGCGAGCTGGTCTGCGCCGTGAAGCACGACCGCGTGTCCAATCCGGTGCGCAGCCGGATCCGGGTCATCAAGTGGGAATCCGAGGGAGTCTACATCCCGGTGACCTGCCAGCAGTGCGAAGAAGCCCCCTGCGTCCTGGGATGCCCGGCCAAAGCCCTGTCCCGCAACGAAGACCTGGGGCGGGTGGAGGTGGACTACACCAAATGCATCGGCTGCCGCACCTGCGTGTCGGTGTGCCCTTTCGGAGCCATGCATTTTGTGGCAACGGACCGCAAGGTCATCAAATGCGACCTGTGCGACGGCGATCCCCAATGCGTCCGGTTCTGTGAGGTCGAGGCGGTCCGCTTCGTCGACACGAGAGACCTCGGCCTGGAGAAGGGAAGAGAAGCGGCCCGCAGGCTCCAGGCCGCGGACCGCAAGGCGGTCTCCCTGCTCGGGGCTCAATGATGGCCGTAACGGTTGAATTCCTCAGCCTGCCCAATGTCGCAAAAATTGTGGGCGGAAAAACAATCACAATGGATTTCACCAACCAGACGTTGGAGGAACTGATCCGGCAGGTGGCCGATAAATACGGGAACAAAGTCCGGCAATTTCTTTTGGGCGAAGACGGCCGGCTGGACATGATGCTCAAGGTCCTGCGCAACAAGGAGGAATGGATAGAGCGGGATGGGATGCAGAAGCTCCTTGAGGACAGGGACCACATAACCATCATGCTGCTGGCTGCAGGCGGCTGAGCGGGCGAAATCGGGGTCGGTATCGAAATCGGGGTCGAAAGCACGGGATTGGATTCGGACATGCCGGCATGAAAGACTATCGCAACGAAAAGCCTCCGGCGGGAGCGATTCCGACACCGACGGGAACCTGCCGCGAAAGTACACGCCGACCTCCGGCTCCGGGAGACAATGCAAACCGGGCTGGAGCCACTATACAGAGAGCGTTCGATGGCTGGAGCGATGAAATCGGGCAGTAATTTTGAACGCGTGCTGCGCGCGGGACATTTCGCATTCACGGGCGAACTGGGACCGCCCCGCGGCGCCAACGCCGCCAGAATCCGGGAAAAATCCAGACACCTCAAAGGCTGCGTCGATGCCGCCAATATTACCGACAATCCGACGGCCATGGTGCGGATGTCGAGCTGGGGCGCTTCGCTCATCGCGCTGGAGGAAGGACTGGAGCCGAACTACCAGATGGTCTGCCGCGACCGCAACCGGCTGGCGATGCAGAGCGACATCCTGGGCGCCTGCGCCAACGGGATTCGCAATATCGTATGCCTGTCCGGCGACCACCAGGATTTCGGGGACCATCCCGACGCCTTGGGGGTTTTCGATATCGATTCCATGCAGCTCATTCACATGGTCCGGCTCATGCGGGACGAAGGCCGCTTTGCCGGCGGAGAGCCGATCGACGAGCCGCCGAAGATGTTCATCGGAGCGGCCGCCAACCCTTTCGCCGACCCCTTTGAATTCGGCGTGCGGCGCCTCGCCAAGAAAATCCGGGCCGGCGCGGATTTCGTCCAGACCCAGTGTATCTACAACATGAAAAAATTCGGCGACTTTGTCGCCCGCGCCGGGGAAACGGGTCTTCTGGAAAACGTGCATCTTCTTGCCGGAATCACGCCGCTGAAGAGCGTTTCCATGGCCCTGCACATGCAGAGGGAGGTTCCGGGCATGGAAGTCCCGGAAGCGGCCATCCGGCGTCTCAAGGGCGTCCCCCGGGACCGGGAAGCCGATGAAGGGATACGGATGGCCTGCGAGCAGATCGAGGCGTTGAAGCAGACAAGGGGAGTTGCGGGGATTCACCTTATGGCGATCGAATGGGAGCACAGGGTGCCCGAGATTGCCGAACGGGCCGGGATGCTGCCCAGGCCGAGGGTTTAAAGATTGCAGGCCTCCCATTTTTATTGACAGTTTTCAGAAGGTTGTTTATAGAGGAAGCATCCTCTCCGTGAAATGCCCGTGATGAACTGTTCGGAAAATATTGAATACCGCATTCATTTCCGTGGAACCTCGAACGAGTTCCGCCCCGGCTATCCGGAAAAGAGAATCCGCGGATTTCTGCGATCAGGGAATACGCCTTGGCGGCGTTGTCCCGAAGGAGTGCAACCATGGGAGACGTGAAAAAAGTGCGGACCCACTGCCGCTGCTGCCACGGCGCCTGCGGCGTCTTTGCATACGTGAAGGACGGAAAGGTGATCAAGGTGGAGGGGAATCCCGACGACCCCATAAGCCGCGGCAGCATGTGCAGCAAGGGCCTGGCCGTGACGCAGCTGGCCTACCACCCCGACCGGATCCTTTATCCCATGAAGAGGACCGGACCGAAGCCGAGCGGAAACTGGGAACGCATCACCTGGGACGAGGCGCTCGACACCGTGGCGGACAGGTTTCAGGCCGTCGTCGACCGGCACGGGCCGGAATACATCGTCGTCGGGCAGGGAACGGGCCGGGACTACGAAAGCCATATGTACCGCTTCGCCAATCTCCTGGGAACGCCGAACGTATTGACGGCCGGCCACATGTGCTACGTGTCGAGAGTCTCCACGAGTCTTGCCACCTGCGGGAACCTCCCGGTCGTCGATTATTTTGTCGGCGAACCCAAACTGATCGTGATGTGGGCGAGCAACCCCATGTGGACCAACGCGGACGAATACAAGGGCGAAAACTTTTACCGGGCCTACAAAAACGGGGCCAAACTGATCAGCATCGATCCCCGGAATTCCTTCTACGGAGGCAAGGCCGACATCTGGCTGCAGATCCGGCCGGGCACCGACTGCGCCATGGCCCTGGGCTGGCACAACGTGATCATAGAGGAGGAGCTTTACGACAGGGATTTCGTGGAAAACCACGTCCACGGCTGGGACGCATTCAAAGACAGGGTCATGAAGGACTACCCCCTCGACAAGGTCGAGAAAATCACGTGGGTGGACAGGGAAAAGATCCGTGCGGCGGCAAGGCTTTACGCCGCAACGAAGCCGGCGGCGATCCACTGGGGCGTGCCCACCGAGCAGAACAACAACTGCACGGATTTCACCCGGACCGCGATCGGCCTGATGGGAATCACGGGCAACCTGGACGCCCCCGGCGGGAACGCCCTGTTCGTCAATCCCCCCGTGCGCACCGTGGCGGAATTCTCCTGCCACAAAAGCCTTTCAAAAGAGGTGCAGCAGAAGAGGCTGGGAGGCATGGAGTTTTTCCTCGGCGCCAGGGTGCAGTTCATCAATCCCAAGAAGGCCTGGGATTCCATCGTTTACGGAACGCCCTACCAGCTCAAAGCCGGGCTTCTGTGCGGCACCAACCCGGTCGTGTCCCGCGCCAACGCCAAGCAGGCCTATCGCGCGCTGCAGATGCTGGACTTCCTGGTCGTCATCGACCACTTCATGACTCCGACCGCCGAACTGGCCGATATATTCCTGCCGGCCGGGACCTGGCTGGAGCAGAACTACGTCGCGGACAACTGGAAACGCCACGGCTACGTGTTCGCGCGGCAGAAATGCGTCGAGATCGGCGAAGCCTGGCAGGACCACAAGATCTTCCTGGAACTCGGAAAGCGCATGGGGCAGCAATGGTTCCCCACCGTCGAAGATTCCCTGGACTACATCCTGGAGCCGTCGGGGCTCGACTGGGCGCAGTTCAAGGAGGCGGATTACCTGCACGGCGAAATGGTCTATTACAAATACAGGGAAAGAGGCTTTTCCACGCCGACCGGGAAGCTGGAGCTCTGGTCGACCCTTATCGAAAAGTGGGGGCGCGATCCTCTGCCCCAATACCGGGAGATTCCCGAAAGCCCCGTATCCACGCCGCAGGTAGCCAAAAAGTACCCGTACATTTTCAACTCGGGGCTCCGGACCCCGACGTTTTTCCACACGGAAATGCGCATGATTCCGTGGCTGAGGGAGATCCGGCCGCACCCCATCTGCGAGATCCACCCCGAAACCGCGGCCAGGCACGGCATCACCGACGGGCAGTGGATCTGGATCGAATCCCCGAGAGGGCGCATCAGGCAGAAAGCGAAGATTACCGATTCCCTGCTCCCCGACGTGATCGCGGCCGAACACGGGTGGTGGTACCCGGAGATGAAGGATCCGGGGCACGGCTGGGAGATATCCAACTCCAACGTCATCACCGACAACGCGTTCGAAACCTGCGACGCCAACATGGGCGCAACCAACCTCAGGGTATGCCTGTGCAGCATCTCGCCCTGCGACGAGGAATGGGAGGGGGCCAATGGCTAAAGTGTCTTTGATATTCAGCCAGAAGGATTGCTGCGGGTGCCACACCTGCGAGATTGCATGCAAGCAGGAGCACGGTCTTCCGGTCGGCCCCAGGCTCGTGAGGGTCCTGGAGAGGGCGCCGCTGTTCATGCAGTACTACTGCCACCACTGCGGGGATGCGCCCTGCGCCCTGGCCTGCCCGGAAGAAGCCATTACAAAGGACCCGGACACGGGCGTTGTGCTCCTCGATCCCGGAAAATGCACCGGATGCAGTGCCGTGGAGGGCCGCTCCGGCCGCGAGAAACAGCAGACCTCCCCTTGCAAATTCAACTGCCCGGCGGGCAACGACATCCAGGGATTTATCGGGCTCACCGCCGGGGGAAAATTCACGGAAGCCTTGCGGCTCCTGAAGGAAACCAGCCCCTTCCCTTCCGTCTGCGGCCGGGTATGCACCTTCCCCTGCGAATCCGACTGCAACCGGAAGCAGATCGACGATCCCGTTTCCATCCGGGCCATAGAGCGTTTCCTGGCGGACCGGAACCGGGCAGGCGGGGACGCCTATGTCCCGAAGCTTCAGCCTGCAAGAGAAGGGAAAGTCGCCATTGTCGGATCCGGCCCCGCCGGGCTGGCGGCTGCATACTTCCTGGCGAAAAACGGCTACAAGGCGACCGTCTTTGAAAAACTTCCCGTTGCCGGCGGCATGATGGCCGTGGGCATCCCGCTGTACCGTCTCCCCAGGGAGGCCCTGGCGGCGGACATCGGGGTGATCGGGAAGATGGGCGTGGAAATCAAAACAGGCGTGGCTTTCGGCAGCGACGTGACGTTCGAGAGCCTGAAAAAAGAGGGATACGGGGCCTTCTTCCTGGCTACGGGCCTCCACAAAAACGTTCCGCTGGATATACCCAACCCGAACCTGAAGGGAATATTGAACGGAATCGATTTTCTCCGGGACACCGCACTGGGCAATCCCGTCGCGCTCGGCAGGACCGTGCTTGTCGTCGGCGGCGGAAACGTGGCCATGGATGTGGCCATGACCGCGATCCGCAGGGGAGCCGGGGATGTCGCCATCGTCTACCGGCGCGCGCAGGCGGAAATGCCGGCATGGAAGCGGGAGGTGAACGAAGCCGTCGAGGAAGGGATCCGGATCGTCACCGGCCTGGCCCCGAAACAATTCCTCGGTAAAGACGGCCGGCTGGCAGGAGTCGAATTCAAAAGGAGCCAATCCGTTCGCAATGAAGATGGCGTCGTGGAACTCCGCTTCGACGAAGCGGATCTCACACGCATGGAAGCCGACACGGTCATTATCGCCGCCGGTCAGGCGGCCGATGTCCCGCTTGCCGAGAGCCAGGGGATCCCGGTCGATGTGGAGGGGCGGTTTATTGCGGACCCCGTCAGCCTGAAAACGCCGCTCCAGGGAGTGTTCGCCGGCGGCGACGCCTTATACGGCCCGAGGACCGTTGTGGAGGCGATCGGCTCCGGCAAGGCGGCCGCGGTCTCCATAGACCGCTACTTCAGGGGGCTCGATCTGCTCACGGGCCGAGAGGCCCGGGACGCCGGGCTGACTCCCATTACGGAACCGGTGAAGGACAAATACGACCCCGCGCCGCGCATGGAAAGCGCCTGGCTGCCGGTCGGGGAGCGCATGGGTTCCGACGAGGTCCAGCTCGGATTCAGCGAACAGGAAGCCCTAGAGGAGGCGAAACGATGCATCACATGCGGCGCCGCCTGCGTGCAGGCCTGCCCCTACGGCGTCATGCAGTTCAACCACGAGACGCTCAAGGCCGTCAAATGCGACCTTTGCCTCGATAAGCGGAAACGTGGGGAAGCGCCCGCCTGCACCTGGTCCTGTCCGGCCCACTGCGTCTACTGGGGCGATGCGTCCGAATTCCCCGCCGGGATTAATGACGGCCTGCAGCGCATCGTCCCTTAAGCAGGATTTGCAGCAGCGCGGTTTGCGGATGTTTTGAAGCGTGCGAGCTTCCGGCTTCGCTTCTGCTACGCCGGACAGGTGCTTGCGCCATAAACCTTTAATATCCAGACACTTTGCGGGCAGCTTGCCGCCGCACTCCCCATAGCAATTTCGTTGAATGGCTATATGCGTAGTCAGCATCCAATGTCAGAACAAAGTCACGATCCCAAAACAAATGAAAATGTGGCTGCGGCCGAGGAAACGCCTACCTGGACAGATCCCCAGACGAAGCTGGAATGGCAGTTCCGCTCCCCGGGGGAAATGACCTGGCACGACGCCCTTGAATATGCGCGCTCGCTTCGACTCAATGGAAAGGGCGACTGGCGCCTGCCGACGGCGCCCGAACTGGAGACGCTGCTCGACCGGAAAATCCTGCTGGAAAGCATGCGTCCGGCTATGAGAATGGACGTCCCTTTCCGCGACACCCTCAGCTACTGGTCCTCTACGACGTTTGCGCCCGACACCCGAAGCGCCTGGATCGTCATGTTCGACGGTGCCTACATCCTGAGCTACTATAAAACGAGCAGATACCGCATCCGCTGCGTCCGCGGCTCCTTGGGATAGCGTGGTCGGGCCACGATAAAGTCCTGGTCCATTTATGGAAACCTTCAGGATTATCGAGAGCCGGATTGTCCCCACCACGAAGGCTTTTTTGAATTGCTTTTTGGCGCACCCGGCCCGACTTTGACAACTGGGACGGCAATTCAAGAAAGATTGAATTGGGCGCGGCTACAAGTCATTATCCCCCCCCTCCCAGTTGCCAAAGTCGGGCTGGATTCGGAGCGGGTTCGACCGGTTCGGCTAAGGTCATAAATCTATCAGCGCTTGTATTATCGCACAATATATTATGGATTTTCGTGCGATATTCAGGCAATATTTCGTTCATGGCGGCAATGACGGAGGTGGAACCATGGCATCAAGCGCTTATCGGGAAGGACTCGTGATCAGCGCGACCGAGCTGAAGCAGAATCTCGGGAAGTACCTGGACGTAGTGGAACAACAGAACGACGTAGTGATTACCAAGAACGGCGGCAAAATCGCCAGGCTGACTCCATATGTGACGGATATCGAACAGTATTTCCTGGTGAGGGAAAGGGCGCTGGATTACCAGTACGGCGGCAAGAAAGTGTCCTATGAAGAATTCATGCAGATATACGAGAAAAGCACCCTGCGCATGGAGTTCATTAACGGAGAAATCCATCTGTTGGCTTCGCCCGCTCTCCGGCATCAGGAGATCCTCGGCAGGCTGCACCTGATCTTCCACGGGTATTTTCAGAGCAAGTCATGCCGGGTGTACTTCGCTCCGTTCGACGTGCATTTCCGCAAGCGGGAGATCAAGGAGCCTGATGTCATGCAGCCGGATTTGATGGTGGCATGCGATCTGGAGAATAACGTCACGGAAAAGGGACGCTACATGGGCACCCCCTCCCTGGTCCTCGAGATCCTTTCGGACGGCACGCGAAGCAAGGATATGATCGACAAGCTGAATACTTACAGGCTGTCCGGGGTGCAGGAGTACTGGATCGTCGATCCGAGGCAGGAGAATATCATAATCTACAGCTTCGAGGATTGTGAGATCGGCAAATATAAGACCTTCGAAGCGGGGGCCGCGGCCCAATCGATACTCTTCGCCGGTTTGACGGTGGAGGTTTCCGATTTGTTCCATGAACTGGTGGTGCAAACCGTACCGGCGTCCGACTGACTCACACACCGGCCGGCCCTCTCGCCTTCAGCTCCAGATTCATGTGGAAGCGGACATTCAAATGGATCGCGTCTCCAAGGCGGACACCATTTCCAGGCGCCGGACCAGCCGCGCCAGTGAATTCTCAAAGGGGATTTGAGTCTGAACATCCACGGCCGCGGAGAGGATTGCGGGGCGGGTAGCCCGCCCTGCAGAGGCGAAATACAGAATATTGTCCGATTTCAGTCCGGGCAGCTGCCAGACCGGGCCCACGGACCCTTCGATCATCTTCAGCAGGGTGTCGCGTTTTCGCCTGTCCCCGCTCAGCCAGTTCACTGCCAGCACGCCGTCGTCGAGCAGGCATTTCCTGGCATCCATGATGAATTCCCGCGTCGCACACTGATCCGGGAACTGTTCCCCGAGATAGGTGTCGACCATGACGATCGCATACCGCGAAGTGCAGCGCCCGAGGAACGCGACGGCGTCTTGCAGGCGAATACGGCACCGCGGCAGGGCGTGAATGTCGAAATATTTTTCGGCCAGTTCCACGATTGCCGGGTCGATTTCGACCGCTTCCACTTCCATATGCGGGCTGGCTTTGAGAAGCATGCGCGGGACGGAGCCCCCGCCGAGCCCCAGGACGAGGCAGGATCGCGCTTTTGGGCAGAATGCCAGCGCCGCCAGCATATTGCGCGCATATTCCAGACCGGGCAGATGCGGAGCGTTCATGTCGAAAACGGTATGCCGGATCCCGGCCGAGGACCAGAGCGTGATTACCGCTCCCTTTCTTGTGACGATCAGGTCTTCGGCAAGCCCCCGTATCCGGCAAAGAGTTTTGCTGTTGTTTCGAGCTTGTTTCAATGATCCCATACCGTTTAAAAATGGCGGGAGGCCGGAATTCCACCCATTTTAAAAGCAGAGCGGTGCCGCATAGACACGAAAATGAGTGCAATCCAGTCCTGTCGCCATTTTATGGCGTCGTTCAGATCCGTGTTCTCTATGAAACCTTACCACGCCTCAGCTTTTGCGGATCGAAAAAACGCCCGGACCGCCCTAATTTCTCTAAGCGGATTTCACCCCGGTTACGATACGAACCAGGAAATCAGGTCTGTGTCCGCGCCCCTTTGCGCCGCGCCGGGACGCGGACCATCATGCTGTAAGATATTTGTTTTTGCGGAACAATGCCGGACGGGATTATTATTCCGGAACAGATGCATGAAGGAACTGAAAAGAGGCTCGACAGATACGATCCGCAAAGGAGACAACCGATGAACACATTTCCGGACACCGGCGACGCCCGCTCCGGCCGCAAGCGCGCCTTTCCCGTGCAGGTAGCCGTCCTGGCCGTCTTTTTATTTTGGATCTCTTCCGCCCGTCCGGTGCCGGCGCAGTCTCTTCTGTGGGAGGTAAAATCCGGCACGGCGACTGTTTACCTTTATGGATCCATTCATTATGCAAAACCGGAAATGTATCCGCTGGATGCCGCGGTCGAGGATGCGTTCGGCAAATCTTCGGCCCTGGTCCTGGAGCTGGATCCCCTGAGCGTCGATCCGATGGAGGTGCTGCAGGAAGTCCTGTCGAAAGGCATGTATGCCGGCGACAAAACAATCAAGGACGAACTCAGCGGCGAAGTGTACGCCATGCTCGAGGAATATCTCGAAAAGGCCGGGCTTCCCCCGGCCGCTTTTATGAAAATGAAACCTGCGCTCCTGTCGATCACCCTGAGCACGATGAAAGTTTCCGAGCTCGGCTACTCGCCCGACCAGGGCATCGACATGTACTTCGCCCGGAAAGCCGCCGGGAAGAAGCCCATCCTCGAACTCGAGTCGGCCGGGGAACAGATGGACATGCTCTTTAACCTGCCGGACGCCGGACTGTACCTCAAATATACCCTTATGGATATTTCCAGGACCGGCGAACAGATCGAAGCGATCGTAGAGGCCTGGAAAA
>JAFGAO010000144.1 GCA_016933615.1 Acidobacteriota bacterium
CGAAAGAAGTCCCTGGATGCGGCCGGCGGGCGAGAACCGAATCCCGCCGCTCGCCTGCCAGGAATGGGAATCGCGCCAACCCGCCTCGACCGATTCGAAGCCGTACTCCGTGTAGCCGGCCCTCAGGAAAAAGAACCTGACCGGAGACAGGCTGTAGTAAAGCTCGCCGTGAACGCTTCTTTCTTCCCGGTTGAGCTGCCTGGCCAAGCTTCCCGCGGAGCCTTCCAGATCTAGGTTTTCGTGGGAATAATCGCGGATGTCGGCAGATATCCCCAGCGACGACATGCGCGCCGTCTCGTAAAACAGCTCTCCGTGATAGCCTTTGGAAACGTTCTCCGTCAGCAGATTGATTTCGCGTGAAAGCTGCCGGAACTGCTTCCGGTACTCATAGCTTCCGGAAAGAGCGAATCGCCCGAGAAGGAGCATCCGGAAACCGGGCGAAAAGCTGTTACCGAACCCTCCCCGGCTTTTCTCCCTGTGGAAGTACATATATTCGGGATTATCGAGGAAGGAGAGGATCAGCGATCCCCCCAAGATAATATTCGCTTTAATCTCCGGAGAGAAATTCGCTCGATAGTCGGAAACCGGTTCTTCGTCAGGGCCCTTGAGATAGACGTTGTCGTCGTATCCAGCCTCGCTGATCCTCAGGGTCGGGAATAGCAGCAAAGGCCCCAGCCGCCAGCGGGCTTGCTCCCGGATGCCATCCGCCTCGGCCTGGAAGTTCAGGTGGTTCTGCCCGAATAGAGGCGACACGGATGCCGCCAAGCCCAAAGCGAGGACGGCTCGCCCGAACGCTCTCATCCGGCGATCTTTTTCGCGAGGATGTAGGCCGCCGCGATCAACAGCAGCCAGGGCCAAACGGCCTTCCACGGGATGTCTCTTATGCTTTTCATGTCCTTGTCCCGATTGGGCCTCAACCGCCGGGTTCCGAATGCCGTCGAAACGGTCAGTTCGCTTCCTGTCCCTCGGGCCGGCGCCGGAACCACTGCTCCAGGAGCGAAAGCGGGAGCCGCTTGGCCAGGGCCAGGATGAGCTCGCTGTGCCAGTCGAAATCGCCCTTGGTCCGGACGATCGGGATCATGCCGTCG
>JAFGAO010000145.1 GCA_016933615.1 Acidobacteriota bacterium
AAATAATTTCACATTTTGCGGCCGGCTCTATTGTGCAAAGATTTACTGAGAAATACTATACTTTATTGCATTACCAAGAGCCGGCCGTCCTTCGGGGCGCGGCGGCTGCCGCTGGATGCGCAGGACACGTCATATTTGGCCGCATCGGCCAGAATTGCAAGTTTGTCCTCGAGGCATACCGGCATACTTCGATATTACAGGATGGCCACTGCCAGGGAAAGCACCATCATGGTGAAGGAAGGGAGCGCTTTTTTAAGCGGATCCTTCACCCTGACATGCATCGACACGGCCCCGAGCATCAGTAGTGCCATGGCTGCCGCTGCGGGCATAGTTAAAACCGGAATCCAGATGCCCAGGATCAACAATACGGCCAGGAGGCATTTCAAAAAACCGATCAGGTACATGAACCATGCGGGGAGGCCGTAGACTGCGAACTCTTCCCGCATACTCTTGGCTTCACCGCCACGCCAGCAGGTGGATTTGCCGGGACGCAAAATCCATACATTGATAATTCCAAGAGCAATCACTATTTGGAGCACAATGACTACGTATTCCATGGATCCCCCTTTTTGCCGCAATTGTAACCGAAAAAAGCAACGCAATGCATATTTTCCGGATGCCGCGACCCCCTCGCGGCGACGCCTGACCGTATTTTCCCATTTTCCGGGGCAGCGGCATTCAGCGTTCTGGAGTATGAATTCAGTTCATCCTTTTTCCTTTGCAACCGGCGCCCTGCGGAATCGGTACCGGTCCGTTCACGGGAAAAGGGTATAATCCGATGAAAGCGGGCTCGGCAACTTTGTATTTCGTAAGGAGTCCGGGATCTTTGTGAAAGGGAGGTTATTTTCAATTGAAGAATTCCAGTCTGAAGGACCAAACCCGGTCCCGTCTTTTTTCCGAAAGGCCGACCGGCTCCGGATTGCGTTTCGCCCTGCTTCTGTGCCTGGCGCTTGCGTGCGCCCCGGGCGCCGCGGAACAGACCGTCCGTGCGCCGGAGCACGAGTTTTTCTTCGTCGTTTTGGGCGACAGCCAGTTCGACGGCCCGCAGGTCTTCAACCGCATGATCGAGGATGTCTCCCAGATCGGCCCTTCGCTCGTGATCCAGGTCGGAGACATGATATCGGGATACACCGACGATGCGGGACAGGTCCGCAGCCAGTGGCGGCGATTCAGAAATCAACTGGCGCCTCTGGGCGGCATCCCTTTTTTCCCGGTTCCGGGCAATCACGACGTGCTGGGCGCAAACGGCAGGCCCAATCCGCAGCTGGAGCGCATTTACCGGGAAACCTGGGGGGATCTTTATTATTCCTTCGATTACAGGAATGCGCACTTCGTGGTCCTGGACACGGATTACCGGGCCGAGTCGGGGCGCATCGGCCCGGAGCAGCTTCAATGGCTCGAAAAGGATCTCGAGCAGAGCCGGGACAAGGACCATATCCTTGTATTTTTCCACCGGCCCATGATGGATCTGGAGAATCGGGGAGCCCTGCACCGGACTTTCGTCCGCTACGGGGTGAGGGCCGTTTTTTACGGCCACCGGCATCACTACGAGTATTATGAGGAGGGCGGCATCGGGTATGCCATGACCAATGCCACCGGCTCCATGGGAACGGATATCCCGGAGGCCGGGAACTTCCCTCACTTTATCCTGGCCTCGGTCCGGGACCGGGATTTCCGCTTTGCCGTCATCAAAGCGGACAGTATCGAGATGCCCGCGGCGGTGGCCCCTGCCGACAACGCAGGCATTTTCCAGCTCCAGACCCGCCTGCTGGCTGAAGAAGAGATCCCGCGGAAGCTTTTAGCGCAGACGGAAGACGGCTACCGGGTGGTCCTGCGGCTGAGCAACCCGAGCGCCCAGGATGTGACGGTCTATTTCCAGTGGGAACCGCCCGACCGCAGGTGGGAGGTGTCCCCCGGCCGCGGGATGCAGGCGACGCTCAAGGCCGGCAGCCGGGACCGGGCCGTGGAATTCTTTTTGAAGCGGACCGACGCATCTCAACCCGAAGGCTGGCCGGTCTGCCGGATCGAGGTCCCATATCTGACTACCCGCGGCGAGTGGGTTACCGTGAAGAAGACGTTTCAGATAAAATAATAATGAAGGCCTGGAAGGCCGCCACAAAGCAGGCCGGGAAAATTCCGCTTGGTAACCGTGATTCCGCAATGGAGGGTCTTGTTCCCGACAGATCGGCCGCTACGCTGCATTCTTCAAAAGCAGAATTTCTGGTACCCTAATAGCCGGGCCCTAACGAGGGAATATCAAAGGAGACAGCCCCGAATAGGAAAAATGAAACGTCTGAAGTCATTTCTGAATATCGAGCCCGGCGAAGGGATCCCTGTTTTCCTGCTTTTCCTGTATCTGACTCTCGCACTGGCTTCCTTCACCATCGCCCGGACGGTGCGGGATTCCCTGTTTTTGGACCATTACAGCGCGCGGGATCTGCCGTACGCCTATATCGCGGTCGCCGTTGTCATCGGCCTTCTTGTCTCCGTTTACGTGAGGCTCTCCAACCGCATCAACCAGGCCCTGCTGATATCCGGAACCCTGCTTTTCTTCATCGGGAATGTCCTGTTGCTTTGGTGGCTGATCCGCCTGGAATGGGCCGCCGTCGCCGCCGTTTTCTACATCTGGACCAGCATTTTCGGCATCATTATAACGGCCCAGGTCTGGACCCTGGCAGGAATGGCCCTGAACACGCGCCAGGCCCGCAGGCTGTTTCCGCTGATCGGCAGCGGAGGCATTCTCGGCGGTTTTCTGGGAGGACTGCTTGCCGCATGGATCGTCCGGTTTCTGGGAACCGGCAATCTTCTTTTCATGCTGGTCCTGTTCCCGGCCGTCTGCATCGGAATCGTCGCGGTTCTTTCCAAACGCTTCTGCGGTCTCTGCGTGGAGGACCGGTCCCTGCCTTCCGGAGCTCTGGGGAAGCAGGACAAGAGCCTGAGAACGATGCTGCAAATGACGCGGAGTTCGCGCTATCTCAGGCTGATCGTAGGACTTCTGTCCATTTCCGCCGTCGCCACACTCATCATCGACTTCCAGTTCAAGGTCATCGTGCAGAGCTCTTTTGATTCCGCCGACCGTCTGGCCGTCTTTTTCGGATCGTTTTACGCCTGGCTCGGGCTGATCTCTTTTCTCCTTCAGATTTTTGCCGGCAGATGGATCATCGATCATTTCGGCATACGCCTCACGCTGTTCGCCCTGCCGATAGCGCTCCTTTCGGGCACGGGGATCTTGCTTGCATTCCCCCTGCAACTCTGGAGCGGACTTCTGCTCAAGGGAGGCGACGGCGTCATTCGCTACTCGATCGACAAGTCCACGATAGAACTGCTGTACATGCCGATTCCGGACAAATTGAAAGCCGAAATCAAGGCGGTCCTGGACATGGTGGTTCAACGGATTTCCGACGGTTTGGGCGGACTGCTTCTGCTTTTATTGACCCAGGTGCTGGAACTGGAAGTCGCGGGTACGGCTCTTTTCAATGCCGCAATCCTGTCCGCCTGGGTCTGGACGGCCCGGACAACTCGAAAGGAGTACATGTCCGTCCTTAGGGCAAACCTTTCCGAGCGCCGCATTATTCCGGAATTCGCCCTGAAAGCGGCATTCCGGGACGACGATTCTCTCGAGAAAATCCGCACGATGATGGACGGACCGGACGAAGAGATCGTGCTGTACGCCGTCAATCTGGCGATCGCCATCGGCCGCCCCGATCTTATCCCGGCAAGCCTCGTGCGCCATCCTTCGCCCGCGGTCCGATTCAGGGCCATCGATATCATTCCGCTGGGAAAGGAAGAATTTCAAGCCAGGCTCAACGAAGAACCGGAGTCTGCCGTCCGGGCCAAAATACTGGCGCGCGGATGCAGCGCGGCATCAACGGCGGGGTCCGCAGCATCCCCGCTCGAACACCTGAGTTCCCCTGATATCCGAATCCGCATGGCGGCCGTCACTTGCCTTGCAAACAGCGCTCCGGCATACGATATGGAACCCGTTCGGGGCTATCTCCGGCGGGCGATCGGCGGCCTGGAAGATTCCTCGGAGCAGTGGAATTCCATCGCTGAAATGCTCGGCGACATCCATCACCCTGCCGTGGTTCAACTGCACGTCCGACTCCTGCATCATCCCGACCGTTCGGTCCGCAAAAAAGCGATTCTGGCCGCCGGGCGCTCCGGGCACAGGGAACTGGTTCCGTCGCTGATCCGGCTCCTGGCATCGCGGGAATCCTCCGGCATTGCAAGAAAAGCCCTGCAGGAATACAGCGGACGGATCCTGGGCACGCTCGCCGACGTGCTGATGGATCCCGGTGAGGACATCGAGATACGGAGACAGGTTCCCCTAATTCTTTCCCATATCCCGAGTCAAAATACCGTGATTATATTGATCGAAGCGCTTTCGCACGAAGACGGCCTCCTGCGTTTTCGCGCCATCCGGGCGCTGAACCGCCTCCGAATCAACGGGCGGGATTTGACCTTTGATGCGGACGCCATAAGTTCTCATATCGCGATGGAGATCGAAAAAACACTCCGGCTCATGCACGCGCTCGACGAACTGTATCGGGGCAGGGAAAGCCGGGATCTCCTGTTTCAGCTTCTGAAGGACAAAATCAAACAAGGCCGGGAACGCGTTTTCCGCCTGCTGGGGCTCGTCCTGCCCCCGGCGGCCGCCCACGCCGCCTACAGAGCCATCGTCGAGAAGGATCCTTCAAGAAAAGCCAACGCGGTGGAATACCTCGACAACGCGCTTTCCCCGCAGTTGAGAAAGCGCGTCATGCAGCTGGTGGAAAACGGCGCCGTGGGGTATAAAGAAAAGACGGCGGAAATTCTTGAAAATTTCACCCAAAGCAGCGACCTGGCGCTTCGCGAGTGCGCCCTGGACGCCGCAGTGAAAAACCATTGGCCCATGCGAGAATCTCAAGCACGTCTCGAGAGGATCCGACCATGAACGACCAGACGCCCTACCAGCCGATCCTCGGCGGGACTTTTTCGGAAACCGGACTGACCGCCCTGCAACGGGCGGAGATTCTCAGGGGCGCGGATATTTTTTCCAAGGCGACGGTGGAAGAACTGCTTTTTCTGGCCGCAATCTCCAGCGAGGTCCGCTTCGACGCCGGCACCGCGATTTTCCAGGAGGGGGATATCGCCGACGCCCTGTATATTATTATCGAAGGTAGAGTGGAGCGGATCCACTCCGGCTCCAGCGAAGCGCTGGAACCGAATGAAACGTTCGGCATTTATGCCGTTTTGACCGGAGAAACGAGATACGCTTCCGCGCGGGCCCTGGAGCAAACGCATGCGCTGAAAATCGGAGCGCAGGATTTTTACGACCTTCTTTCCCACAACACGGAAATCGTGCAGAGCCTGTTCAAGCTCTTAATCCAGAGAATTCCCTTCAAAAGGGGATGTTAGCGATGCGCCGGCGCCTGCACGGATCTGTCTTCACCCTTTTCATCCTCCTTCTTCTCGCGGGGCCGCTGCCCGCAACATGGGCCGGGGAATCCGCGGACATTCCCGAAAAACTGCTGCCGAGATTCCGCAAGGTCGACGAAAGCCTGTACCGCGGAGGCATGCCCGAAGAGGAGGGATTCCATTTACTGAAAAAAATGGGGATTAAAACGGTTGTCAATTTCCGCAACGACAACGACGAACGGCAGCTGGTGGAAAGCCTGGGCATGAAGAACATCCACATTCCGCTGACGGCTAAAACGGGCATCGACGTCTATTCCATCCGGGAGTTTTTCAAGGTTCTGGGCCATGCCGGCAACTACCCCGTATTCGTTCACTGCCGGCGCGGAGCCGACCGGACCGGCGCGATGATCGCTTTCTACCGCATCGCGTTCCAGGGGTGGGATCCGGAGAGGGCTTATCGGGAAGCCCGGGATATCGGTCTGCGTTGGTGGTATTTTATACTCCGGAAACAGATCCGCAATTTCAACCCGGAATCTTTCTCAAAAATCATTTCCGGAAAGGAATCCACATTGCACGAAAGGAACATTAAGCCATGAAAATGCCGCAATACATCAGCACCGACGAAGTGAGGAAAGTCTGCAGGAAACTCAAGATCAGGGACTGGACGAAGCTCAAGGAAACCCGGGTGCTTCCCCGGGAAGCGGAAACGATCCTGGGCCTTGTGAATGAATCGAAGATGAAAATAGACCCCGACGATTTCCGCGCCGGACTGGAAGTCGAGCTGGAACACGGCTGCAGATTCAGAGACGCCAACGTCACCAACAATCACCCGGTCCTGACGGGGCTGATCGTGCTGGCGCATTTCAAGGAATCCCTGGACTACTACAAGCTTCTCGAAGTCGCCGAACTGGAGGGGGATCTCGTGAAAGCGGTCCGGGCGGGCGATGCCGCCAAAATTAAGAAGTATTACGGAAAGCTGGCCGCGGCCAGGATCGTTCTGAGCCGGGCGGAGCTGAAACGGATAGGGGCGAAGCAGGCGGACTAGCTGCGCCAGAATGCGCGCGTAAACAGGACCAGAACCGCGTAGAACTCCAGGCGCCCCGCGACCATGCAAAGGCTCAACAGCCACTTGGCCAAAGCCGGAAGGCTGCCGTAATTCAGAGCCGGTCCCACCTGCCCGAGCCCGGGGCCCGCGTTGAACATGCAGGCGGCCACGGCCGAGATGCCGGAGATTATATCGATGCCCGAAAGGGACAGCAGCAGACAAAAAATGAAATTCGCGAGGAAGACAAGGTAACAAAGGTTCAGAAGGCTCTGAACGGTCTCTTCCGGGATGCTCCGGGAACCCATGCGAATTGTAAAAACCCCCCTCCCTTCCACCATGCGCCGGAACTCCCTCCCGATCACCTTCGCCAGCATCAGCATCCGCGACGCTTTCAGACCGCCCGTCGTGGAACAGGTGCAGCCGCCGACAAACATCAGCGCCAGGAGGATCAACTGAGGCAGGGAGCTCCAGTTTCCGTAGTCGTCGGTCGCCAGACCGGTCCCCGTCATAACGGAACAGGCCTGGAATATGGAGTGCCTCAGTGCGGACGCAAAGCCATAACCATCCCTCGCCATTAAGCAGACAAGAATGACGGCGGCGGCGGCCGCCGCGACCAGCAGATAGAAGCGGAGTTCGACATCCGAAATAAACCTCCGCACGCGGCGTTCCGCCCAGAGCCGGTAGTGCAGGGTGAAGTTGACGCCCGCAAGCAGCATGAAAAGTATGAGAACCCCTTCCACCGCGGGGCTGTCGAATGCCGCGATCCCGGCATTGCGCGTCGAAAAGCCGCCTGTACTGACCGTTGTGAAGGAATGGCAGACCGCATCGAAGCGGCCCATGCCCGCCCAGCGCAGCGCCAGGTAATCCGCGACGGTAAGGCCGAAATAAATCTTCCACAGGGATCGCGCCGTTTCGTAAATTCTGCGCGTCAGCTTTTCGGATCTTGCCCCGGGGAACTCCGCCCTATAGAGCGGCATCCCGCCGGTTCCCACCAGGGGGAGGACGGCGACACCGAGCAGGACCGCCCCCATGCCGCCAAGCCAGCTGGAGAAACAGCGCCACAGCTGCAGGCTGCGGGGAAGAATTTCCACATCCGCGAGTATGGTGGCGCCTGTCGTCGTAAATCCGGATGTGGACTCAAAAAATGCGTCGGTGAAACCGGGAAAATGGGGGGAGAGGCAGTAGGGCAGGCAGCCGAAAACGCCGGCTGCCATCCAGGCTGCAAAAACAAGAAGAATTCCGTCCCGCCTCGACGGTTCGGCATTGCGGCGACCGGCGGGAAATGCAAGAAATCCTCCCGCAAGGACGGTGCAGGCCATGGCGAAAATGAACGGAGCCGGATCTTCACCGGCGGAAAGGCTGAAAAACAGAGGGACAAGCATGCACGCGGCAAGCAGGAGCAGGAACCGGCCGACGATATGCAACAATCCGGCTGTATGAACCACTGAAATTGTCAGCTCCGGCGTTCGGCCAAGAAAACGGATTGCAGCTTGGCAACGGTTTTTTCCAGCGCGAACAGGATGACCCGATCCCCCGGCTGGATGGAGTCCTCCCCGCGGGGCACAATGACCTCTCCGTCCGGCCGGCTGATCGCCCCGATAATGCATTCGCGGGGCAGATGCAGATCCTTCAGGGGTTTTCCGACGACCTTGGAACCGTGCGCCGCGATCAGTTCGATCGACTCCGCCTCCTCCTCGCGGAAGGAAGTCACCGAGATGACCCTCCCTTTGCGCACGAAACGCAGTATCCGGTCCACGGCCGTCAATCGGGGGCTCACCGACGTCGCAATGCCCAGCCTCTGCACCATGGGCAGGTAATTGAGGCGGTTGATCAGGGCGACCACCTTTTTGGCCTTCAGTTTTCGGGCAAGCAGGGATGCCATTATGTTGTCTTCATCGTGACCCGTCAGGGACAGAAAGGCCCCGACTCCCTCGATATTTTCTTCGGTTAAAACGGCTTCTTCCGTACCGTCTGCATGGATGACAACGGTTTTTTTGAGAATCCGGGAAATCAGCTCGCAGCGCTCGGCATTCTTCTCGAAAAGTTTGACCGAAACTCCTTTCTGTTCCAGCTGCTGCGCAATCTCGATCCCCAATTGCTTCCCCCCGAGGATGAAAACCCTCTCGAGGGATTCCTGGGTTTTCAGGCCCAAAAAATTGTAGGCGGCGTCCAGATCGTCGGCCAGGGACATGAAATAGATGGTATCGCCGGGGCGCAGTATTTCTCCGCCGTGCGGAATGATGGCCTGATGTCCACGGAAGATCATCGCGATCAGGCCGTGCGAGCGCAACTTTGAAGTGTCGATTTCTTCGATGCGCTTGTTCGCCAGCCGGTTGCCTTCGTCCAGGTTGGTGGCGAAGAGCTTCACCCTGCCGTCGGCGAAATCCAGAATATCCGAAACGCCCGGAACGTGAAGCACCCGCAATACGCGCTCCGCAATGTCCGTTTCCGGGTGGATGATCAGATCGATGGGTATTTGAGCCTGCTGGAAGATGCGCCGCCAGTTGTCCACCTCGTGCGTGCGCAGCCTCGCCACTCTCACCTTCGCCTTGGACTCCACCGAGGCCACCAGGCAGAAAAGAATGTTGATCTGATCCACGCTGGTGAGGGCGATGAGCATTTCCGCTTCATCTATGCCGGCTTTGCGCAGGGCTCCGATGCTGGCCGCGCTTCCCTGGACGATTTTGGCATCCAGGCTCTCTTCCAGCTTGCGGCACCGCTCCGCGTCCTGCTCGACCATGACGACTTCATTGCCCTCCCGTATCAAACGGCCGGCAACCAGCGAGGCGGTCTGCCCGCCTCCGGCAATGAGGATTTTCATAAGGTCCCACCCCAACCAGCCGGGCAACCCGGCTCCGGCCCCGGTCCTTCGGAATCGGGGCGCTGCATCCGATGTTTTCGGCGATCCGGATTTAGCGAAATTTCAAGTGAAAGCCTACACCTCCGCCCCATCCGCCGCAAGCCCTGCGTCCGGAAACCCAAAAACAAAGCGCCGGGACGGAGCCCGGCGCTTTGAAATTTCCTTCGGCCGCAATCTAGCCGAAATGAATCGCATAGAGAATCGGGGCGATGATCATCGCCACGACCGAGATCAGCTTGATGAGAATGTTCAGCGACGGCCCCGATGTGTCCTTGAAAGGATCCCCCACGGTGTCCCCCGTTACCGTGGCCTTGTGCATTGCATCGTAGGCTTCCCCCCATACCTTGTGCCCCTGCTCCTTGACCTGCTTTTTGGAGTTGTCCCAGGCGCCGCCGGCATTGGCCTGGAAAATGGCCAGGCAGACGCCGGAAATGGTGACGCCGATCAGCAACCCGCCGAGCATATCGACGTTGTAAAGACCGATCAGGACAGGCACAAGGACCGCCATCAGGCCGGGAGCGATCATCTTCTTGATGGCCGCGGCGGTGGATATTTCCACGCACTGCGTGTACTCGGCCTTGCCGTCGGCAGCCTGGATGATTTTCTTTTCCTCTTCATTGGGCTCGCGCTCTTCGGATTCCGCCTTCTGGGCCGCTGTAAGAGCGGGGCGCAGCTCGGGGATTTCCCGGAACTGGCGGCGCACTTCCTGGATCATGTCCTGCGCGGCTTTGCCCACGGCAACCATGGCCATGGCCGAGAACCGGAACGGCAGCATGCAGCCGATGAGCAGGCCGACCAGCACGTAGGGATTGGCGGCGTCGATATCCACCTTGCCCTGCATCTTCGTCAAAAAGGCAGCGGTCAGAGCCAGGGCGGTCAGGGCGGCCGAACCGATGGCGAAGCCTTTCCCGATGGCCGCGGTGGTGTTGCCGACCGCATCCAGCTTGTCGGTGCGGGAGCGGATGTCGCGCCCCAGGCGCGACATTTCGGCGACGCCGCCCGCGTTGTCCGCGATCGGGCCGTAGGCATCGGTGGCGAGCTGGATGGCGGTTGTGGAAAGCATGCCGAGAGCCGACAGGGCGATTCCGTACAGCCCGGCGAACTCGTAAGCCAGGATGATGGCGATGCCGATGACGAAAATCGGGAAAGTGGTCGAATTCATTCCCACGGCGATCCCCTGGATGACCGTCGTCGCCGGACCGGTCTTGGAAGCCTCGACGATCGTACCCACGGGTTTTTTAAACGTTGCCGTGTAGTACTCGGTCAGCACGCCGATCGCGATGCCGGCGGCCAGGCCGGCGATGACTGCGATGGAAATTCCCCACCACGTATAGACGTTTGTTTCACCGGTAACGAAATTTTCCACCGTGATCCCCCCGGCGGGCAGCAGTATCTTGATGGCGATGACCGTACCGATGACCATGAGGGCCCCGGCGCCGAAGGTTCCCATATTGAGACCGGCCTGCGGGTTCCCGCCTTCCTTCGTGCGCACGAAAAAGAACCCGATAATGGAAGCGACGATGCCGATCACGGCGATCGCCAGCGGCAGGTAGACGCCGTTCATGCCTGCGCCGGGGCTGACCGCATTCAGTCCGCCGAACCAGGCTGCACCCAGGATCATGGACGAAATTATGGCGCCGATATAGGACTCGAAAAGGTCCGCGCCCATTCCCGCCACGTCGCCGACATTGTCGCCGACATTGTCCGCGATCGTTGCCGGATTCAGAGGATGGTCTTCAGGAATTCCGGCCTCGACTTTACCGACCAGGTCGGCGCCCACATCGGCCGCCTTGGTGTAGATTCCGCCTCCGACACGGGCGAACAGGGCGATGGAGGACGCCCCCAGGGAAAATCCGGAAATGATGTTCAGCACCAGATTCATGACATTGGTATCGCTGGCGGACGCCGGATAGAGATTTGTGTAAAGGATAAACAAAGCCCCCATTCCGGTCAGGGCCAGACCCACGACGGACAGGCCCATGACCGAACCGCCCGCGAAAGCCACCTGCAGGGCTTCGTTCAGGCCCTTGCGGGCGGCGCTCGCCGTTCGGATATTCGCTTTTGTCGCGGTCTTCATGCCGAAGTAGCCGGCCAGCCCGGAACAGAAGGCGCCGAGGACAAAGGACAATGCAATCAGTCCGTTGGTGTTCTGTTCGGCCCCAACCATCTGGTTGGAAACACCGAGTAAAATGGCTACCGCAATGACGAAAATAACGAGCACTTTATATTCGCGGCCCAGGAACGCCATCGCGCCGTCGGCGATCCACCCGCCGATCATCTTCATGCGATCCGTTCCCTCATCCTGTTTTTTCACCCAGGCTGCCTTCATATAGGCGTAAATCAGGGCAAGGATGGCCACCGCGGGGCAAAGATAGATAAAATGTATCGGTTCCACTGTTTCCCTCCTTCTGGTTTCTCGAAATACTTACTATAATTCTAAAAAAACCGCGGTGGTCCGGCCGGATGCAAGCCCGCACCCTGCCGGTTCCGTGGTTTGATGGGCAATAATACACAATAACCCCCCCGCTGCGTGAGAAATTTTTCTCGGATTTCCGCTTCGAAAGCCGTCATCGGTCCCGACCGTACGAGTGCCGAAAAAGCCGGGTCCGTGTTTTTCACAAAATGAACACCTCCCTGGAGTGATGGCGGTATACACCCCGGGCCAAATCAGGCATAATACGCTTATATTCCAGCACGAAGGTTTATTGGGACCCCGTGACGGGGCAAAACTTATCTTCTCCCGCGGCACATCGGATTGGCCGGAATGGGAATAAAGGGGGATCTGATGGATATAAAGGGACCCGACCAGGTCTTTGACATGGAATCGCTGAAAAAGATCCAGATAAAAAAGAAACCGCTTCAATGGATCCTTGCGATCATCGTTTTGCTGATCGTGGTTTTCAATTCTTTCTACCAGATAGAGCCGGAACAGGTGGGCATCGTCCTTCGATTCGGGAAATACACCCGGACTACGGATCCGGGGCTCCGTTTCAAGCTGCCGTTTTTGGAAAGCGTCACCAAAGTCCGCGTGCAGAGGCAGCTGAAGGAGGAATTCGGTTTCCGGACCGAGGAACCGGGCGCCCGCACGCGGTACTCCCAGCTGAGCTACGAGGAAGAATCTTCGATGCTGAGCGGGGATCTGAATGTCGCCATGGTGGAGTGGATCGTGCAGTACCGGATCGCCGATCCCTATAAATACCTTTTCAAGGTGCGCAACCTGACCGACACCTTCCGCGACATGAACGAAGCCGTCATGCGCACCGTCATAGGCGACCGCACCATCACCGAGGTGCTCACGGTCGGCCGCCAGGAAATCGAAATCACCGGGCAGCTTCAGCTGCAGGAACTGTGCGACCTGTACGAAACGGGCATCACCATCGATCAGCTGGTGCTGCAGGACGTCAATCCCCCCGATCCCGTCAAACCCTCCTGGGACGAAGTGAACCAGGCGCAGCAGCAGAAAGACCGGCTGATCAACGAAGCCAAAGCGGAATACAACCAGGTCATCCCGCGCGCCGAGGGGGAGGCGAAGCAGACCGTTCTCCAGGCAGAAGGCTTTGCATTGGACCGCGTCAACAGCGCCCAGGGGGACGCATCCCGATTCAAACAACTTTACGAGGAATACCGCCGCGCGCCTCAGGTCACCCGCCAGCGCATGTACCTGGAAACCATGCAGAAAATACTCCCCAAACTGGGAAGTAAACTGTACCTGGACGCGGACGCCAAGGGCGTCATGCCCCTGCTCCCCATGGAGTCGCTGCAGGGGATAACATCCGGAACAGCCGGCAGAAGGGAGGCCCAGTAATGAAGACACGTTCCATCGTTACCATAATTGCCGTCCTGGCGGCGCTGATAATTTTATCGAGTTCGCTATACGTCGTGACTGAAACCGAACAGGTGGTCATCACGCAATTCGGAGACCCCGTGGGCAATCCGATTATCACCCCGGGCCTTAAATTCAAAGTCCCTTTCATTCAAACCGCCAACTTCTTCGACAAACGCTTCCTGGAATGGGACGGCGAAGCCAACCAGGTCCCCACGAAGGACAAACGCTATCTCTGGGTGGACACCTACGCCCGCTGGCGAATCGTCGACCCGCTGAAATTCTTCCAGCGGCTGCAGAATGAAATCGGGGCTCAGTCCCGCCTCGACGACATCATCGACGGGGAAACACGCAGTTCCGTGGCCAGGCACGACCTGGTGGAAATGGTCCGCAGCACCAATCGCGATCCTGAGGCTATCCTGGTCGGTTCGGAGGAGGAAACCGCCATCCTGGAAGAAATCGAAAAAGGCCGGGACGGAATTGTCCGGGAGATTCTGGAACGGGCGTCAAGCCGCGTCCAGGATCTCGGGATTGAATTGATCGACGTGCGTTTTAAGCGGATCAATTACGTTGAAGAGGTGCAGAAGGACGTATTCGCCCGCATGATCGCGGAACGCAGGCGCATCGCCGAGCGTTTCCGATCCGAAGGGGAGGGGGAATCCGCCCGGATCCGGGGGGAACGGGAGCGCGAGCTCAAGAGAATCCAGTCCGAGGCGTACCGGGAGGCCCAGGAGATACGGGGGAAGGCGGACGGGGAGGCGACCCGCATCTACGCCGAAGCCTACAACCGCGACGCGTCCTTCTACACCTTCATGAAAAGCCTTGAGACGTATGAAAAGACCGTCGATCCCCAGACGACCTTCATCCTGACGACCGACAGCGACCTTCTGCGCTTCATGAAGGACGCGCCCTGAACCGCGTCATGCCATAATAGGCCGCAAAAAAATTTGCGGCCTATTATGGACGATACCACCCACGGCTCTGTCTGCTTTTCCCGGCGCCTATGAACTCCTCTACGCTGCAAGCCCCGGTTTAAGAACAAACTTCCGCAACCGGGAAATCCTTTCTGCTTCGAGACCGCGCCTTTATCTACTAATTTATTCGTAATTTGAAAATTATTGACGTGAAAATTCAGAAATACTGTAGTCATTTTCACCGCATTTGTTTATCATAGGCCCACCCATTGGAATAGAAACAAAGTGCAGCGTTTTGCCGCCGAGCCCGCCAACCGGGCGTGGCTGCCCCGCCTGCTTCAAAAGCGCATGCGGGCGCCGGCCGGTTCAGCGGGAAATCGGAAAACAAACACGATGAAACCGGATGCCGCCGGTTCATCCCTAAAACCCGGGGGAATGAAATGCGTAAATTCACCAGGATTCCGACATGTTGGCTGCCGATCGTGATGGTTGTTATTTCTTTATCGGCGACTCAGGTTTTGGCCCAACAGCCGGCGCAGCTCGAAAACCGGCCGCTTTATGAGGCGCTGAAAGGATTCCGGCTTCAGGGTGCCGCCAAGGTGGAAAACCTGAAGCTCAAGCGGGACCGGGCTGAGATGGAGTTTACGGGGGAGTTTTATTTCGCCGCCCCGATCAACGGCCGCATAACCGGAGCCGTTTTCATAGGTCGGGGAATCTTTCAAGCATCCCCGCCGCCCATAGCGTTCGAACAGGAGAACCTGGCCCGGGTCCTCGGCAAGAACGCGGTCGATTCCGAATTCAAAACAGCCGTCCTGCGCTTCACGGACGACACGTTCGACATCATCGGCAAAGGCATGAAAGAGGCCGGCGTCATTCCGGATCAGGCGGCGGCGCTTGCCCGAGAGCTGGAACCCCGGATGGAGAAGGAAACGGGCGCCAACATCTCGGCCCGGCTGGCGGTTTCGCTGGCCAACGGCGAATCCCCCGGATTCTTCCTGGCCCAGTTCGACGGAGGATCTCTGAACCGGTTCACCTGCGTCGTGGATCACCAGGCGAGAATACCCAGCGCGGCCTTCGATATCAACGGGGGAGAAAAGTTTATTCTTTTCCAGTATGCCCCCTACGACTATACGAACGACATATGGCTTGCGACCTATTCCGAGGAGGATTTTGAAAAGGGGCGCGCCAGCTACTCGGACGACTACGACATCGTGGCGCCGCTTCACTACAGGATGGAAATCGACCTCCGGGAGGCCAGGAAAGAGCTTCGAGCCGATATGCGCATCGACTTCGAATCCGCCTTCGACAACCTGCGCGTCCTGCCCATGACGATCAACGAGGATCTGACCGAATACGACGACACCCGTAAGGACGAATCCATGCGCGTGCTATCCGCCCGGTACAAAGGGCAGGATCTCCCCTATGTGCAGGAAGAGTGGGAAACCGGCATCACTGTTCTTCTGCCGGAAGCCGTCAAAAAAGGAGAAAAATTCAGCATCGAACTGTCCCTGGCGGGCGATTTCATAGACAATCAGCGGCAATTCGAGCATCATTTCTACCCGCAGAGCAATACCTGCTGGTACCCGAGGCACGGCTACCTCAAGCGTTCCACTTTCGAACTGATCTTCCGGCACAACAAGCGCCACACCGTGGCCAGCATCGGGACCCTGGTTCGTGAACAACAGTGGCCCGACGTAAAAGACGAACGTTTGACGGAATTTCGGATAGAAGATCCCGTTTCCTTTGCCACCTTCGCGGCCGGGGATCTGGAACGGCACACCGAAGAGCGGGACCTGTCATTCGGCAAAATGGAGCTCGAAGTGTATTCCCTCCCGGGTTCCTACGCAAACAGGCAGACCAGCCTCATGGTTCCCGAAAGGTATCAGCAATTCTCCCAGCGGAGCGCGTCCCTGAACGAAAAATTCGTCCTCGCCGAATTGGGCAACGCCCTGAACTTTTTCAGCGAGTTTTTCGGCCCCTACCCGTACCGGGATTTTAAAGCCGCGTTCCACCCGTTCAGCTTCGGGCAGGGAATGCCCACCATACTGCTGATCCCCGCTGCGGACGAAGCCAATCGGGACGTTTTCAAATTCATCGCGCACGAAACAGCGCACCAGTGGTGGGGCAATATGGTGGCCTGGCGCTCCTACCGCGACCAGTGGCTGAGCGAGGGCTTCGCCGAATACTCCGGCATGCTCTACACCTGGGAACGCGACAGCCTGAATTCCCTGCGGGAACAGATCAAAGAGGCGCGGGCTCTCCTGGACGATCCCCCGAAAACGTCCACGGGGGTCGGGCAGGGAAAAGTTGCGGAATTCGGGCCCCTGATCCTGGGCCGCCGCCTGTCGTCCCGCCAGTCGAGAAATGCGTATCAGAACCTGACTTACGACAAAGGCGCCCTCGTCGTGCGCATGCTCCACTTCCTTTTCACCGATATTTCAACCGGAAACGGCGATCCCTTTTTCAGGATGATGGAAGATTTTGTAAAACGCTATAAGAACAGGGCGGCCAGCACCGAGGAATTTCAGCAGGTGGCCAACGAGCATTTCCCCAACACCTACATCGCCAAACAGTTCGGGCTGAAGGATCTCAACTGGTTTTTCCGGCAGTGGGTCTACGAAGCCAAATACCCGAGCTATAGGCTGGAATACGGCATCCAGTCCGCGGAGGGCGGAAAAGCCGTCCTGTCCGGCACCGTTTTCCAGGAAAACGCCGGCCAGAACTGGTTCATGCCGCTGCCGGTCACGCTGAAGTTTTCGGGGGACCAGAAAGCCAACATAGTCCTTTACGCCAACGGTCCGCAGACCCCTTTCCAGGTTCCGCTGCCCATGAAGCCCGACTCGGTGGAACTGGACCCCGACTGGTGGATCCTGGCGGAGAAAACCGAAACGAAGAAGAAATAGGCCGATTGCCGGATGTCCCTGGACGAGGCGCCGACCTTTACTTCATAGCGCCCCGCTTCGGCCATTCAATTCGACGAGGCGGCGTCGAAAAAGGCCAGGCCCCCTTAATAAAAAGTTCAGAAATAATCGCAGTTATTTTCCCCCCGCTCCGCCTCCTCCGGCGGCTGCGCGCAGGATGCCAGGAAGAAGCCGGCCAAAACCGGCAATGCCAGGCATATCTTCGCTGCTGTCGGAACCATCGGCTTCTCCTTTCCCTAAATAACCCGATAAGGGATTGACCCGGTCAATGTATATTAGTATACGTTTAATAATTGCCGTCAAAGAATTCGAGTTTTTAACCGCGGATCCGGATGGAGCATTCCCGGGGAAAGGCCCTCCATGAACATTCCCTACTACATACAGGTCGCAGGAACCATACGTAGAAGGATCCTGGCCGACGAATACGGAAACGGCGACATTCTCCCTTCATCCGAGCAACTGGAAAAAGAGTTCAAGGTCAGCGCCATAACCATACGGAAAGCCCTGGAAATCCTGGCCCGGCAGGGTTTCATCCGGCGCCGGCGCGGTATCGGCACCACGGTCAGCAAACCGGAATCGCCCATTCTCACCTTCGAGCTGGGCGGCACTTTCCGCCGGTTCATCGACTCCCTGGAAAGAGAAATCAAGGATTCCGAAGTTCTGGAACTGACGACGGTGCCCTGCCCGCCCCACGTACGCGACATCCTGCTGTTGCGGGAAAAACAGAAGGTTCTCTGCGTCAAGAAAATACGCAAGCACGCGGGCATTCCGGTCGGCTACTACCTGCATTACGCCGAAGCCCGCCTGTGCAGGGGGATCACCAGGAAAAAAGCCGAGGCCTTCAAGTTCCAGGAACTGTTTGCACAGACGTCCGGGCTCAAACTGTCCCGGATGGAAGAGTGCATCCGCACATCCATTACCGACATCGACCTTTCCAGGGTCCTGAAAACAGGGTTCGGGAATCCCCTGTTCTTTATCGAAAACATTTTCTTCGATTCCCGGAAACGGCCGGCCACCCTGACGCATATCTACTACCGGGGCGACATGTGCACGTATAAAGCGACCGTCAAGCTATGAGTCTCCGGAACCGCCCGGCCCGCACTCTCTTCAGGGCGCAGGCCACGCAGCCGTTAAGAAATTTTGTTTTCCTCAATCCCGGGGAAGGAGGGGAGTCGCCGCGATGAAAGCATCTTTTATGGACAGGGGCAAATATTACAGGGGGCTGCTCGTCCTGATAGGAAGAGACAGGGTCGTCGACCCCAGGGAGCACGCGTTGGTGCTGCAGTTCGGGAAGATACTGGACTTCGACGAGCGGTTCTGCGAAGCCGCGATCGCGGACCTCCTCGACAACGAGCACATCAACGAAGAACCGATCCTTTTCGACCAATCCGAGATCGCCGAGTGCTTCCTGCGCGATGCCTTCAGGCTGGCGCTGGCAGACAATAGAATCCATTCCAACGAGCTGTCCTGGCTGAAAACAGTCGCCCGGTCGAACAAGCTGACCGAGGCATGGCTCGAAGCGGAGTACCGGCGCCTCGGCGGAGAAAAGAACGCCGAAACTTCACCCGAAAGCTTCGAAATCCACAGATACCTGTGATCCGGGCTTCGAACCTTGGAACGTTGGACGTTAAACGTCGGCCAAACAAAATCGGTGCCGGGGTCGGCATCGGGATCAAAAGGGCTCGAGACGGGATCCGGATACGAGAAACCGGATGTGTATCCCGAAGGAATCGAGTCTGTCGGTTAAGCCTGTCGATTCCACAAGAGCCTGCAAAGCCACTGCGGTTATGCCGTTTGTGAGAAAACGGGTGTGTTCTTCGCAGGGGGGTACGATACCGACCCCGATGCCGACTCCGACCCCGATTGGAATTAATGCAGCGACAGCCCCCCGTCGTGAATGATCAGCTGTCCCGTAACCAGCCTGCTGTCGTCGCTGGCCAGGTAGATCGCCGTTCCCACGAGATCCTCGGGATAGGTCGGCCGCTTGATGCATCGCAGGGGCAGCTGGACGTCGTCGAGCGGCACGTGGGGGAACTTTTTGTTCCGGTCGAATTCGTCGCCCCCTTCGGAATGCGTGAAACCGGGAGCGATGGCGTTGACGTTGATGTTGTAATCGCCCAGTTCCCGGGCCATGCCTCGGGTGAAGGCCATGACCGCCCCCTTGGACGCGATGTAGTGGGGCAACCCCGGAACGCCCTCGAAGATTGTCGCGGAGGCGATATTGATTATTTTCCCGCCCCTGTCCTTCATGTAGGGGAAAACCGCCTTCGTGCAGTGAAAGGGGCCCAGGGTGTTGGTCGCCATCACGTCCATCCACTCCTCGGTCGTCACCTCCAGGAAGGGCTTTATGGTCACAAGGGTTCCGGCGTTGTTCACCAGGATGTCGACGGCGCCGAAATTGTCCATCGCGGCCCCGGCCAGGGCGTTGCACTCGGCCTGTCTGGTTACGTCCATTTTCACGTAAACAGCCCTGCCTCCCGCTTCCTCAACCGCGGCAACCGTCTTCGACCCGTCCTTTTTGTCTCCTATGACGACATTGGCGCCCTCTTTCCCGAAACCCACGGCGAAAGCGGCTCCCAGGCCGCGCGCCGCCCCCGTGACGACGGCGACCTTCCCTTTCAATCTCATATCCATTCTCCTTTCACAATCGGGATGGGACCACGTTATGTTATTGAAATACCGCGAGATATCCCCGCATAACCATGGTTTACAAAGTTGTACGCAACGATTGTAAAGCCTTTTGCCCTTTCCGGGCATTAGAAATTCCCGGAAAGGCTATTTTCCCTTTTCGGAAATGAGGCACGCAAGGACAGGAACCGTGATAAGCTCTGCACCCCGGGATTCCACCGAAGATTGAGGCCGGTGTTTCCCCGGGATGAAACACCTTTTTACAAAGGCACGTCGAAAGATTAAAATTATCGATTCTCTTGTTCTTTTTGAAACGCTGAGTGATACACTCAGCGGGAATCTATATTGGAGGAACCCTACATGGAAATCAGATATACCGCCAGCGCGTCGAGCTCATTATCCACCAAGACTTTTTTCAGCGACGAAAACGGATTTGCCGTCGCGTCCGTCATCGTGATGGGCAAAAAGGACTGCGTGCTCCTCGACGCACAGTGGACTCTGTCGAACGCCTACCGGGTCATCACGGAAATCCTGGAGACAGGCAAGAATCTCACGACGATTTACCTTTCCCACGCGCACCCGGATCATTACTTTGGAGCCGGCGTCATCGCCAAGGCTTTCCCCAAGGCCCGCGTCGTAGCCATCCCCTCGGAAGCCCAGATCATCAACAAGCAGTTTTTCGGGAAAATCGAGCACTGGGAAGGCATTATCGGGGCGCACAACGTGTGCCGGGAAACGACCGTCGCGGAAGCCCTTCCGGAGAACGGTTTCGAACTGGAAGGCCACCGCATCGAAATCCTTACAAAGGTCATGGGGGATATGAAGTACAACACGATGGCATGGATCCCCGACATGAAGACCCTGTACGCCAGCGACGTCCTGTTCAACCAGTCGCACCCGTTCACGTGCGAGCTCACCAAGGAAGAGCGCGCGCAGTGGATCGCCGATGTCGACAAGATCGAAACCATGGGCGCCGAAGTCATCATCCCGGGCCACCAGAAGCCCGGCATGCAGTTCGACAGGAGCGGGCTCGACTTCACCCGGGAGTATATCGTCGCGACGGAAGAGGAACTGGAAAAGCAGGACACCGTCGAAGGCTTCTACAAAGCTATGGCCGACCGTTTCCCCGAAGCCAATATCTGCCGGCTGAGCAACGGCATGAATTCGGCCGTGTTCAAGGGCGGCCTGGACTGGAACTGGCGCGAGATAGAGTAGCCGTTGAACGTTTCTAGCAGGCGGGAAAGTATGCCCGGTGCCCCGACCACGGCATTCACTCCATATGGAACCGCGCCCACGTGCGGGCATGGAGGCAACGGGCAAACCGATTGGAAAATTGATAACGGCAGGGGCGGCCAAAACGATCCCGTCGCCCCTGCCGCCTTTTCATATTTCAAACGAGCTCCCGGACCCGCCCGTCAGAGGGTCAATTCTTATTCTCCACGGCCAGCACCCTGAAAGTTTCCACCAGCCGTTCTCCGTTTTCATCCACCAGAGTCAGCGTGTGCGGACCGGGCTCCGGATCCAGGGCTATCTGGTGGATGTCCCGGGTCGTGCCCAGGAACTCCTCGTCCAGATGCCAGTAGATGCGCAAATCCGGGTTGCGGTGCGCGGCTTCGAACACGGTCCGCCCCCGGGTCCCGTCCAGCTCCACCGGAACGTAGATTTCCCCGTTGCCGCGGGGGTAGATCAGCGACAGGGACGCCGACCCTCCTTCCGGAAAGGATTCCATGCAATCGCTCCGGTACGGAGGGAGAGGCTGGTAGTCGGAATGGTTGCGCCTGTAAAACCACTCCCACGCGGGCGGCAGGACAAACCGGTTGACCCGGCGCATGGAACCGATGCGTTCGCAGGAGCCGTGCACTCTCCACTGGAGGGAGGCGTCGCACTGCACCGGCCGGCAGTAGGGGCAGCTCCGGGCTTTCAGCCCGGCAAGGGGGACATGCATGCGGGCGGTCTCATTGCAGTAGGGGCCGGCAAGGTGGCCGCTGTGCGCGCACACGTCGACCTCGGCCATGTCGGCTTCCGGCATTTCAAACCAGCCGGAATAATCCAGGAGGCCGAAAATCTCGAAAAGAACGGGGGCGGCCGTAGCTATCCCGGTCAGGCCGGAGCGGCCCTCCCCGTCGGCATTGCCCGCCCAGACGCCGACAGCGTAGCGGGGCGTGACCCCTACGGCCCAGCCGTCCCGCAGGCCGTAGGAGGTTCCGGTCTTCCACGCGATTCTCTGAGAGGATGTGAAATTGCGCCAGGCTCCCTCCTCGTCGGGCCGGGATACTTCAAGCATCGCCTCGAGGGTGGCCCACGCGGCTCCCGGGCCGGGCATGGGGACTGCCGGGCGGGCGGCGGCCTCCCCGGCCGAGAGGAGATAGCGGGGGCGGCCGTAAGGGGAAGCCCTTTCCGTTTCATCCTGAAAGAAAAGGTTCACGGTCCGGGCCAGGCCCGCATAGATTCCGGTTATGTCCCAGAGCGTCCCCTCGGCGCCCCCGAGAATCAGGGTCAGACCGTAACCCGAAGCCGGCCGGTGCAGGCTGGTCATCCCCATGCTCTTCAACAGGTCATAGAACCGGTCGACTCCGTAGGCTTGGAGCATGCGCACGGCCGGGACATTCATCGAACGGGCCAGAGCCTCCCGGGCCGCAACGGCGCCCCGATAGGTCCTGGTGAAATTCTGGGGCATAAAACTGCCGATGCGCGTGGGGATGTCCGGCACCAGCTCCCGCGGAAGCATCTCGCCCGAATCGAGCATGGCGGCATACAGAAGCGGTTTGAGTATGCTGCCGGTGCTGCGCTGCGCCGTAATCACGTCCACGTGATTGCCGTGCGTGCGGTCTCGGAGATCCGGTATGTTGCCGACGTAGGCGAGAGCCTGTCCCGTGTCCACGTCCAGAACCAGGGCCGCGGCGTTGTGGATGCCGTTTGCGGCCAGCCGGCCGTGATGCCTCAAAACGATTTCGTTGACCCGGTTCTGGAGCGCCCCGTCCAGCGAGGTCCGGAAACGGGCGCGCTCCGCGCCCGGGCTACCCGAAACTCCGCCCGCCTCCTTGCGCGGGGCCTGCCGATCCTGCCTGATCCGGTAAAGGAGATGGGGGGCCAGCATGGGCAGAGGGTGCGGCGCCGAAGGCAGCGGCTCGGCTTTAGCCAGGGAACAGGTCAAACCGTCGATGACCCCGTAGCGCCGGAGCTTGTCCAGCAGACGGTTCCGCTTGGCCAGCAGTTGATTCTCTTTTTTCCCAGGAAACACGAGGGAAGGGCTGTTGGGCAGAACGGCCAGCATCGCGGATTCGGCCCAGGTGAGCTGCTCCGGGCTCCGGGAGAAATAGCGCCAGGACGCCGCCTCGAGCCCGACCACATTGCCGCCGAACGGGGCGTGGGCGGCGTAAAGCGCCAGGATCTCATCCTTGCTCGAAGACAGCTCCAGCCGCAGCGCCAGAATCATTTCCCTGATCTTTTCCGGGACGGTCCGGGCCCTCCGGTTGCGCGAAAGCCGGATCACCTGCATGGTCAGCGTGCTGGCTCCGCTCGCGATTTTGCGTGACCGGAAGTTGTCCACCGCGGCGCGGCCGACGGCCAGAAGGTCCACGCCCGGATGGCGGAAAAAATGCCGGTCTTCATAGAGAGTGACGGCCCGGACGAACTTTTCCGGCAGCTCTTCCCGGGGCGGGAAACGCCATTGTCCGTCCTCCGCAATGGAAGCGCCCAGGAGTTCGCCGTTGCGGTCCAGTATGACGGTGCAATAGGGGGTCTCGAAGAGCTCCCCCGGGAGGCAGAACCAGAACAGCAGCCCGGCGAGGAACGGCACAAGAAGAAAAACATGCTTGAGACGAATCACGGAAGACTTCAAAACGACAAAGTCCCGGATCCTGCACATTGTGTCCTCTATGCGCCGCTGCTGTTTCATTTCAATTTTGTTTCCTGACCGGCTTTTTCTGCATGGCCGGATTCAGGGCGAACACAAGGTTCGCCCCTACATTTACCTTCACCGCCACTTTCGTACGTGGGCGAACACAAGGTTCGCCCCTACATTTACCTTCACCGCCACTTTCGTACGTGGGCGAACACAAGGTTCGCCCCTACATGTACCTTCACCGCCACTTTCGTACGTGGGCGAACA
>JAFGAO010000146.1 GCA_016933615.1 Acidobacteriota bacterium
ACAGAATTTATATAATTTCCTGTTTTTGAGGATGGCCCCGGAGCTATTTTGAGAGGATTTCAAAAAGCGGACAGGTTTGAGTCCGCACCCAAATTCTTAGAAAGCCAAAAATCTTTGGATTTTTGGGGGTATGTCAGGATTTCTGAATTTATTCTCATGATTTATGAACTATGTTCTTAAATTCACCCGACTCGTGATTGCCTGGCTTGTGATTTCAGCCGGCGCCGCAGTCTTGCATGCGGAAGAGAATCCCGTTTATTTCCGTTGCGACGGCGGCGTCGCGGAGGCGGCATCCGGCGCCATCCCGGACCGTCTGGATTCTCCCGGAGTTCTTCAATGGCGAACGCCGCTCGATTCGGGCCACTCCACGCCCGCGGTCTGCAAAAACAGGGCCTTTTTAACGACCTTCAACGCGGCCAGGGAGGAACTGGCCACGGTAGCGCTTTCCGTCGATTCCGGGAAGGTGCTCTGGAAGCGGACCGCTCCCGCATCCGGAATCGAGGTTTACAACCGCCCGACCGGCAATGCGGCGCAGGCTACGCCGGCGTGCGACGGCAGGCGGGTCTACGTATTTTTCGGAAGCTACGGCCTGATCTGTTACGACTTCGAAGGCAATCCGCTGTGGGACCATCGGATGGGACCGTTTCAGGACGAGTACGGCTCGGCCAGCTCCCCGGTGCTGGTCGACGGGAAAGTCATCATTCTACAGGACCACGACGTCGACAGCTTCCTGATGGCCCTGGACGCGGAAACCGGCCGGGTGCTCTGGAAGACCGAAAGGCCCGATGCCGTGCGCAGCTATTCCACTCCGGCCGTGTGGACGCGCAACGGCCGCAGGGAGCTTCTGGTCGCAGGGGGGCTGGAGCTGGCGGGATACGATCCGTCCGACGGCAAAAAGCTCTGGTGGACGGACGGGCTGGCCCGCATCGTCATACCCACCCCCGTGCCGTCGGGCGACACGGTATACATGGCGTCCTGGTCGCCGGGCGGAGACGGCATGTGGCAGGCGGGAATGGAGCCGTGGCCTGAAGCTTTGGGAAAATGGGACAGAAACGGCGACGGCCGGCTGTCCAGGCACGAAGCGAGAAATCCCGACGCGCGCACGCGTTTTTTCAGCATCGACACCGACCAGAGCGGTGACATGAACCGCGAAGAATGGGAACGGTACGCGGCCGTATTCCGGCGCGCGCAGAACGGAACCCTGGCGGTTCAACCGACCAAGGACGGCGGTGAGCAAAAAAACGGCGCCATTGTGTGGAAATACCCGAGGGGCGCCCCCTACGTCGCCACCCCGCTCCTGGAAAACGGCGTCCTCTGGCTGGTCAAAGACGGCGGTATCGTCACGAAGATTGCCGCTTCAACCGGGAAGGCGCTCGATGAAAAACGGCTGCCGGCCATAGGAAATTACTACGCATCCCCCATGAGCGCCGGCGGCAAGGTGTTTTTTGCCAGCGAACAGGGAACGGTAACCATCCTTGACGGCGGGCCGCAATGGCGCGTGATCTCGACCCACAATTTCATGGAAAGAATCTACGCCACGCCGGTCGTAGCGCTCGACAGCCTTTTCATCCGCACCGAAAGAGCCCTTTACTGTTTTTCTTCTTCGGCTTCTTCCCTCAACCCGGCGAAATAAACATCAAAAGCCATGTTTATACCGTTGCGGGACTGCTTTTCGTGAAATAAAGGCCGGTTCGAAAGAATGCCTGCGGGTTTTCGGAAGAGCGAATGCTATAGTATCGCGCCATGGAAAATACGACCACAAAGAACGAAGCCGCAAGCCGGGACTTTTTCCTCAAAACGCTGCCGTTTTTCATAATGGCGCACGCCGCGCACCACTTTCTGACGGCGCTGCCGACCCCGCTGTTCCCTGCCATACGCGACGAGTTCAAGTTGAGCTACACCAAGGCTTCTCTCGTGCCGATGTCTTTCGCCATCGCGGGGGCCACGGGGCAGCTGCCGGCGGGGTGGCTGGCCGACCGGGTCGGACCGAAACTGCTGATCGCCATCGGTACCATCGGGGTCGCGATCGCCGGAATCCTTATTGGATTTTCCCGGTCTTTTATAATGCTCATCTCGTGCCTTCTGCTTATGGGTCTGTTGTCCGGAG
Source organism: Acidobacteriota bacterium (assembly GCA_016933615.1). GTDB lineage: Bacteria > Acidobacteriota > UBA6911 > UBA6911 > UBA6911 > UBA6911. Next base: position 2,108 of record JAFGAO010000146.1, read on the forward strand.
GCTATCATCCGGCCGCCACACCCCTGATTTCGGCGTCGGTGAAACCACAGCACCGCGGCCGGGCGCTGGGACTGCACCTGATAGGCGGAAACAGTTCCTTCTTCATTGCACCCATCATCGCCGCTTCGATCTCGAGCATCTGGGGATGGCGCGGCGCCTTTTTCACGCTGGCGGTCCCTACCATAATGTTCGGCCTGGTTTTCCAGTTGTTTCTCGGCGGGAAAACCTCCCGGGCGCACGTGGAGGGGGTAAAACAGAAAATCAACGAAGAGAAGCCGCCGCAGCCGGGCTATAAACGCCGCCTGACGGCTTTTTTAACCATGATCATCATCGGCGGCGGGGCCGGCATGTCCATCCTGTCGTTTCTCACGCTCTACATGACCGATGAGCTTGGAGCCTCCAACGAGCTCGCCGGGGGCCTGCTTGCCATCGTCTTCTCTTCGGGCCTCTGGGCGGGCCCGCTGGGGGGCTATCTCGCCGACAGGCTCGGCAGCGTCAAGATCGTCATCGCTACCGGAATAATGGACGGAATTATTATTTACGCCCTGAACTTCGTCACACTGGGCCCCACCCTGTATGTCGTCCTTTTCCTGCAGGGACTGAACATGGCGGTCCGGATGCCGGTCACCGAAGTGTTCATCATGAGCCAGGCGCCTGCCAGGAACCGCTCCACGATTTTCGGAGTGTACTATTCCACCATGCAGTACACGGGGGCCATTTTCACGCCCGTCGTAGGCCACATGATTGAGCGGTGGGGATTTCACTTCTGCTTTGCCGCGACCGGAACCGTCGTCCTGATCGTGGCCGCCGTCATATCATTTTTCATCTACGACGCCAAAGACAACTATCACGCGTAACAATTGGTGCCAATCTAGCCTGACACCAAATTATTTACGGTTTTTTCTTGACGCCGTGATCAAAAAATTCGGCCCAGAATCCGTCCGGGTTGGGCACGAAAAAGGACCGGGTCGTCGGGCCGATGAATACGGGCCCGTCCGTGGCGCTCAGCGTATGCAGCCCGGCGGCCCGGATCCGCGGCATGACGATGTCGACATTCCTGGACATGAAAAATGAAATGCCGGCAGGATCCGGACACTACTTTACTATCTGGATCCTGTCTGACAATCCGTCCTCGTAAGTGCTCCATCCCGAGTTCATTCCGTAGGGACATCGCTGCAGAATGGCCTCGATGCGGCGAATTTTCCCCTTTTCCACCTTGAAAAGCTCCGCCACCTGCCACGTCCAGGGTTCCGCCGGCCCTTCCACCACCGCGCGTCCGTCCGGAGTCGTGAAATGGCGCGATTTTCCGGCCGAATGATCGAAAAAGCAGAAGCTGAACACGATCCCGCGCTCCCGGTCCACGGCCGCGAAGCGGCGGTCGCGGATGCGCGTGACGAAATATATCAGGCCGGACTCGAACTGCTCTTTGCAGCCCCAGTGGGATGAATACACCGTTTCCTTGAGCGGATCCGGCATTTCCTGTCCCGGCGCCAGGGGCACGTTCGTCGACCGGCCGCCGTTTTCATAGCGGTCGCAATCGTCGGTGAAGGGATAGGTGCCCGTGTCCCCGATGCCTTTGCCGTCATTTTTCTGCATTCCGGTGAAATAGTAATTCGCCGTTTCTATCATTGCCTCGCGTGACGGGCGCTCGTCCTCGGGAAGGACCGCGGTGAATATCGGATGCGGGTTCCCGAGTTCTTCCCCCATGGCTTCGATTTGTTCGGCGGCCGACGGGCCCGTCTCAAGATCGGGATTCAGCAGGTTGCTCTCCGGCCTTACGACAATCTGTTCCGCTTCGGAAATACGGTCGTTTTCGATCTTCAGGCGGAGCGCGATGGCTACGGGCCTGGGTTCGCCGTCCGGCTCCTGTGGCTCTTCCCTGGCGGTTCCGAAAAACCCGATCTGCCGGGTTTCGACATCGGGGACGTAAAATTTATACGATCCCTTCCCCACCATACTAGCCCAGAGGCCCTCGTCCCCCAGGGGCAGCCGCACGCCGTTTTCCGTGAATATGCAGTCCCCGGTAAAAAGCGTCCCGCCGGGCTCATTGTCCAGCATGGCATCCATGTAGCGGTCGGCGTAGTTCTCCAGGCAGGCCCTGTCGCAGGGGCTCTGGATTTCCGTTTGGGCGGGTTCCTGCGTCCGGCAGCCCAAAGCCGTCGACAGAAGCAATGCGATTACCGCAACAGGCGTGATTTTCGTCCGCATCATGCATCTCCTTTTCAGATTCGTGATTGGCGATGGAACAGGAAACAGTCGGAAACCATGATACTCAGGCAACGGAAGAGGATCAACCAAGAAGAGGTTGACGGATTCCCCTGCAATAACGGCGCAGTAGCAGGTTGGGATACGCTGCCCTAAAACCGGCCATTCCCTTCAGCCATACCAAGGATAATCATAACAATGCTATACTTCTCCAATTATTCCGACGCCTGGGAACCGGACATGCCCTCTGCCATCCTGATCTTCACTCGATTCCCGCTCCCCGGTAAGGTCAAAGCCCGGCTGGTCCCGGCTCTGGGCCAACGGGTTGCGGCCCGCCTGCATCGGCGCATGGCCGAGCACACACTGAAAAGCGCCCGTTCGGTCCGGTCCGATTCCGGTCCGGACGCGGTCGAAATTGCCGTCTGCACCAGCGGGGCGCGCCGCGGGGATTTCCGCGCCTGGCTGGGCCGGGACGTGCGGTATCTGCGGCAGGCTTCGGGCGATATCGGGAAGAGAATGCGGGAAGCTTTTCAATCCGCTTTTGACCGGGGAGCGAAGAGCGCGCTGCTGGTCGGATCCGATATTCCCGGGCTCTGCTCCGGCATCCTCGAAAAAGCGCTTTCGGGACTGCGGGACCATGATGTCGTCCTGGGCCCCGCGGCGGACGGAGGGTATTACCTTATCGGGATGAACTCCCCGCACCCGGAACTGTTCGCCCGCAAGGACTGGGGAACCGGTTCCGTCGGCCGGCAGACACGGTCGGCTGCCCGGAACCTGGGACTGACTCTGATGGAGCTGCCCACCCTGCAGGATGTGGACCGGCCGGAGGATCTTGCATCCATCCGCAATGACCCGCGTTTTCGGTCCGCCCTGGAAGGGAGGGCGGAGGTTTCCGTCATTATCCCGACGTGCAACGAAGCGGCCGCGATCGGGCGCACCCTGCGGCACCTGGCCTGGGAGCCCGTCTCTGAAATCATCGTGTGCGACGGAGGAAGCGCCGATGCCACCGGTGAGATCGCGGCCGGGGCCGGCGCGGTCGTTCTGAAGGTTCCGGGAGGGCGGGCGAGACAGCAGAACGAAGGCGCCCATCTGGCAAAAGGGGACATTCTTCTGTTCCTTCACGCCGACACGCTTCCGCCCGCGGGCTTCGGGGATATAATCCGGGAAGCCCTGGACGACCCGCGCACGGTTGCGGGCGCCTTCCGGTTGCGGACCGACGGCGCCGGCATTGCCATGCGGCTGGTCGAAGGTTTGGCGAACTTCCGGTCCGCCTTCCTGCAGTATCCTTACGGGGACCAGGGACTGTTCATGGAAAAGAGGGTCTTTGACGAGGAGGGCGGATTTTCTTCTCTTCCCATCATGGAGGACTTCGAACTGGTCGGACGCCTTCGCAGGCGCGGGCGGATTGCCACCCTCGAAAAGGCGGCCCTCACTTCGGCCCGGCGATGGAAGCGGCTGGGAGTCCTGCGAACCACCCTGATCAACCGGATCATGATCGCGGGCTTCCGCTGTGGAATCCCCGCACATCGGCTGGAACGCTTTTACCGGGATGCCGGCATGCGCAAAAATAATTGAAGATTGAAAATTGAGGACCAGAAGCATAATGGTGAAGACCAACAGAATGCGTCCCGGATGAGAATCCACGGCGATTCGGCGGGACGATTCTATTTCATCGGGGGAAAATCAATGAAAAACGTGGAAGGGAAAACGGCATTCATAACCGGCGGCGCCAGCGGGGCGGGGCTTGGAATGGCCATGGTTTTCGCGCAAAACGGGATGAAGGTCGTCATCGCCGACATCCGCCGGGACAGCCTCGACCGGGCAATGGCACGGTTCGGGAACAATCCCGACTTCCATGCCGTCGAACTGGACGTCACCGACCGCGACGCGTTCGCGCATGCCGCGGATGAAACCGAACGGATCTTCGGCAAAGTCCACGTCCTTTGCAACAACGCGGGCATCAACCTTTTCGTGCCGATCGAGGAGTGCACGTACAACGACTGGGACTGGGTGATGGGCGTCAATTTCGGCGGTGTCGTCAACGGCATCCAGACCTTCATTCCCCGCATCCGGGCCCACGGCGAGGGCGGGCATATCGTGAACACGGCTTCCATGGCGGCGTTTCTGCCCAGCCCGACTGCCGGCATCTATACCGCGGCCAAGTTCGGGGTCCGGGGACTCAGCGAAGCGCTCCGGCTCAGCCTGTACGTCCACAATATCGGGGTTTCCGTTTTCTGTCCGGGACTGATCGACAGCAGAATCTACGAGAGTGAAAAGGTCCGCCCCGGAAGCCTCCGTTCCCCCGAAAATACCGCCAGGAGCCAGAAGATGATGGACCGGCTGCCCGAGATCCACAAGGCGGGGATGGGAATCGAGGAGGTGGGGGAAAAAGTCCTGTCCGGGATCCGGAAAAACAGCATGTATATCTTCAGCCACCCCGAATTCAGGGATGAAATGAGGGAGCTGTTCGATCTGGCATTGAATTCGCTTCCCGATGAGGATGCGCCGCGGCAGAGGCTCGAGTTCGAGCAGTGGAGAAGAGGCGAGGTCAAAAAAGCGATCGAAGCCGCAAATAAAATCGGTTAAAAATATTCACCGCGCTTTTCAATCCCGGATGTGGTAGTTCCCTTCGGCGACCCATTTGTAGGTGGTCAGCTCCCGCAATCCCATTGGCCCGCGGGCATGCAGCCGCTGGGTCGATATGGCCACTTCGGCTCCAAGGCCGAACTGGCCCCCATCGGTAAAACGGGTGGACGCGTTGACGTATACGGCGGAAGAATCCACTTCCTTGAGCCAGCGGGACGCGTTCTTTTCATCTTCCGTCAAAATGGAATCCGAATGCCCCATGCTGTGGGCGTTCGTATGCTCGATGGCGGCGTCAATCCCCTCGACGACTTTCAGCCCCAGGACCAGCGACATCCACTCGGTGTCGAAATCATCGGGGCCAGCGGGCTCGATCCCATCCGGGAGCGCACCTGAGTCCCCCCGGGCAAGGAAAGGAAGCGCCGACGCGTCGGCGCGGAAGGAAACGCCGGCGGGCGCCAGGCATTCCACAATACGGGGGAGCGCCTCCGCGGCCAGGGCGCGATGTACCAGAACCGTATCCAGGGCATTGCAGACGGAGGGACGCTGGGTCTTGGCGTTGTGGATCACCGGCAGCGCCCTGTCGATATCGGCGGAGGCGTCCAGGAAAATGTGGCATATTCCGATGCCGCCCGTAATCACGGGTATCCGGCTGTTTTCGCGGCAGAAACGGTGCAAACCTTCCCCGCCGCGGGGCACGATGACGTCCACATACTCGTGCAGCCCGAGCAGTTCCAGCACCCGCTTGCGGTCGGGATCGCCGATGAACTGGACCGTTTCCGGAGGCAGCCCGCTTTGGGCAAGAGCCTGCTGCGCCAGGCCCGCCAATACTGCATTGGAATGGAGCGTTTCCTTCCCGCCGCGCAGCAGCACGGCGTTGCCGGTTTTAATGACCAGTCCGGAGACGTCGATGGTGACATTGGGGCGCGCCTCGTATATGACGCCCAGAACTCCCAGGGGAACCCGCTGCCGGCACAGTTTCAATCCGTTGGACAGAACCGTTGCGTCGAACCGCTCCCCCACCGGGTCCGGAAGATCGGCCAGTTTTCTCAGGTCGGATGACAGCCCCTGAATCCGTTTTTCATTCAAGGTCAGCCGGTCGACGAGGGCATCGCTCATGCCGGAATTCCGGGCGGCATCCAGATCCCGGCTGTTGGCGGCAAGAATTTCCCCGCTATCCCGCTCCAACAATGCCGCAAGGGCTCTCAAAGCCTCATTCTTCAGAGAGCTTTCGGCTTTCGCGATCTGCCGGAACGCGGCCCTGGCCGCCCGCCCCATTTCAATTAACATAAATCCACCCGTCTGTATTGAAGATTGAAGATCATAGAAGGACCATGTCGTTTCTATGCACGACGGCATCCCCGAAGTGATACCCAAGCAGGGATTCAATCTCCTCCGAAGACCGGCCGGCGATTCTGCTCAAATCCCTCCGGCTGTAATTGACGATGCCGCGCGCGATTTCCGTCCCGTCCGCTTTTGCGATCCGGACCGTGTCCCCGCGCTCGAAATCAGCCTCGACCGTTACCAGGCCGACCGCCAGGAGACTCCCTCCCCGCTTCAGGGCCCGGAAGGCACCCTCGTCCACCATCAGCAGCCCGGGGGCCTTCCGCGCCGAAAGGATATAGCGCTTCCGGCTTTCCATTGAGGAAACGACCGGCTTGAAATAGGTGCCGGGCTTTTCCCCCCCGACGACCCTGAGCAAAACATCCCGTTCATTTCCGGAAGCGATGATGCAGGCCGTCCCCGACCGCCTGGCCAGGTCGGCGGCCTCGAGTTTCGTAACCATGCCTCCGGTTCCCAGCCCCGTTTCGCTTTCCCCCGCCGCAGCCCAGAGATCGCCCGGGATTTCGCGCGTCGCAACTTCCCTTACCAAATCCGCCCCGGGATTTTTCCTGGGATTCGACGTGTGGAGCCCCGGCTGGTCGGTGAGAATAATCAAAAGATCGGCATCCACGAGATTCGAAACCAGCGCCGAAAGATGGTCGTTGTCCCCCAGCCGGATCTCTTCGGTGGCCACCGTGTCGTTCTCATTCACCACGGGCACGATCTTTTCCCGGACCAGGGCCATCAGGGTGTTGCGCGCATTGAGATAACGCACCCTGGAAGACAAATCGGAGCCGGTAAGCAGAACCTGGGCCGCCGTCAGACGGTAGTGACCGAATATCTGCTCGTACATCGCCATCAGGCGCGGCTGCCCGACGGCGGCCAGCATCTGCTTGGCCGGGATGTCCTTGGGCAGCTGCCGGAAGCCGAGCCGTTCCCGCCCCATTGCGATCGCGCCGGAGGACACCAGCAGCACCTCGTGCCCGCCGGCCAGCAATTGTGAAATCTGACGGGCCAATTCGATAAAAAGAGGGGGAGCGATGTGTGGAGTGCCGTTGGTCAGGGTGGAAGTGCCTAGTTTAGTTACGATGCGCATCGGCTTCATTCCTTGATTTCGTCCAGGGTGTCCAGCTTCGCTTCCGGGTTTATATCCCTGCCGCAGCGGAATGCATCGCCGCAATGCTCCCCCAGGGAATAGTATCCCGGCCCCGTAAACACAAAAGGCCGTATCTTGGCGGGATCGGGGCGGCCGCCTGTCAGGCAGTCTTCCGACACAAACGTTTCGACAATTCTTCCGACAATCAGCTCGTGGCTCCCGAGATTCAATATCTGAATCACTTCGCAGGCATGATTCACGGGACACTGCCTGATGAGTGGAACGTTGTCGAGCCTGCCGTAGAAAACGTCAAAGCGGCAGTCCGCCGCCTTGTCGACATTCCTTCCGGAAGCCAGACCGCAGTAGTCCGTTTCCCTGACCAGGCCCGTCCCCGGAATGTTCACGGAAAAGCTCATGTGCCGCCGCACGCCCTTCAGCGAATGCCGGTGATGCTGTAAAGCGATCGTGACTGAAGGCGGCACGCTTGCGGCGACGCCCGTCCAGGCCACCGTGGTGAAATCGGGCGCTTCGTCCACCTTCGTTCCGATCACGATTACCGGATACGCGCCCAGAATAGGCAGCAGCCCGGGCTTCAATTCCAGTTTTATTTTCTCCATCGAATTCCTCTCTTACGGTTGCGTCATCGTCCCCGTCGCCCCGTCATCGAATTACCCGAATCAAAATTCTATTACTCATGCTCCAGGATGTCCCCCACCCATGTCAATGCCGCCATCATTTTCGCAAATCCAATGGACGTCAGAGCAAGTATAAATGCCTGCCGGATTTCATCAGGGCTCAGCCCGGCATCCAATCCCTTGCGGACCTGGGAACGGACGGCTCCCTCCGTCCAGGATCCTATGGCGATGCCGAGCTTTACCAGGGCCCGGTCCCTTTGCTTGAGGGGTCCTGCCTCATGGCATTGCCCGGCAAGGTTTTCGTAGGCCGTCGCCACTTCGGGATATTGCTTTGTGAACTCAATGTATGTTTCGGGAATTTTTCTCATATCTTCCTCCAGATGCATTCCGTTTCAGGCCGCTATTGTAGCCCACATGCGGCACGGACGCCTAATGCGTTGCACTTTTCATCCGATGCAGGCAGCATAAAAAAGGGGGAGCGTCGGCAACGCCGATGCAAAAATGCAGCATGGCGTTGCTTCCTGCGGCCGGTAGCCATAGAATCGTTCCGCCCGTCAACGGACCATCGGACAAGTTCCATTGCGGGGCTGTCTCGCCGATGAGGAGGAGGTTTCATGAAAAACAAACAAAACACGCGCAAGAAAGACCGATTCGCAGGCGTCGGAATACCGATGTCGGATCCCGGCCGGCCGATGAAGCCTCCGGCCAAAGTCCCCTATAAGAGAATCGCCACCGAAGAAGCCTGGATCACCCCGGAGATTCTGAAGGGATACCGCGAACTGGTGGGCAATAAAGACGGGGATGCCGGCTTTTTATCGCTTTGGGGAGTTTTCATCGGGCGCGGGGGCATCCTGCTCGACCGGCTTCTGGACATGGGCGAAAACCGCATCCGGGATATGGACGCCGCCGGGATCGACGTTCAGCTGCTGCTTCTGACGGCTCCGGGCGTGCAGGTTTTCCGCGCGGACAAAGCCAGAGCTCTGGCTGCCTCCAGCAACGACCGGCTGGCCGAGGCGATCCGGAAATATCCCGAACGCTTTGCCGGCCTTGCGGCCATCGCCCCCCAGGGCCCCAAAACCGCGGCAAAAGAACTGGAGCGAAGCTTCCGAAAGCTGGGGCTCAAAGGGGCCGTCATCAACTCCCACACCAGGGGGGAATATCTCGACAGCCCCAAGTTCTGGGAAATTTTTGAAGCCGCCGAGTCTCTGAAGGTCCCCATTTACATCCATCCCCAGACGCCCTCCCCCGATATGGTCCGGCCTTTCGTGAAACGGGGCCTGGACACGGCCATCATGGGATTCGGCGTGGAGGTCGCCCTGCACACGCTGGCCATTATCACCAGCGGAGCCCTGGATCGCTTCCCGGAGCTCAAAATCGTCATCGGCCACGGCGGCGAGGGGCTTCCCTACTGGCTTTACAGGATCGACTACATGCAGGAGTACAACCGCCAGGCCTTCATGCCCAAGCTCAGGATGCTGCCGAGCGACTACATGAAACGAAACATCTACATTACGACCAGCGGACTGCCCTGGGCCCCGGCTATTACCATGGCGCAGTCGGTTCTTGGCATGGACCGGGTGCTCTACGCGATGGACTACCCCTATCAGTACCGGGTCGAGGAGGTGGTCATGACCGACCGCTTCCCGATCGGAGCCGCCGACAAAAAAAATCTGTTTCAAAGGAATGCGGAGAAAGTGTTCTCACTTTAAAGGACCGTCCGGTCGACGGCCGCCGCCGCCGGGCGGACCGGATCGCGGTCCATGAAACACCAGGCATGGAGGCCAGCGGACGTTTGCGGAACAACCCGGCCGAAGCCCAGAAGGCAAGCGACATCATCGACAGCAGCCCCGTCAGCCGTTTCCAAACGCGCACGCTCCTGCTCTGCGGCCTGGTTCTTTTTATGGACGGCTTCGACGCGCAGACCATCGGCTTCCTGGCGCCGTCAATCGCGGAAAGCACGCGCATCCCGGTCAACACCTTCGGCCCCATCTTCTCCGCCGGCCTGTTCGGCCTCATGATTGCCGCAATGCTCGCGGGCCCTGTCGCGGACCGCTGGGGTCGCAGATGGCCCATCATAATATCAACGCTGACTCTGGCGCTGTTTTCCCTCCTGACCGCCTTTTCGACGTCCTTCGGCGAGCTCCTGATTTACCGGTTTCTGACCGGGCTGGGACTCGGCGGCGCCCTGCCCAACGTGGTCGCCCTTTCTTCCGAATACGTGCCGAAACGGCTTATGGCCGTTCTGGTCGCGGCGCTTTTCTGCGGCCTCCCGCTGGGCGGATTTGTCTGCGGCACCCTCAGTTCGGCAATGCTCCCCGTATGGGGCTGGCAATCGGTCTTCTACGCCGGCGGCATCCTGCCTTTTGTTCTTTCCCTGTTCCTGATCCCGCTGCTCCCGGAATCGGTCCGGTTTCTTTCCCAAAGGGGAGGCGACACTCAAAAAATAGCAGAACTGCTGGCGCCCGTGGCCGCCGGCCGCGTGGGTATTCCCTTCGCGGCGCCCGCTGCGAAACCCAAGGGTGTATCGGTAAAATTCCTTTTCACGGAGGGCCGCGCCGCGGGGACCGTTCTTCTCTGGATCCCCAATTTCATGAATCTGCTTCTCATGTACGTGATCCTCAACTGGCTGCCCGCGCTTCTCAGGGCGGCGGGCATGACCGTATCCGACGGGGTCGCCGCCACCTCTTTCTTCAGCCTGGGAGGCATCCTGGGCACTCTTTCCCAGGGTTTCCTGATCAAATCCGGCGGACCGAACAGGATACTGGCCTCCGAGTTCGGCCTGTGCGGGCTGCTCGTTGCGGGCATTGCCGCGGCGGCGGAATCGCGGGCTGCGGTCATCATCCTGGCTTTTCTGCTGGGTTTCCTCGTGATCGGGGCCCAGGCGGGCCTCAATGTCCTGGCGGCCCAATTTTACCCCACCCTGGTCCGGTCCACCGGAGTGGGATGGGCGCTTGGCATGGGCAGGATCGGCTCGATCGTCGGCCCTCTGCTTGCGGGGATGCTTTTATCCAGGCAATGGCAGCCGGGGCAGGTCCTTCTGGCCGGGGCGGCGCCCGCTTTCCTGGCTTTGGTTTCGATCCTGTTCGGACGATGGACTCCGGGCGGCGGGGGATCACGATAAAGGGCTGCTTTCCCCGGGCAAACCCCGGGGGTATAAGCCACCCTTGACCGCGGATTATCGGGGGGGGCCTTCTCATCCGCATGGGCCGGGTTTGAACCCGTCCCCATTTCAATCTGAGCGGTCTCGAAAATAAGCGAAGCATGCATCCGCGTTGTAGGGGCGAACCCAGCCAGCATTTCTCGCAGGATGCGAGGAATGCTGGCTCGTGTTCACCCTGAACCTTGTGTTCGCCCGTGCGCCGTTCATGATGTCTTCATGCACTTGGGTGCACCCCGGTACATGAACGACTGTTCCGAAAAGGAAAAACGGAGCGCAGGAGGATGCCTGGATTAGGAATTCTTTTTCTTGTGATGTGATTATTGTTTGGGCATTATGGCATTATGGTGACGGCGGAAGAAATCGCGGGAGTCGAATGGGCGGAATGGTACCGCCTGACACCGACCCAGCGCTGGCGTGAAAGTGAAAAATTGTGGCGCCTCTACCTTGAGATGGGAGGGTCTCTTGATCCCGAACCCGATACGGAAAGTCCTTTCTTCGATCGAGAAGCACGAGGTTCGAGCTCTTCTTATGGGCGGCCAGGCATGCGTATTATACGGCGCAGCGGAATTTAGCCGGGATGTGGATTTTGCGGTACTGGCGGATCTTCACAATATGGCCCGCCTTCAAAAAGCGCTGGAGGATCTTAAAGCCGAAGTCATAGCCGTCCCCCCATTGAATCCAAAATATCTCAGACGCGGGCACGCGGTCCATTTCCGATGCAGGCATCCGGAAGCTGCACAGTTACGAATAGATGTCATGTCGAAGATGAGAGGCCTGCAGACTTTTGCACAATTATGGAAACGGCGCACAACTCTGATTTTGCCGGGAAATCTAAAATGCAATTTAATGGCCCTGCCGGATCTCGTAAAAGGGAAGAAGACGCAGCGGGACAAGGACTGGCCGATGATGCGCCGCTTGTTGGAGGCCCATTATTTCCAGAATCAAACGAATCCGTCGTGGCCGCAGATCGCTTTCTGGTTTCGGGAACTGCGCACCCCTGTTTTGCTGGCGGAGCTTGCCCGGCGATACCCTCGTGCCTGCCGTCGTTTTATTTCCGTGCGTCCTCTGCTGGATGCCGCAGCTTCCGGTAATCTGAAAAAAGTCGCCAAACAGCTCTCATTGGAAGAAACCATCGAACGTGAAAAAGACAGGCTGTACTGGCTGCCTTTGCGAAAAGAACTGGAAATCATGCGTCGCACGCGGCCGTCATGAACCGGAAAACCGTCTTTCATTACTCCACAGCCGGCCGGGGCCTCGAAACGGAGCCTGAAGACTGCCGTTTCCGCAGCCTCGGCTCAGGAAGCTTGGCCTCAGTTCAGGAAAGCGGCGGCGTTTCCGTTACAGGCCTAGTATTTTCAGGTATTTGTAAGCCATGCATCCAAAGAAGAGGCCGAACGCCAGTTTCAGTACAGGGGACGAAAAGCGCCCGTTCAAGGAGGCCCCGAAACGCGATCCTATGAGGGTCCCGGCGCAAAGGGGCAAGAGGACTTCAAACTGCACGAATCCCTGCACCAGCTTGAAAACCGAGCTTACGAAGGCGTTCAGGCTGAAACAGGCCAGCGAGGACCCGATCGCGACTTTGATCGGAGCGCCAAGGGCGAAGGCAAAAGATGGAACAAGGACGGCTCCCGTGCCGATCCCCAGAATCCCGGGCAGAATGCCGGCCGCGGTCCCGATCATGACCTTCGACGCCAGGGTTCCTTGAATGTCTCCGTCGCTTTGGGGAGACGGAGCTTTCCGCATGAATTCCGAAGCTCCTTCCCACAGCATGCGCAGCGCCACCAGAAGAAATACCGCCCCCATGGCGGCGTCGAGCCAGAAGCTCTTTTCGGCGACGTAAAGGAAGAATATCGAAAAGACCAGGGTGGAAATGACGCCCGCCGCAATGATGGGAACGATGGATCGCAGATGAATGTGCCCCAGGCTGAAATGCCTCAGGCTGCCTCCCAGGGTGGTGAAGAACACCGCAATGATGCACGTTCCGACCGCCTGCGCCGATTCCATCCCGACAACGAAACGGAGCAGGGGCATGATCAGGATCCCGCCTCCGATGCCGAGGAGCCCGCCGAGCGCCCCGCCTGCAAAGCCTCCGAAAATCATCCAGAGAAACGTCGCCATCCTCTAGTGGCTCCGCGCGCAGAACCGCTCCCACCCCATCAGGTGGGCGGCCCCGGCTATCGTGGTTCCGTAAAAAAGGCAGGGGATGCCCCGCAGAAAGCCGCCGATCGTTCCGTTGACGAGAGTCGTCCCGGTAACCGCCAGCAGATCCGCCCAGGCCAGCGCCGCATCGGCCCCTTCCGGACCCTCTATAACGACGCCGAATTTTTCCTTGCCGATATTGTCCCTGTCCAGGTCCAGCACGCGCAGGGGGAATTGCGCCGACAGGGCTTCCACCATGCGGGGCTGGAAGCCGACCAGGACGGTTTTCACCTTCCCGAATTTTTCCAGGATATGCGCGGCCATCTCCGCGGCGCACTCCGCAGGCTCCCTGTCGCGGCAGTGCACGGTGTTTTCGATTTTCTTCAGGTGTCGCAGCACGGCGTTCAGTGTGGATACGAAGACCGCCCGCCTGAAGTTATTGGCGAGATCCATTCGTATGACATCCTCCAGTATCCCTTCAAAGTCGCCGTATTGATCGGTGAAAGCCTGTCCGGCCGATCCGAGAAATTCCGCCTGCATCAGCTTTTCTCTCCCCTTCTGCAGGGGGAAATCGTCCGCTTCGGGATTGCCGATCGCCTCTTCCGTGGTAAGGGCGCGCGCGCGCACCCGGACAGGCTGCAGGAGCAGCGCCTCCTGCTCGGATATCCCGTAAAATCTTTCCTTCAGCTCTTCATAGATATCTGCCATTGACAGCCTCTTTCCCTTTGTTTTCCGGAAGACGGAAGCGGCGGGATCCCCTTTGTCTGAGACATCCGGTTTTCCCCTCCGGCCGGCCTGCGCTTACAAACCCTGCTTTTATATATCATTCTTCTTTAAAAAACAATGTCGTTTATAAACAACAGATGATTTGGCCGAGGGTGGGCGCGGTTCCATGAGCCTTGCGGCATGCCCGTTCCATTTCAGGCCGGGATTTTGCCTTATTGCGCAGAAGGAAAACCGGGAAGAAATCCCAATTCTGATAATGGTCCCACGGAAAAAACTTCCTTTTAACCGATCCAGCGGAGAGGGACAACCCGGATGATCCTGTAAATTCCGGGCGCATCCCTGCAGAAGCCCCCCTCTGAAACCCGCCCTCCGGATTACCGCAGCCCCGCAGGCCGGCCATGGAAAAGAAGCGGTTCCGGTGGTTCGGGAACCGTTCAGTACCGAACTGCAAAAACCGCAGGTGTGGACATTGGATGCCGGGATATAGTAGAGTGCTTTTAAAATTTGAATCTTTATAGTAACAGCCAGGAAGGAGGCCGGAATATGGCCGTCGAGAATGCGGCGCTCAAGCCGACCTTGCTGGACCTCTACCGCACCATGACAAGAATCCGCACCTTTGAGGAAACGGCCCATAAAGAGTTTCTCAAAGGGAAGATGCCCGGTTTTCTGCATCTCTACAGCGGGCAGGAGGCTATCGCGGCAGGAGTCATGTCGGTGCTGCAACCGGATGATTACATAAGCAGCCATCACCGGGGCCACGGCCATCTCATAGCGAAAGGCGCCGACACCGGGCGGATGTTCGCCGAGCTTTTCGGCAGGGTCGACGGATTCTGCAGGGGCAAGGGCGGATCCATGCACATCGCCGACAGCTCCCTGAACATCCTGGGCGCCAACGGTGTCGTCGGCGCCTGCGTGCACATCGGCACGGGGGCCGCTTTCGCGTGCAAACACAAGCACAGGGGACGCGTATCGGTAATCTTCCTGGGCGACGCGGCGACCAACCGCGGAACGTTTCACGAAGCCCTCAACCTGGCCGCGATCTGGGATCTACCGGCCGTGTACGTGGTCGAGAACAACCTTTACGGTGTCGCCAACTGCCAGCGCGATTACATGAAGGTCGAGGTTGCCGGCCGCGCGGCCGGCTATGGATTTCCCGGAGTAACCGTAGACGGAAACGACGTGGCGGCTGTTCGGGAAGCCGCCGGGCAGGCGGTTGCCCGCGCCCGAGCCGGCCAAGGCCCGACCCTTCTCGATTGCCGCACGTGGCGTCATTGGGGCCACTTCATCGGAGACGCGGCCGCCTACCGCGACCCTGAGGAACATAAGGCCTGGCTCAAACGGGATCCCCTGATTCTCGCCGCCGATTTGCTGCGCTCCGAGAAATGGGCGACGCAGGCGGACCTGGACAGGATTCAGGCCGAGGCCGAAGAGGAAATGCTGGCGGCTCTCGACTTCGGCAAAAACAGCCCTCTGCCGGGCAAGGAAGAACTGTATACCCACGTATACACCGGATAGGGGAAGGGGGGATGCATGGCAAACATCACCATGAACTACGCCGAAGCCGTCGCCGACGCCCTGAAGCTCGAGATGCGCCGGGATCCCGACGTCTACGTTTACGGCGAGGACGTGGGCAAGTTCGGCGGCAGCTTCGGTGTCACGGGCTACGGCGTCTTTGAGGAATTCCCGGATCGGGTTCTGGATACGCCAATCTCCGAAACCGCTATCGTGGGGACCGCGGTAGGCGCTGCGGCGGCGGGCATGCGGCCGTGCGTCGAGATTCTTTTCATGGATTTTCTTCCCATCGCCATGGACGAACTCTGCAACCAGGCCGCCAAGTTCCATTACATGTTCGGAGGCCAGATGAAATGCCCCATGGTGGTCCGTACCGCGCTGGGCGCCGGCATGGGGGCGGCCGCCCACCATTCTCAATCGCTTGAAGCCATGCTTTGCCATATCCCCGGGCTCAAGACCGTAATCCCGGCAACCCCTTACGACGCGAAGGGACTGCTGATCTCGTCCATCCGTGACGACAACCCCGTTGCCTTCCTGGAACATAAAATGTTGTATTCCCTGAAGGGCGAAGTTCCCGAGGGGGATTACACCGTTCCCATCGGCAAGGCGGATTTGAAGCGCGAAGGCACGGACGTGACCCTCGTCTGCTACTCCTCCATGGTCCACAGGTGCCTGGAGGCTGCCGACGGCCTCGAAAAGGATGGAGTGCATGCCGAGGTCCTCGACCTCCGGACCCTGATACCGATGGATAAAGACGCGATTCTGAATTCCCTCGCTAAGACCCACCGGCTGGTCATCGTGCATGAAGCCTGCCTGACGGGGGGATTCGGGGGCGAAATCGCGGCCATCGCCGCGGGTGAGGGTTTCGATTTGCTTGATGCCCCGATCGTGCGCGTTGCGGGACCGGATACGCCCGTCCCCTTCTCACCGGCCCTGGAGGCGGAGTTCCTCGTAAACGCGCCGCGCATCATTGCCGCAGTCAGGGGGCTGCTCGGTTGAATCCGGCCTCAAAAGAAAGCTCGATGATCCCATTGAGGTCCGCTCGGGCGGCTCTGCCGCACGAGACAATTAAAGAAAGAGCGGAAATATGGCTGAAATAGTGGTAATGCCGAAGCTCGGGTTTCTCATGGAGACGGGAATCCTGAGCGCCTGGAGGGCGAAGGAAGGCGATTCGCTGGCCGTCGGTGACGTGATGGCCGAAATCACCACCGACAAGATCACGTATGAACTGGAGTCGCAGGTGGAGGGCGTGCTCCTCAGAACAATCCTGGAGGAAGGCGCGGAAGCGGCCGTCGGAGAGCCTATCGCCGTCATCGGCCGGCAGGGAGAGGATATCTCCGGTCTCGAGCTTGCAGCCGGGCGCGCCGCGTTTGCCCTGGATGCCGCCCCCGGGGCTGATGAAGCACCGGGTCACGGAGGCAGAACTGCAGATCCGGGGCGCAGGGTGATCGCCTCGCCGGCGGCGAAAAAGCTCGCGGCGGAGCTGGATATGGACATTTCCGCCGTCACCGGTACCGGCCCGAGAGGGCGTGTAACGATGGAAGATGTGCGGGCGGCTGCATCCCCTGGGGCGGCGGCAAAAAGCTCCCCGCCCGAAAGCTCCCCGGCGGAAGCGGCAAAGGGCGGACGCAAAGTCTTTGCGACGTCCACCGCCAGGAGTATGGCGGCTGAACTGGAAGTGGATTTAAACTCCATCACGGGCAGCGGTTTGAATGGACGGATCACGGCGGATGACGTGGCCGCGGCGGCGGAACGTGTTCGCGATGGCGATGCCGGGGTCGAAACTGCCGGAGGGCATAAAACGCAGTTCCCCGGGACGATCGAGGATCCGCGCGGAGGCGCGGCCGAACAGATGCCGTACACGGGTATGCGCCGGATCATCGGGAAACACACGGATGAAAGCCGGCGGCTGTCGCCCGGCGTTACCTACCACGCCGCGGCGGACGTAGAGCAGCTGAAGGAAATGCTCGCGGCTGCGAACGCAGCGCGGTCGGAAAACGACAAAATCGGCATTACAGCGGCCGTCATCAAGGCTGCGGGACAAACCATCCGCCGGATGCCGCGCTTCAATGCCACCCTTGAGAACGGGGCCATCAAGGTCTGGCGCAAGGTCAATATCGGGGTGGTCGTTGCTCTCCCCGAAGGCCTCGTCGTTCCGGTCATCCGGCAGGCCGACCGAAAAACCCTGGGCGAGATCGGACGCGAAGTCCGCGATCTGGCCGCCAGGGCGCGAATGAACAGACTGCTGCCGGACGAAGCGATCGGCGGCACCTTCACGGTGAGCGCTCTCGGGTCCTACCGCTCCGTCGACTTTTTCAATCCCATCATCAACCAGCCCGAAGCGGCCGTGCTCGGAGTCGGGCGCATGGTGGATACGGTTGTGGCCGTGCGGGGGGAGCCGGCCGTGCGCGCGACCATGGGGCTTTCGCTGACTTGCGACCATCGCATGCTCGATGGCGCGCCGGCGGCGGAATTTTTGCGCGCTCTGATGGACTACCTCGAAAATCCCGTCCATATGCTTGTCTGATCGAGATAAACAGCTGCAGCCGGCGAAGCGATTTTGCGGGGCGCGTAAAATTCTGGAAGCATTTTCATTCGATTGACATCGAGCCCTATTACTATTAGATTAATAACTGCTTCTCTCATAGCCCGCTTGGTTTTTTAAGGGTAATGGTATACCCCGCCCCCCCTCCAAAAAAGGAGATTTCACAATGAGACGTTTAGCGATTTTTGCAGTGGCGGTTGTTTTTTTATTCACAAGCATTTCAATTGCTACGGCAAAAGGGCCCCAAAATGCCAAGATGGGCCCTAAAGGCCCCTCTGTCGTCGATGTGGCGATAGCCGTGAACAGCGAAGGCCCCTTTGCCGGAGCGTTCGACACCCTGATCGCCGCGGTCCTGGCGGCAGATCCGGCTGTTTTGGAATTCCTCACAGGAAACGGCCAGCGGACCGTTTTTGCTCCGACGGACGATGCGTTTGCGGATTTGGGATTGGATGAGACCAACGTGGGTGATTTGGACCAGGAATTTCTTACGGACGTTCTTCTTTACCATGTCGCCCGCGGACGCAGATACGCCGAGGATGTTGTCGCTTCGGAACGTATCCGGATGCTTGATTTCGGATTCCTTTTCCAGGACGGCGGCGTACTGACCGATAATCTGGGCAGGGAAGCGAATATCATTGTAACGGATGTCGAGGCCGCCAACGGAATCATCCACGCCATCGACGCCGTGGTGCTGCCATACCTGCCGTAGCGACTGAAAATCCGGCAGTTGGACATTCTATGTTCCGGGTCCCCGGGAGAGAGCATATAGAGAAGGCCCTCCCGGGGCTCTTAAAAGGTTTCGACTTTTCGGGTGTCATTTCCACGGATTATTGACAGTCCTCTCACGCGTGCCCTTCAGCGCAGCCTCATCCCGATCGGCGCCGGCCGATGATAAAGAGCCTGGATAAGGGGAGCCGATTTATAAACATCTCAAATCGATCGGCAGCCCGGAAGCTTTAGCCGGGACAAAGAGCCGTGGAGTCAGCGGCTTTGCCGGAAGTGCCTTCATACCCGATATGCCAGGGCCTTTGCCTGTGTCCCGGAACGAACTCGAGTTTCGCCCTGGAAATGCCAATAATGAGGGACGGGATTTACGGAATATCGACGGTCGATTTGCTTAAACACGATTCTATACGCATCCATCCCGGAGAAAACAGGGCCGATAGATCCTCATAGGAACCGTCGACGGGAAACGAAACGCCACCCGCAATTCGGCGCCGTCCCGAGGAGGATTGTCCGCCCGCAGCTATACCATCGGATCTCCATTCATCGCAGACATAAATAGAAATGATTATCATTGACATATAGTTGTATATTGTTATTATTTGTCATTTTTAATCATTATTGTCGCAGGAAGTAATATAGGGACGGATCCGTTGCTTTTGGATCCGGAGAGGAATTTTTTTCAAGGGGAGTGAAAAATGCACCCAGTGAATGCAACAAGGCCAGTTGCGGCTACAATACTATGCGCTCTGCTGGTATTCTTTGCGGGAATTACCACCCTGCAGGCACAGACAAAACAATTCATGACCTGGCAGGAAGACCTTTATTACCTTCAAACGCTGGATGACGCGGATCTGACCATAAACCGGGACGGCATCGAGCAGATCCGCAAGGGCGTGGAACTGTACATCGAGATGCAGCCGGCGACCGAGATCACAATCCCCCCGGCCCCCGCCAGGCCCTGGGACGCGAAGGAAATACGCAACCAGATCGGGATTCTGCAGCAGGCGGTCGACGCCATCCTGAAGGAGGACCCGAACCGCCCGTTCAGCCTGGGGACCACGGAAATCAGCGTGACCTCGGAGGCTTCGCCGCTTTCGCCCACGGCCGCGACCATGGACGGCGCCGAGATCAAGACCCTCCAGGCGCTGACGGTGGCCAAGGCCCTCGATTATCTGCCCGGGCTGTCGCTCGACCGCTCCGCCAACAGAAACGAAACCCTGGTTTTCCTGCGCGGTTTCACGAGCCTCGGGCGAATACCCCTGTATCTCGACGGCATTCCCATCCAGGTTCCCTACGACGGCACCCTCGATCTCAACCGGTTCCTGACGAACGACATCGGGGAAATCCAGGTGGCCAAGGGATTCTCCTCCCCGCTGCTGGGCGCCAACAACCTGGGCGGATCCATCAACCTCGTCACCCGGCAGCCGGAAAAGAAATTCGAATTGGATACGGTATTCGGAACCGGTTCCGGGGAGCTGTTCCAGGGGGCCATCCAGATCGGCACGAAATGGGACAAGTTTTATCTCCAGCTTTCGACCGATTACCTGCAGCGGGAGTACATACCCCTCTCCGGGGATTTCACCGTGCCTTCGCGCAACCAGACGGATTACAAGCTGAATAATTCCGGGTCGCAGGATGCAAAGTACAGCGGCCGCATCGCCTATACCCCCAAGGGCCGCAACGAGTACACGTTCAGCTACACCAACCAGAAGGGCGAAAAAAGCCAGCCCCTGTACACGGGCGACAACAACCGCCCGCCGAGAAAGAACTGGGACTGGCCCTACTGGAACAAGTACAGCTACTATTTCATTTCCAACACGGAGGTGGGAGAATCGGGCTCCTTCAAGCTCCGCATGTTTTACGACCAGTTCAAAAATGGCCTGGCCTCCTTCTTCAATCCGGCGTACGACTACAAGGACATCGGCAACATTATGTTTTACTCCGAGTATGACGACCATACCGGAGGCCTGTCCTCGGAATTCACCACGCGCATGTTCCCCCGGAACACGGCCAGCCTGTCCTTTACCTTCAAAGACGACACGCACAAGAGCACGGACCGCATCCCCGAAACGCAGCCCACGATACTCGACCGGGCCCAGACACTCACATTCGGCTTCCAGGATGTCGTCACCGTCACCTCGAAATTGCGCGCGACCGTCGGATTCAGCGCCGATCACCTGAAGGGCCTGCACGGCCAGGACACGTTCGATTCGGACGATGACGGGGTGGACGATATGCTGATACCGCTCGCCTGCCGGTCGAACCCGGACAACGACAGTTTCCGCGGCTGCCTGCCCGACGAATGGACATTCAATCCGCAGGTTTCCATGTCCTACACCATTTCGGGTCAGGACACGGTATTCGCGACATTCGCGGACCGGGGCCGGTTTCCCCTGTTGAAAGAGCTTTACAGCTACGGGCTTGGCGCCCGCTTGCCCAATCCGGATCTCGGGCCCGAGCGCAGCCGGAACTGGAACATCGGGTACACGCATGTTTTCGGTTCCAGGACGGTTGCCCAGCTGGAATACTTCCACAACACCATCCGGGATGCCATCAACGACGTCTTGGTTCCCGATCCGGGCGCATTTTGCCCGGAATACGACGGCGAATGCGAACAGTGGACCAACATCGCCAGGGAGAAGCACCAGGGCTTCGAGGTCAGCATCAAAAGCACGCCGATCCGAAGAATGACCCTGGATACCGGCTACAGCTACATCAATCGCGTCATAGAATATGGAAAGGACCCCGAAGGCCTGGGCATCGATCTTGACTTTATGATTCTGCGCACCCTGCCGAAGCACAAGGTCGTCATCAACGGGTTTTTCGACCTGCCGTATTCCATACTCGCCCTGGCGACACTCAAATTCGAGGGCGGCATCAATGTACAGGACCAATCCTACAGGTCGGCCCCCCCGATGCCGTTCAGCGTAAACAATGCGGTTCTGGATCTGGGATTCACTTCTCCCGTATTCGAAGGCTTCAAGTGGCAGGCCGGCGTAAAGAACCTTTTCGACAGGAACTATTTCTACACCCCGGGCTACCCGGAAGCAGGCCGCAACTGGTATTTCAATACCCGTTACGAATTTTAATTCACCATTGAGAACATCGTCGGCATTGAAGTGATCGATCCCGCCCCCGCCATGGCGGCGCAAAGATCCGAGGAGTTCTTTTCCCCGTCCTCTACCGTCACCGGGGATGTGCAAGCCGACCTTACCATAGAAGACCTTTCGGGTTTTCTCCGGAAGGACATGCGGGTCATCCACATGGGAGAAGGAAGGGGGTATCACGGCATCGACGACTATACTGATGCGCGAATCGGATTGTCCGCCCCATCCCCGGCTTTTTCCCTCTAATATAAAAAAATAACGATGGGAGCGGTCAACGCCGAAGTGGAGCTGGAACTGGCCGGCAACCAGGTTATTGTTTCCATCATAACGATCAATTCCGTGAAGAGGCTTGGCCTGGAAGTGGGCAAAGAGGCGTAGGCCATGATCAAGGCTTCCAGCGTGATGATCGCGACCGACTGATGGATTAATGCGCCGGGACCGGGTGGAGATTGCCCCAGGGGATCATCCGGTAAGGCTTCGGGCTGCCGAACAGGCTCTCGGACGACCTTTCAGGGAACGTGACGATGATGTTTTTCATATACCCGTGCAGGACCTCCCATTCCTCCGGAGTGAGTTCCCGGGAGGACTGTATCTTTTTGTACTCGAAAAAATCCTCCGGAAACAGCCCGGGTTTCAGGCGAATGTCCACCGCGGTACTGTTCGATTTCCGGTACAGGATGTACTGAAAATTTTCAGGCGAGGCCTGCATCCCCTTCGGGGCAACGGTCTTCTTTTCGCGGCCTTCCCCGATCATGACCAGATCCAGCAGGTCCAGGCTCCCCACGGTCGGCGTTTTCGAAAAAACGACCAGGTCGTCCCTTTCGGGTATTTCATCGCCGTACAGCAGCCGGATGCCGTACTCGAGGGCCCTGAAAGTGGTGGTGACGCCGGGGCAGGAATGCCCGTGAAAACGGAAGGCATCGGACAAAGAGATGCGGCGCTCTTTTCCACCGACGCTTATCAGAATGGGGGGAATGTCCGGGGTCCTTTCCTTCACCCCTTTTTCGGCATGGCAGGTATTGCATTCGCTTCCGTAAACGGCCGCAGTCTGAATGCCCAAAAACACAATCACCAGCACAATCCATTTGTTTCCGGCCATGGCGCCTCCTCTTGACTTTTCTTGCCTTGAAAAAAACTCATTGAACCGCAATTCCAATATTGCCTTTGCTGGGAAAGTCTATTTTATTTGTTCTCAATACTTTAACACGATCAAATCCAACTTCGGCGAAGTCGGATTTATGATAGACAAACTGTTGAGCCAAAAAGAAAACCGCATCTTTTCAATATTCAACTTCGGAATTGAGGCTGAAACATTCCCTCCATTCCGGACACGGCGGCTTCCGGCCTTCACCTAGATCTTCTACATGGAAAATCCGGGGAGAACGCCCGATATAAAATCTCCTACGAAGATGATGTTTTCAAACGGGAGAGAATCCGGCTGGACTTTTGATTCTATGTCCTGCAGAGTCCCGCTGATGACGGCCTGTTTCTCCTTGTATCCCGCGTACAGCACGATGGAAATCGGCGTTGCCGGCGGATAGTGAGATTTCAACTTTCGAATGATATCTTCGAATTTTGACCGATGGGTGAATACAACCATGCTGCTCTGCAGCGCGGCCAGCGTTTCCAGCCTGTCCCGGCCGTGAGGACGGTCCGATGTCAGAATGACGGTGTGCGTGTGCGGCGCCCAGGTGGGATCCCGCCCGATTGCCGCCAACCCCGCGTTGACGGAACTGATCCCGGGAACCACTTCTATTCCGATGCTCTCAAACTCCCGGAGCATCCACACCCAGGGTCCTGAGATCAGGGGATCCCCGTTATCGATAAATACGACATTTTCCCCGCTCTTAACGGACTGCCGGACCGAATCTAAAAAGGTTTGCCGTTTCTTTTGGGGTTCGGGATCACCGGGATCCGGCCTTCGAACATTGTAGCGCAGGAAAACGTCGGAGGGCAGTTCCCGAACATCCTTGCCTTTGAGATGATCGGCAAACCGCTCCAGAATATCCCCGCCGAAGGTATAAATCAGGTCCGCAGCCTGAACCAGTTTCAGCGCCCGGACCGTCGCAAGGTCGGGGTCTCCCGGTCCCAGCCCCACAAGGTATAATCCAGCGGCGCGGCCCTGCGCCGGTCCCGAAAGAAAAAGGATTCCAAACAGGAAAACGGCGGGGATTCCGGATTGGAAAATCGACTTTTTCCCCGGACGATTCGCGTACTGTTTCATATCGGAACTTCTCCTTTAAAGAAAATTTATTGGGGATTTGGAATTACGTCCGGGTGGTATAGCGATTCCCCGTATTCGCTGAGCCCGAACCGGGCGATGATTTTTTGCCCCTCGGGACCGGCCGCGAAATCATAGAAAAGCTTCGCGAGATCGTAATTGTAATTCAGGTGGGGATGCTTTTCGGGATTGACCAGGCACATTTCATACCGGTTTGGAGGACCGGTTACAAGCAGATCCAGATTCCCGATCCCGGACTTGTGAATGGCCCATGTCGAAGAGTCGAGCATGTGGTAGCTTCCGGTTCTGTCGGCATCCAGGAGGGAGTCGAGCATGAAGGCCCCGCTTTCCCGGTACCAGCTCTTTCCCCGAGGATCGAGATCCAGTTCTTTCCAGATTTTGAGTTCCAGGATGTGCATCCCGCCGCCGTCTCCCCTTGAAAGATAGGAGGATCCCGCCTGATAAATTTTCCTTTGCACTTCGCCCAGGTCCGCCAGCCCCGCAATGCCCGCGGGATCCTTGCGGGGGCCGACAACGACCGTGCAGTTGTGCATCAGTTCCACCCTGCGCGCTGCATACCCTTCCTGCACGAATCTTTCGGTGGCCTCTTTTTCATGCCCCATGGTGATATGGGCCAGACCGTGCCTTCCAAGGTCGAGTCCCGGGCCCGTCGGCGTTTTTACGCAGCGCACGATGCCTCCGTGTCCGGCCCGGAAGGCTTTCGCCAGTTCGTCCACAAGCCCCAGTTCGTACGGGCTGCCGGTCGCAACGACAATCTGGCGGTATTCCTGGGGAAATCCGGCCGGGTTAAAACCCGGGAGCCCGATGAGGCTGCAAGCCAGCATGATTACTCTTAAGGAGTGACGTTTCTTGCGGATCCAAGGTGCAGTTCTCATTACAGATTCCCTCCAGCCCCGGCCGGCCGTCCCGGAAAGGGGCTTTCGGCCGTTGCATCCCTTAACGGCGTATAAAAACATACCATTCAATCCCGGACGAATCAGCAAAGAATTATCGTATTCATACTCAAAATCGCATAATCCGACATTTTATTACAATACACAAGGCAATGGGTTGCGTGTGCTATGAAAATCCGGCGATGGGCATCTACTTCATTAAAGATCCCGACGGATACTGGCTGGAAATAATACCCGAAAGAAAAAACAGGAAATAAACCGAAGGCATCCGTTTTTTTAAAAAGACAGATTCCCGGATCCCGCATGGGATGCGTGGGCCTGAGTCCTATCCTCCGCAGCAGAGAATGATGGGGATTGCCCGAAGCGGAATCCCCCGCATGGCTGTAAAATGCCTGCCCGCTTACTCAGTTTCGCCGCTTTGGATCGCTCCGAAAAAGACTATTTTTTCATCCCGCGCCAACGAGCCGCGGATCTTTTCCCACTCGAAATCCCTGGTCCCTTCCGGCAGCGGGTGGATGCGGACCGCGATAATCAAGAATGAGCTCCGGCCGCCGTTGTGATCGTAGTCTTGCGTGAAATGAAACCGTTCAGGAATCTTCTCCCGGCATGCCGGATCGGCGTATTTTGGAAGATCGGGAGGAGAGGGTTGGAATTGCGGAACGATCAGCCTCATGAGGCCTGTTCCGGTGATTCTGCCGGTTTCAGCGTCGAGGCCGGCCGGCTCTATCTTTTTGCCGTTTTCCTCGAACGCAAGCATGATCTTGAAATCGTGAAGCCGCCTGCCGCCGTCGAGTCCGGGGGCGTTGTAGTTTACCCACCCGCAGGAACCGATCGTTTTCTCATCCAGTCCCATGACGGGTTCCGCCTGCCGCCATTCACGCTTCAACTCTTCAATGGTGAAACTGCCCTCGAAGCCCCGTCCCCGGAAATAAAAGTCCCGATTCATTTAGCCGGAGGCTGTGGGGCCTCATCAACCGTGATCCATTGATCGCGGTTCCTGTTGTATTGAGGCCAGCGAAATGGCTTGAACACCGTATCGTTTTTGACTTTTTCCCACTCCATATGGCCGACTTTCCCATCTCCGTCGGCGTCGAACAGATCGATGAAATCCTGTCCGGTGGCCCCCCCTTCCACATAAGGGCTGTCGGAGACCATTTGAGTGGCCTGCGTAATTCCCGGCGGGGCGTTGGCAGGTTTAGGGACAGGGTTACCGGGCGATGGGATGACAAATCGTCCGCCGGAATAAACCGTGAGAACCCCTTCCTTTTGGGGATCCATGGATTCCGCAACGGCGCAGGCCGACATTTCCCTCTTGATGATCCTGTCATCGTTATTCCGATCGCACAGCGGGAAAGACAAATCCATCAGTCCCATTTCTTTCCATTCGGCATTATCGATGGATCCATTCTTATTGATGTCCATGACGGTGAAAAATGGATCGATGTCCACTTGCGTTTGGCTTTGGCCCAACGCCGCAATCATCAGCGTAAAGCAGCACGCTGCCGTCCGGAACGCGTTTCTAGTGCCCATGATGCCTCCTTTGTTTTTGCTTCATTCTAAAATATCTCAGGCCTGTAAATCCACATGTACGGAAATCCCCTCCCCTACATTACAGGTGCACGAAGCAAGGCTTCGTTTCGACCGGTGCGAAAAACCGTCATGAACGGATGATCGTCGGCAGAATAATCGCAAAGCGATTCATCAAACATCGATACCGGATATGGGATGGCTTTCGCCCGTCGTGGAGACTTCCTTTCTGTTTATAAAGTCCTTTTCTTTGATCATCGGGTAACCGGCTGCATCCCACTCAATCAAGCCGCCTTCAAGGACCTTGATATTTTCTTTGCTATAACCCAAATCCATCAATTCCAATGCCATCCTGGCGCTGTCGTCGCCCTCTTCGCATAGGCGATAAAGGACGACCATTTTACGGGCATTGAATGAATCCCTGCGCCCACAGGCAGCCTCCGCAGGCAGGGAACGCATTTCCCAGGCAATCCTCTTCGTTTTTTTCATTCAGGATGCAGCCGTGGCAGATCGTGCAGGGGGGGAAATCAAAGAGCTGCACCTGCCGACGGAAAGCGAGATGCTCCGGTCTGTTCCAGAGTTCCTCAAGCGTCGAGTCCTCAAGATTCCCGACAATCCAACGCTTTGAAAAACGCAAGCGGTCGTTGGTGCGGTGGGAATGGCTGTGCATCAGCGGCAGGCAGGGACTGAAACCGCCGTCCCACGTGATCGCCGCGGAGCCGCCGGCGATAAACGGACAACGGCCCAGTTCGCCGCCGAATCCGACATTGTCCATGCGGATGTCCGCAACGCCGCACTTCGAAACTTCTCGAAGCGCGGCTTTATCCAGACCGACGCCGGGCACCGTCATGACTGAACGATCGTTGGAAGAAGGATCGTAAAGGGATTCGTCATTCATTGCTTCCGCGTATGGAATGGCATTCGTTACCATAAATCTGTCGGCGCCAAGCTTCCGACCGATGGCAACCACCTCCGGAAGTTCCTGGACGGTTCTCTTCATGGCTACAAACACAATCCCGAAACGATGCGATCGAAAATCTTATCGGACATCGTTCCCGGCTGTTCGTCCCAGGAATTCCGGATGCAGGTGCGGCAGGCCAGGTTGCACCGGCTGGTCGGCTCGACATACAGCTTGGCCAGGCGGGTCGGGCTGGACACAAACAGGCCGTTCCCCATGTCACTCGACCGGATGCGCGTATTGGGCCGGATCCCGTAGCGTTCCCTGATTTCCCTCGGCAAAATCAGGCGCCCTTCCTCATCCACCTCTATGCCGAAATCCTGATACTGTTCCATAGACTCTTAAATAGGAAATGTTCCCGCGGTTTTGAGCGTCAAGGACACTGAACGACTCCCTGGGCCCAGAGGCAGCCGCCGCAGGCGGGGAAAGGGCTGCCGATGCAGTCCTCCTCGTTAGACTTGAAATAATCGCAGCCGCCGCAGGCGGTGCAGGGCGAGAAATTGAACTCCTGAAGCCGCCTGCGGAAAGCGACGTAATCCGGCCGATCCCATATCTCTTCCAGGCCCGTCTCCTTCACGTTTCCGACTGCATGG
>JAFGAO010000147.1 GCA_016933615.1 Acidobacteriota bacterium
CGGCCCGGCCATCGGCGGCACCAGGGAGACCGACCCGGCCAAAGTCTCCGAACTCAGCGAAATCGACACCATGAGAGTTCTGGAACTGGTCCGCAAGGAATTCAATATCGACGACAACCGCATCTTCCTGATGGGCCACTCCATGGGCGGCGCCGGCGCAATGTATCTCGGAGAAAAATACGCCCCGATCTGGGCTGCCGTCGCATGCCTCGCCGGCTTCGGCTCGCCAGATCCCAAGGGAAAGTTGAAAGACACCCCGCTATACTTCGCCGCCGGCAGCCAGGACACTCTGGGCGCCGGCGGGCGAACCATAGCCGAACAACTCAACGCCGCCGGCCTTAATGTCCAGTGGAAGGAAATGCCCGGCCTCGACCATGGCGGCATCATCGCCGGCGCCATGCCCGATGTGTTCAAATTCTTCAACGAACATCCCAGAAAGACCGGGAAATAAACGATCGCACGGACGCTGAAACCGGTCTGTTCCAGGATCAGGCCCGAGGTGCCGTGCACATAAGTGAAAATTCGCGCCTACTTCGGCTTTCGTGCGCCTCCGAGCAAACTCCAGGGAGAATCCATGACTGAGCACCGAATTAAATCCTCAACGGAGCATGAAAAACCTGCAATCCGACGCACCAAGCATCGTGAGGTTTTTGAACATGTTCTGGCGGATATTGAATCGGGAAAACTCAAGGACGGGGAGCGGCTTCCCTCAGAAGTCGAGTTGGTTAAGGAATTCAACTCATCACGTCCCACAGTTGCCCGGGCATTGCACGATCTCCAGAATTTGGGATTGGTTGAGCGTAAAGTCGGTTCGGGCACCTATGTGCGCAAAGCGAGGAAACCGATCGAGTCGTGGCGCTTTGGGCTGTTGATACCCGGACTGGGCAGCACCGAGATTTTTGAGCCTATCTGCGGCCAACTGGCCCGGCTGGCCCGGGGAAAGTGCGCGTAACCGGATTTGACGATGTCCGGTACGCGGAGCTGCTGCGCCCGCCTTGACCACAATTCACCAGCCCTGTGCGGATATCGGCACTATCGCAATGCAGGCGATGCTGGAGCGCATGGAGAACCCGACATTCGCCGCGCGCGACATCCTGGTTCAGCCGACCCTGATTGTGCGGCAATCCTGTGGAGCTGCCGAAATTCCCTGAGCCGCATCTATAAGCAGTCAGGATAGGGATGAAACCAAAGGAGTATGCTTTGATCCTGAAGTTCGAAAAGTATGAGCATTTCTGTTGAGTTGTCATACGAAATTGTGTGTAATCGGGTTTTTATTTCCAGCGGTAGACAGATGCGATGAAAAATTTTGTGCGGCTGGTCTCAATTGCGGCAATCGGCCCGATCTTATTTGCTGGGCCGACGGGCTTATCCCGGCGACCAACACCGTGGAATTTTACAAATCGATGACCGCCGACCTGGGTCCCGAGAAAGCGGCGGCTTCGGTCCGGCTTTTTATGATACCCGGCGCGGGCCATTGCGGCGGCGGCAACGCCGGCGTCACGGATATGCTTTCCGTGATAGACGAATGGGTGGAGACGGGGAAGGCGCCGGACAAAATCATTGCAACCAGCCCCCCGAATCAGAAGCCGATATCACGCCCGCTCTGCCCATACCCGCAGATTGCCAGGTACAAAGGCACAGGGAGCGCGGAGGACGCGGCCAGCTTTGGATGCGTTGAGAAGGAGGTTCCGTAAAAAAATGCGGCGACCGCGGTTGCTTGGATGGTATGCAACGCAAAATTTTACCTATAATCGATTCAGCAGGAGGTAGCGAAGTGAAACGTTTACATCGACCCATGCCGTTCCTAATCATTTTCAGCCTGGCCATTCTTTGCATCGCCGGTTCCGGCGGGAGCACCGCCTTCGGGCAGGGCCAATCGGCCGCCCCCGCGCCGGTTCCGAAGGCTGTTGCCATAGCGCGACCGACCGCCCAGGAAGTGCAGCGGGCGGAGCAGGCCCTGGCAGAGTTCCTCGAACGGGCGGACCCCTCAGTCAAGGAGATAAACAGGAAATTTCCGGGCCTGATCGCCGTACGGATTCCGCCCCCCAATACCGCCATTATCCCCAACCTGGCCCCGTTCTTTCGGGAAAAGCATCAGGCGAATCTCGAAGTAGCCCGCAAAGGGGACATCGATGTCCTTTTCATGGGGGATTCCATCACCGATTTCTGGCGCAACACGGAGGGCGCATTCGCAGGCAAACCGGTGCTGGACAAATATTTCGGCCACCTGAAGGTGGCGAACTTCGGCATCGCCGGGGACACGACCCAGGGAGTCCTCTACCGCCTTCAGAACGGCGAAGGCCGAGGCTTCAGCCCCAGGGCGGTCATGCTCATGATCGGGACCAATAACACCGGCGGCGGCTTCGGGGGAGCGGGCAACACGGCGGAGGAAATCGCCGAGGGGATCGGCGCAGTCGTTCTCGAGCTGCAGAAAGATTTTCCGGAGGCCAAAATCCTTCTCCTGGGCGTTTTCCCGCGAGGCAATCCCGGCGACCCGGTCCGCGCAACCATCGCCAGGATCAACTCGATCATTTCCAGGCTGGACGACGGCGGCCGCGTCCACTACCTGGATATCGGAGCCAAGTTCCTGGACGCCGGCGGCAACATACCCGCCGATGTCATGAGCGATGCCCTGCACCCGACGACCAGGGGTTACGAAATCTGGGCCGAAGCCGTAAAGGAGCCTCTGGCGAAGCTGATGCGGTAGGGGCGAACCTCGTGTTCGCCCTCGATCCGTTTTTAAAGCAAGGCTGCGGCAAACCTCGTGTTCGCCCTCATTCCGCCTTGGGAGCAACGTAGGGGCGAACCTCGTGTTCGCCCTCGATCCGTTTTTAAAGCAAGGCTGCGGCAAACCTTGTGTTCGCCCTGATATCTTCTTTCATAAATAAGCGGGGAAACCCCTATGGCCTCCGGCAGATATGCCCACCTTTTCCGGCCCATTAAAATCGGGAATCTGACTCTCAAGAACCGGATCACCCAGGCTCCCACCTATAATTTCCTGGCTTCCTGGGACAACCACGTCACCAGGGAGCAGATCGAGGCCTCCAAACCCGTCGCGGCGGGCGGCGCGGCCACCGTCACCATGGGCAGCGGCTTCATCAACAGGGTGCTGCCTCCGGCGGCGCATCACATTGTCGGAATGAGCGACCCATGGATCGTTACGTGCCTGTCCGAATGGTGCGAAGCGGTCAAGCGCCACGGAGCGAAAGCCTGCGTGGAGCTGGTCCCGATCGCGTCCTACTTCGGCACCCATGAAGTGGAGAGTTCCGTAGGCATCCCAATGGAAATCGACTGCAATCTCCTGACCCTCGAAGAGCTTCAGGCGTTCATAGCCGATTACGCCGTTGCGGCGCGCCACGTTTTGAAGGCCGGCGGGGACATGGTCCTGATCCACGGCGCGCACTGTCAACTTCCCGCTCTGCTGTTTTCCAAGGTGTTCAACAAGAGGCCGGATCAGTACGGCCCCCAGTCTTTCGCAAACCGCTGCCGCTTCGCGGTGGAAGTTCTCGACGCCATACGGGCCGAGGTCGGCGACAGGCTGGCGATCGAATACCGCATCAGCGCCGTCGACATGGTCCCCGGGTCCCCGGACATCGAAGAGGTGATCGAGTTCGCCAAGGTCATCCAGGACAGGATCGACCTGCTGCATATCTCCAGGGGCAATCTGGCCATCAACAGGCTGACCCCTTTCATCCTGCCTCCCGCGTACATGGATCACGGGATCAACATCGGGTACGCGGCGCAGTTCAAGAAAGCCCTGCGCGTTGCCGTCAGCGTCGTGGGCGCCGTCACCCCGGACCAGGCGGAAGAGGCCGTCGCCTCCGGCAAAGTGGACGCGGTTGCGCTCTGCCGCCAGCTCATCGCCGATCCGGAGACCGTCAACAAGCTGGAGCGCGGGCTGGAAGACGAAATCCGTCCGTGCATCCGGTGCAATACCTGCATCAGCAGGAGCCATTTCGGATCGAAGCCGCCGAGATGCGCCGTAAATCCCGTCTTTGGACGCGAGCCGGATTACGCGAACTGCCAGGCTCCCGCGGGAAAGAAAAAGGCCGTCGTTGTGGGAGGCGGGCCGGCCGGACTGGAAGCGGCCCGGACCCTGGCCGGGCGAGGGCATGAAGTCGTGCTGTTCGAGAAGGCGCCCCATTTGGGGGGCCTTTTGACGCAAGCCGCCAAGGCTCCGTTCAAGTCCGACCTGAAGCGGTATCTCGAGTGGTCGATTCGAATGACCAGGCGCCATAAAAATATCGACGTGCGTACCGGCACCGAAGCGACAGGGGCGCTTATCGCCCAAGAAAAAGCGGATGCATTGATTCTGGCTCCGGGCGGAAAGCCCGCGATCCCCGAACTCACCTGCAAGGACGAATCCAGGGTGCTCTGGGCGGGGGATATCGACAGGAGAAACATCCCGCCGGGCGACAGCATCCTGGTAGCGGGGGCCGGTCTGACGGGAAGCGAAACCGCGCTGAGATTTCTGCAGGCCGGTAAAAAAGTAATCCTGATTGACGCTTTACCCCGGGAGAAACTTGGATTGGGCTCTTCTCCGATCAATGCCTACGCCCTTTTCAACATCCTGGAGGAATACGGCGTCGACCTGAGAACCGAAACCAAACTGCTGGATGTCACCCGGGATCACGCGCTTGTCGTCCATAACGGAAGGGAAGACAGGCTGGTTTGCGATACCGTCGTGCTTTCGCTCGGGACCGTGGTCGACGGCGACGCCATCGACCGACTGAGATCCGCAGTCGCCGGGTGCCAGGTCGTGGGGGACGGCAACGGGCAGCAGGCCACCGTGTGGAATGCCGTCACCAGCGCCTGCGATGCGGCCATGGCCGTCTGAAAAGCCCCCGCATACTCTGTAGAAATAATTGCGGGGCAGGGAAGAACGGCGCTATACAAAAACCAGCACGATCGGAACCGCCATGCACAAAAAACAGAGCAGGGTCCAGCGGAACATCCGCTTTGTGCCGAGGACTCCAATTATGCCCAGTTTGAATGCAAGGTTGGAAACGTAGGCGATCAATATGCTGACGGCGGCCGGATAGTATCCCAGTTCCCCCTTCCCGGCCAGCCGCGCATTGGTGAGCGTAATCGCGTCGACATCGGTCAGGCCCGATATAAAAGAGACTATATAGACCCCTTTGTTCCCCAGGTATTGCTTTCCGGCGGATACCGCCAGGAGCACAACAGCGTAGATGAATCCGAAAAGAAGGGCTCGCCTGAGTTCGACGGGATTTTGGGTTTCAGGCGCCGAAGCTCCCACATCCTGGGTTCTTGTCTTTCTCCACACGATGAATGTCGGCACCAGCCCGCACAGGAACATGAGGGTCAACGGGAACACCATTTCATTCAGAAGCTCGGAATGTATGATGCCGACAAGGAAAGCCACCCGCACGAGCACCACCGTCGAGGCAAGGGATACGATCACGGCGCCCATCAGGGAAAAATCGATATTTTTTTTGGTGTGACGGCTGAAGGACAGCGTCGTTGCCGTGCTGGAAACGATGCCGCCCAGAATGCCGAGCACCGGACCGCCCCATTGTTTTCCCGTTAATTTGAGAATGACGTAGCCCACCAGGTTTATGCCGCCTATCAAGACCACCATCAGCCAGATATTGTAGGGATTCAGCGCCTGGGACGGGCCGAAGCCGCGGTTGGGCAGAACCGGAAGGATTATAAAAGCGATCAGGCCGAACTGGAACATGGCGACGATGTCCCGTTCCGAAAGATTTTGGGAGAATTTGTGCATCTGGAGCTTGAAATAGAGGATGACAGTCGTGGCCAGGCTGACGGCCACGGCGGCAATCGTCCGGTCGTAGGCCACCAGAATTCCAACGGTATAGGCGATCAGCAGGGCGAATGCGGTCGTCAGGCCCGCCGATACGCCTTCTTTGATCCTGATGTAGTGCATCATGGCTGAATGGACGACTACCGCGGCCAGGCCGCCAAGGGCGATCCAGGCTCCGGCGGCCGGTTCGGCGATCCGGCCGCATATGCAGCCGAAAAGTGTGACCAGTATGAAGGTGCGCAGCCCGGCCAGGCGGTTCTCCACACGCTCCCTTTCAAGCCCCATCAGGGCGCCGAGCAGGATAGACAGTCCGTAAGCCTTGAAAATCTCCAGGGCGGCATTTTCCATGGTTTCCATCTCCAAAGAGGCCGGCCCGTTTCATTGGCCGAGCGCGTCAGCCCGAAGCCGAGCCTGGGAGAATATTCTTTGAATATCGGGATGATCCGGCGCTATTGACACACCCGAAACCATTTTGCCCCAGGATTTTCGAATTTCTTGGATTCAAGCGGGCTCCGGGTTTTTTGATTATAGACCAAAATATGATTTGCTATAAAGAGCATCTCAAATAAATTTGGCGTAAACAAAAAAGGTCGGATTATGGATAAGCCGTTGCGCGCACAGACGAACATGAGGGCGGGCCTGATGATTCTGGCTTTCGCCGCCTACATCTCTCTCGGACTTCCGGACGGGCTGCTGGGCGTTGCCTGGCCCTCCCTGCGGCATGATTTTTCCCTCGACCATGACTCGTTCGGCGCCCTGATGATCGCGTTTACCGCCGGATACCTGACCTCCAGTTTCTTCGGCGGCCGCCTGACGGCCCATTTCAGACTCGGCGCCCTTCTCACAGCCAGCACATTCTCGGCGGCGGCCGCTCTTCTCGTGTATTCCGCGTCGCCTCTGTGGTGGTTGGTTGTCCTTGCGTCCGCGGCGGCGGGTTTGGGGGGCGGAGGAATCGACGTTTCCCTCAACAGCTACGTGGCGTCCAGACACGGGGACAGGCTGATGCAGTGGCTTCATGCAAGCTATGGGGTCGGCGCCACAGCCGGACCCTTCATCATGACTGCGGCCATAACCCTGAGCGGAAGCTGGCGCCCGGGGTATCTACTGGCGGGTCTGCTGCAGCTGGCGCTCATGATCTCTTTCCTGCTTACGGTTTCCATGTGGGAAAAACAGGGGGATGACTCCCGAACGCCGCGGGAATCCGATCCCCTGAACAGCCGCGACATATCCGTGAGAGCCACCCTGAGCCGTCCGATGGTGTGGCTGAGCATATTCCTGTTCTTCGTTTACATGGGCGTCGAGGTTGCATTCGGGGCGTGGTCCTTCAGCCTTCTGACGGAATCCCGCGGGGTGTCCGCGAAACTCGCCGGGTACTGGGTCGGCAGCTTCTGGGGGATATTTACCGCGGGCAGGATCTTTGCGGGAATATACATATCCCGCACCGGCAGGAAGAAGCTGATCGCCGGGTGCCTCTTTGGCGCACTCGCCGCCGCCGCCGTCCTGGCCCTGGACATAAGCGACGCAGCGAGCCTCGCGGCCGTCGCCGTCATCGGTCTCGCGATTGCGCCCGTGCTCCCGGCACTGATATCCGGGACGGCGGACCGGGTGGGCTCCCGGATGGCGGCCAATACCATAGGCATGCAGATCGCGGCCATGGGAGCCGGAGGAGCGACAATACCTTCGGTCTGCGGGATTCTGGCAAAACGCTTTTCACTCGAAGCCATTCCCGTTTTCATGATCATTCTTATCATCATCCTGATCCTCTCGAACGCCTATTCGGCGAAAAGGGAGGGGAAAATCGCTTGCCCGCCGGCGAGCCGATGATGCTAAACTTGCCTTACCGGCTTCGGCGCAAGGCGCTTCTTATCCGGAGACCTGAAAGTCCGGCGGCGCGCGGACGGCAGGGGCCGTTCCAACAACGGCGCGCGCAGCCGTGGAAGGCGCACATGAACGGGCAGGATAGCAACGCTGTTCAACGGCTGATCATCGTCTCGAACCGGCTCCCCGTCGTGTTCGAACGGGACGGCGGCACGCTGTCGTGGAGACACGGGTCCGGGGGGCTGGTCACGGCGCTGGCACCGGTGCTGCGGGACCGCGGCGGAATGTGGATCGGATGGTCCGGGCTCTCCGAGGAAAGCCGGCCGGAGGTTGACGCAACGCTACTGGCCTCGTCCGCGGCGACGGGATACGAGCTCAGCGCCGTCGCCCTTTCGGAGCGGGAACTGGAGCTCTATTACCACGGTTTCGCCAACGAAGTGCTGTGGCCTTTGTTTCACGACCTGCAGTCGCTCTGTAATTTTCAGCCGGACTACTGGCATGCCTTCAACCGGGTCAACAGGAAATTCGCGGAGCATGTCTTCTCGCATACCCGCCGCGGCGACTACATCTGGATTCACGATTACCATCTTATAAAAGTCGCGTCGGAACTGCGGGCCATGGGCATAAAAAGCCCGCTGGGGTTTTTCCTCCACATCCCCTTCCCTCCGCCCGATATTTTCATGAAAATGCCCTGGCGCTTCAGCATCCTGAGAGCGCTCCTCAGCCACGACCTCGTCGGCTTCCAGACGATGCGCGACAAGCGCAATTTCATCCAGTGCCTGCGCATGCTGCTCAAGGAAATCCCCGTGCAGAGCGCCGGAGGATTCCACGTCTGCTCGACGGAGGAGCGCGCGGTCACCGTGGGCGTGTTTCCCATAAGCATCGACTTCAAGGATTTCGAGGAGCGCGCCCGCCGGAAAGAAGTGTCCGAAGCCGCCTGGTACATCCACGAAGACCTGCCCCGGCGCCAGATCGTGCTCGGGGTCGACCGGCTGGATTACACCAAGGGCATCCCGTACCGCCTCGAAGCCTTCCGGAATGCGCTGCGCCGCTTCCCCAGGCTCAGGAAGCGGATAACCCTGGTCCAGGTCGTCGTGCCCAGCCGGACGGATATCCCGAAATACAACGCCCTCAAGATGGAGATCGAACGGCTGGTCGGGGAGATCAACGGCGAATTCACGCGCTCGGGCTGGGTGCCCATCCACTACATTTTCCGCCACCTGAAGCGCACCGAACTGCTCGGCTATTACCGCACGGCCGAGATCGCCCTCATCACGCCGGTCAAGGACGGCATGAATCTGGTGGCGAAGGAATACTGCGCCTGCAGCATCGAGGAAAACGGCGTCCTCATCCTGAGCGAGTTCGCGGGAGCCGCGGCGCAGCTGCACCGCCACGCCCTGGTCGTCAACCCGTACGACGTCGAAGGCGTCGCCGAAGCCCTGCGCGACGCCTTTTCCATGCCCTACGGGGAGCGCGCGCGCCGCATGCGCCAGCTTCGGGCCTCGGTGCGCCGCTACGACATCTACCGCTGGGTGGAGAGTTTTCTCGGGGCGGCGATATCCCGCCGCCTGCGGGATTACCCGGTCATCGGAGAGTACATCCCCCGGCAGGACGACGATTACGGGACCTCGGTCTAAACGTCGCCGTAAATACGATGCATATTTTATCCACAGGTTGAAATTTTATTCAGGAGCGCCTCATGCAATACCGGGAGTTGGGCCGTACCGGCTGGAAAATATCCGTTGTCAGCTTTGGAGCCTGGGCGATTGGCGGCACCTGGGGGATAGTGCAAGACAAGGAATCGCTCGCGGCTCTCCACAAAGCCGTCGATCTGGGGGTCAATTTCATCGACACCGCCGACGTTTACGGGGACGGCCGCAGCGAGCGTCTGATCGCCAAACTCAGAAAGGAGCGGCGTGAAAATATCCTTGTCGCCACAAAGGCAGGGCGGCGGCTCAACCCGCACACGGCCGACGGATACAACAGAGCCAACCTGAACATTTTCGTCGAGCGCAGCCTGAAAAACCTGCAGGTCGAGGCGCTGGATCTTCTGCAGCTGCACTGCCCGCCCACGGAAGTTTATTACCGCCCCGAAATTTTCGAAGCGCTCGATGCCATGGTGCAGGCCGGCAAGATCCGCCACTACGGCGTCAGCGTCGAGAAGGTGGAAGAAGCCCTCAAGGCCATCGAATACCCCAACGTACAGTGTGTTCAAATAATCTACAACATTTTCCGCCAAAGGCCCGCCGAATTGTTTTTCCGGGCGGCGCAGGAGAGAAACGTAGGGATCCTTGCCCGGCTGCCGCTTTCTTCAGGCATGCTCACGGGGAAAATGACCCGGGACACCGTATTCGCTTCAGACGACCACCGCCGGTTCAACCGCGAAGGCGAAGCCTTTGACAAAGGGGAAACTTTCTCCGGCGTGGACTTCGATCTCGGCCTGCAGGCAGTCGAGGAGCTGAGGCCGCTGGTTCCCCCGGGCTGGTCGATGGCCCAATTTGCCCTGCGCTGGATTCTGATGTCCGGGGCCGTCACATGCACCATACCCGGAGCCAAGCGCTCCGGCCAGGTTGAGGAAAATGCCGCGGCGGCCGACCTGCCTCCCGTCCCCGAACGGGAAATGGCCCAGGTCGGGGAACTCTACCGACGACTGCTCAGGCCCGTCGTCCATCATTTATGGTGAGATGCGAACCGGGGGTCAAGGCTCCCTCCGGTTACCTGCCGGCGTATGACCGGCATCGGGACCCGCCCTTGGCATGGAACATCATGGATGCCGGCGGGCCCGTTTCGCGTCTCTTGTTGGAGAGCCAAGATCCGGGCCGGGGACAGAGTTATAAAATCAGATGAATACGTTTATTTTTTCGGATAGTATTGCAGCAGCGACTCGGGCATGCCGCCTTCCGTGAGGACAACACGGTTGCTGATGAGCCAGCGCCC
>JAFGAO010000003.1 GCA_016933615.1 Acidobacteriota bacterium
GCGAACCGGGCGCCGCGGACCGCGCCGCCGAAGAGCTGATAAAATACGGCCTCAGCAGCTGGTCGGCCCATTTCCACGCGGAAATGTTCTCGGTGGATATTCCCGGAGCGCCGGCGCTGTTCCGGGGGAAGGTGCCCACGGATTCCGGCCTGGGCTGGTATCTGCAGTACCTCAAGCAGGAAGGGTTGCTGGGCCCCGGGAAGGCGATCGACTCGGCGCCGCTGCCCATGGACCAATGGGGCACGCTGAGTTTCCGCCGGGCCCTGCTGGACGCGATCGCCAGCCGCACCGGGATCGGCGACACGCTGGCCGAAGGCACCGTGCGTGCGGCCGAGAAATGGGGACGGCTGGAAACGGACCGGGAAAGCGGCGCCCTGCGCCTGACCGCGTGGGGGGCCACGACCCACTGGACGATGCCCTGGGTGGAATGGGCCTACGCCTACATACTCGGAGCGGGAGACCCCGCCTGGCACGGGTTTATGGCGCCCGTCGGCAAGCCCAGCGAGGGCACCCTGGAACAGTCCCTGGAGAGGCTCTCGAAGAAAACCGTGCCGTACACCGACGACATCTTCATGTTCAACTATGCCTGGAAGGGCGACGAAGCCTGGAAAACCGGCATCTACTCCCCGCACAAAGCCAAGCAGGTTGCCTGGAGCCGGCACTATTCGGCGTTCTGGAACGAGTCGATGGCGTTCTGCGAGATGTTCCTGCCCGAACTGGGCAGCCATACTCCCGATATCGAATTGATGTACTACAAAGCCGTAACGGGGAAGAACGACTCTTTCGCCGACACCATGCGCGTGGGACAGAAAATCTGGACCCTGGAGCGCGCCATCCGCGTCATGCACGGCAGGAGCCGGGAGAAGGAAGACTTCTTCCCGTACATGTACAGGCCGGGGGCGTCGGGCTTCGCCATCTACGGCGGCGTGCCCATCTACGAAAACGGCCGGTGGCGTTCCGACATCGCCACGGAAATGCACCTGGACCGGAAAGGCGTGGACGACTTCAAAACCCATTTCTACGCCTTGGAAGGCTGGGACAAGGAGCACGGCTGGCCCACCCGGGAGACCCTGGAAGGCTTCGGCCTGAAGAAAGTGGCGGATACCCTGGCCGCCGGCGGGAAACTGGGGGCCTGATTCAAAAAACGGCGGCCGCCGCCAAAACTCCCTTTAATTCCGGGTAAATTCCGGAGTTTCAACGGTTGCCGCCGTTTTTTTATCTCCTCTTGCTCCGAAAGCTTCGCCTGGCGCGCGTTCATTTTGCGACGTACAATGAACACATGCGCATTGAGCGGAACCTGCAGGCCGGGCTTGCCTCCGCCCGCAGGCCCCGCTTTCTTCCGGGACCGAGGCAGACCGGCAAAACCGTTATAATATACGGGCATGGAAAAACGAAAGATGGAGAGGATTTCGGGGAGCATTGCGGCTTTCCTGCTGATCTGTTGTATCGGGCATGCCGGGGAGCGGCTGGATCTGTATCCCGGTGAACCCGGGGCTCTCGTAGCCTGGACGGAGACCCGTTCCGATCCCCGTCCGCTGCATGCCTGTTTCCTGAAAATCTCCCTCGATGCAAAGGGGCTGGAAGTCATTGCGCTTCCGGGGGAGGATCCCGACGGGCCGGGGCCGGCCGAGAGCCGCCTGACGCAGCCGGCCGATCTGTTCCGGGAATTTCGTGCCCTGGCCGCCGTCAACGCCAACGCGTTCGCGGGAGTAAACGGAGACGGGGCGGCCTTTCCGCGCTGGTTTGAGGGCCAGCCGGTGGACATGCACGGCCTGGTAGCGTCGCGCGGGATTACGGTCAGCCCGGTTGAAGGGGGGCGCACTCCATTCTGGATCGACGCGGGGGGGAATCCCCATATCGGAGATCCTGCAGGAGCAGGATCGGCGCTGGAGGCCGTATCCGACTGGTTCTCGCCCCTTCTCGTTCAATCCCGGATCGTCCCGGATGCTTCCGATACCGCCCTGCATCCGAGAACGGCGCTGGGTTTCGACGACAGCGGCGCTTGGCTGCTGCTGGTCGTCGTCGACGGACGCCAGCCCGGTTTCAGCGAAGGCGTGACGCTCTACGAACTTGCGGAAATGCTTCAGTCCGAGGGCTGCACGGAGTCCATCAACCTCGACGGCGGCGGCAGCAGCATCATGCTGATCCGGGAATCGGAAGGCGATGCGGTTCGGACGCTCAACAGCCCGTCCGGCGGGGCGCATCGTCCGGTGCCGGTCATGCTGGGCGTGCGCGAATCCAAAAATCAGTTCCCCGCCCGGATTTCGCCGTGACGCCACTCCGGCAGGATCACGCGGCTCAATAGCAATTCGGCCTCTTCCGTGCCGTTGCCCTCCAGCCCGGCAAGGTCCAGGTAGGCCTGAATCGGCGATACCACGGGAATGCCCTCCACCTCCTGCGTGCCGAAAAAAACGCCTTCATCGTAAGGCCGCATCAGGGTGACGCGGGATCCCGGCCCTGCGGGCTCGAGTTTCGCGGAAGCGGCGGCAAGCGCCACATCCCCCTCGATATAGGCGTACACATCCGCCTGTCGCGCGGTCGAAGCCAGGCGCGAGGAGGCCGAAAAGGACGTCAGGGCGT
The DNA here is from genome assembly GCA_016933615.1 of Acidobacteriota bacterium. GTDB lineage: Bacteria > Acidobacteriota > UBA6911 > UBA6911 > UBA6911 > UBA6911. The sequence continues at coordinate 2,581 of JAFGAO010000003.1, forward strand.
GCCGCAGCCCCATTTCCGAAAAAACGCTGCCAAGCCTGTCTTCCAGTTCAGCCGGCGGCTCGGGGGAGTGAAAATTGTAAAGGGCATTCTTTTTGCAGGTGTAATTCCGGCCCCAATCCCGCAGTATCCGTTCCGGATGCGCCGGCTTCAGGCCCTCTTTATCGAATACGGCCCACTCGCGCTCGACCAGGGCTTTTTTCACGTTGAAAACCTGTCCGATGCTGACGCCGGCCGCCACGCTCAGGTCGGCCAGCTTCCATTTCAGGTTCGGATCGAAAAGCAGGGCGCGCAGGACCCGGGAGGACCGCGTTTCGTACAGAGACCGCAGGGCCCGTTTGGATACAAACCGATTTGGCCGCCCCTGGCGTTCGATATAGATGCCGTCGAATGCCAGGCGGCAGTTTCCGGCAAGGTCGATGTGTCCGGCGCCGGCTTGCAGGCAAATTTCGGCCGCCGCTTTTGAAATAAAGGGGGCGGCGAATACCGGGTACGCGCTCCCGGGCGACCTGCCGGACTGCATCAACAGAAGTGCGACGGCTTCGCGGGCATAACGGGGCTGGCCGCTGCTTCTGACCGCAACAAGGATCCGGTGTGTGACAGGCCCGGTGTCGGCATCCAATACGAAATCCGCGCCGGAATCCGCCGGATCGATTTTGAGATCCAGTTTGTGCACAACAGGAACTTCTCTCAGCGACTGGAGCAGTAAATCCTGGATACTTTGCCCAATATCAGGTTTTTTCATTTTTTAATGAAATTTCAGTAATCGTTGAAAAAATGGATTGTAATGAAAATTTCGCCTGATAGCAACATATTTCATTAAATATTTATATTTCAACGCATGCTGAAAGCTGCTATTAGAATGAAAGCATTAATTCGGGGCAATAGGGATATCTCGGAGTTCCGGAGAATTCTTTCCATAAAAGCAGTTTTCCCGGCAATGGGTGTCCGAAGGTTTTAAGAAAGGGTTCCGGCCCGATCGATTTCCTCTATTTCCTCCGGAGCCAGGCGGAATTCGGCCGCGCCGATGAATCCGTCGACCTGCTCCCGGCTGCGGGCGCCGACGATGGTTCCGGTGACGGCGGGATGCCTCAGGGTCCACGCTATGGCAACCTCCGCCGGAGACCGGCCGTGGCGGGCGCCGATGGCCCGGAGCTTTTCCACCAGTTTCAGGTTTTGCGTCAGCTTGGGCTCCTTGAAATCGGGACTGTTGCGGCGCCAGTCGTCCTGCGGGAAATTGGCAATGCGCTCGCGCGTCATGGCGCCGGTCAAAAGTCCCGATTTCATGGGTGAATAGACGATGGCGCTGATCCCGTGCGACTCGCAGTAAGGCAGGATTTCCCTCTCTATGTCCCGCGAAAGAATGGAGTAGGGAGGCTGGAGAGAGCTGACGGGGGCGATGGGCCGGATGCGCTCCATCTGCGGAACGTTGAAATTGGATACGCCGATAAAACGGACCTTCCCCTCCTTCTTCATTTCCGAAAGAGCGCTCCATGCCTCTTCCAGCCCCGGCGCCCCGGGATCGCGGGCATAGGGACCGAAAGCGGGCCAGTGGATCTGGTACAGATCGACGGCTTCCACCCGCAGGCGGCGCAGGCTGCCTTCGAGCTCCCGGCGCAGCGATTCGGGCTCGAGACTGTGGGAAATGTTCCGCTTCTCGTCCCATACGAGGCTGCACTTGGTGAAAATCAACGGTTTTTGCCCGGCCGGAATTTCCGCGACCGCGCGCGCGACGATCTCCTCGGAGTGTCCCGTCCCGTAGGCGGCCGCGGTATCGATCCAGTTGATGCCGCAATCGACCGCGCGCCGTATGGCGTCGATCGATTCCCCGTCGTCCTGGGGGCCCCAGGCGAACGTCCATCCGCCGCCGCCGATGGCCCATGCGCCCAGTCCGATCGCGGTGATCCCGAAACCGGTATTGCCGAACGGTCGCTTTTCCATGCATTGCCTCCTTTTAAAAACTGCCGTTTCTTTTTCGCCCGGGTTGAGTTTAAACTGAATCAGCCGCCGAAGCGCCATTTTTTATACGGAGAAACGCATGCGATCCTGCCCGAATTCCCGCTTCATTATTTACATTCCGGTTCTGTGCCTTCTTTCCCTTTTGGCCGCGGGCTGCGCGCCGTCCGTTTCCGTAGGTACGGACTCCGGATCGCCCCCGGCCCTGAGCTACGGTCAGCCCGTCGAGCTGGCGCGACTCCGGGATGCCCGCATTGACGAATCCAGCGGCATCGCGGCGTCCATTCGATACGGAGGTGCATTCTGGACGCACAACGATTCCGGCGACTCCGCCCGGATTTTCCTGATCAATAAAGAAGGCGGGACCCTTGCCGTGGTGGTTGTCAGGGGAGTGTCCGCCTTCGATTGGGAGGATATCGCATCCTACAGGCTCGGAGACGCGGGATACGTGCTGATCGCCGACGTGGGCGACAATGATAGGCGGCGCGAAAGCTGCGTCCTTTACATCCTCCGGGAACCTGAGATCCCGGCCGGCTCCGGGGGGGAAGAGGCGCCGGTCATTGAAGTCGAACCGGATTGCCGGATCGACTTCCGGTACGAGGATGGTCCGCGCGATTGTGAAGCCGTTGGGGTGGATCCCGCCGGATCCATGATTTATCTCGCCAGCAAGGAAACCGAAGCATGCGCGGTCTATTGCATGCCGATTCCGTCCGGAGCGCCCGGAGAAGAGCCGTATACCGCGAGAAAAGTCGCTCCGCTGGAGGTCCCCTACGCGACGGCAATGGATATCTCGCCGGACGGGCGGCGCGCGGTCGTCTTGACCTACGGCGATGCGTATGCGTTTTCCCGCGGAGGAAGCGAGACATGGGCTCAGGCGTTTTCCCGCGAAGGGCGCCTGATCCGGGCGCCCGTCCGCAGGCAGGGCGAATCCGTCTGCTATGGCCCGGACGGCAGGACGCTGTACCTCACGAGTGAAAACGCGCAACAGCCTCTGTGGGAAATCCCGGTTGTCGAAGGATCGAAATGAAAAAAAGCGCATCCCCGCAGACCTTCGCCGGTGTCGCCCGGCGGGATGCTGAAAAACCGGTAGTTTCCTTCGGATAGCATGGATAACGGAAGCCGTCAGGTTTATCAGGGAAACAAACGCCGTTTTTTTGAATCCCTCAAGCCCCAGGATCTTCAAAATCAGTCCGTTATGTTTTGTATCTTAAATCTTTCTTGAATAAACAAGGAGAAACTAATGGGGATGAAATTATTTGTCACCGCCGCAATCGCACTTTCGCTGTTTGCCGCCGCTGCCTGCCAGGGCCCCGCTCCCGAAAACACGGCTCCCGGGGAAGCCGCGCTCGAGGACCCGTGCGACCGCGCCTGCCTGCAGGGGTACGTCGACAGATACATGGACGCGATGCTGGCCCACGATCCGGATAAAACCCTCTTTGCCGACGGCTGCAGATTCACCGAGAACGGGGTGCGGCTGCCTCTCGGCAATGAGGGGCTCTGGGCCGGCATGGTGGGGAAGGGAACGTATCAATTCTACGTTCCGGACGTCGAGACCCGGCAGGTCGCCTATATCGGGACGGCCCGGGAAGAGTCCGCGATACCCGGAGAGGGCAATCCCGTCGTGGTCGCGCTTCGCCTGAAGATACAGAACGGGCTTATATGCGAAGCGGAGCAGATAGTGATACGGCCGGAGAGCAGCCTGTTCGACCCGGACCGCAAACCTGCGCCTTCGGCCGCCGAAAATATCGAAAAAATGGGCGCGCCCCACCCCGTATTCATGGAAGAGATCCCGCCTGAGGAGCGGCCTTCCCGTAAAGAGATGATCGAAGTCGCCAACATGTATTTTTCCGGACTGCAGCGCAATGACGGGAAGGGCGTCTATCCCTTTACCGACGACTGCGACCGCTATGAGAACGGCAACCGCGCCACCAACGTCCCGTTGAGGCCGGGGCAGAAAAGGCCGGATCCCCTCACGGAGACGGCGTATTCGAGCGCGTGGGGCTGCAAAGAGCAGTTTCAGTCCGGTCTCATGCATTTCGTTTCAAGAATCCGCGATCGCCGGTTTGTGGCGGTGGACCGGGAGCGTGGAATCGTTTTCACCTTCAACTTCTTCGATCACGGCGCCGGCAAGACCCGGCATTTCAAGACTCCCGACGGCCGCGACGTGGTTGCGGGGCCGACGGAGCCGTGGACCTGGCAGCAGGCGGAATTATTCAAAATAGAAAAAGGGAATATCCGCCGCATTGAAGCCGTTCTGCAGCGCTGCCCCTACGGCATGAATTCCGGCTGGAGCACGTACGAGCAGGGAATGTCGGAGGAGATTCAGGACGTCCGGTAAATGAGGGCCGGATCCATTTATTGGGAAAATCCCGGGTAAAGCCGGCGGCGGAATCGCCTTGCAAAGCCCCTGCGGATACGGGCGTAAATCATGCCGGCTTGCCGATGGAGTCGCTGTAAAAAATTGAATCAAAATGCATAATTGAAGACCCGAAATCAACCGAAGATATATTAATGACAGGAAGATCGGATTTGTCTTGAACCGGTATGGCGATGATTTAAGCAGAACAAAATCAAAAGGAGGATGAATGAAAAAGCTTTTGTTGAGCGCAGTTTTATTGCTCACTTTGTCGGCCTTAGCCGCAGCCCAGGATACGCCTGCGGTTGAGATTTTTGGCGGGTATTCCTTCGTGCGCCTCACGGATACGGGGCCGAGCAATGACGCGAGCACCAACCTGAACGGATGGGATGCCTCGATTGTTTTCAATGCCAATCAATGGGCGGGTTTTGTAGCCGATATCGGCGGCTATTACACTACCGATTTTGACGCGGACCTCAAGACCCACAGCATTATGTTCGGGCCGAAATTCGCCATGAGAAAAGGAGCGGTCACGCCATTCGCGCAGGTCCTTTTTGGAGTCGCCATGGCTAGGGCCAACGACAGTGAAAGCGGCGTAGAATATTTGAACGAGAACGATTTTGCAATGGCTCTCGGCGGAGGCATCGATATCAATGTCGCTCCGGCAATCGCCATCCGGCCCGCGCAAGTGGAATATCTTGGAATCAGATCAGAAGAGACCGGGGATTTTAAAAATTCCTTCCGGTATTCCGCCGGCATCGTTTTCAAACTGGGAGCGCGATGAAGAATATCCGGCAGAAGATTTGACAGCGAGGACGGCTGCCAAAGCCGTCCCCGCAGATGCCGGGGCGCGGACCCAATGCCGTTGACGTAAGCGAAAAACCGCCATTTCCAATGTAATATCGAGATGGAAGTTCGACATTTTGCCGCAGAAATCGCATTTTTGTAACCGCGCATCACCGCTTTGCGCCCCTCAATTTTCTTAGGTTAACGGCATTGGGTCCGTCTCCCATGGCTTCAGGCAGACAACAAAGCCGTCTTCAGTGACTTTCTTGTTTCCGGCCCGGATTTTTTCATTCAAGGCAACGTCTTCCGTTGTCAAATTCTCGCTACGCCTCGCTTCAGATCCGGCTGAAAAACCTATAAAATTGCGTAGATATATTTACGGTCGGCGGGCGGATGAACGGAAGGAGTCGCAGGCGCCGTCATTTGACCTGCGGGAAGAAATCGGCCCGACCGTTGCAACCCGAAGCGGGAGCGACGTAAGAATACAGGCATTTTTCCTCTTTCTCTTCGGATTATTTGATAATGCCTGAAGGGGCGCGCCCCGGAGGAGGGACTCATGGATCTCAGAAATACAAGAACCCCGATCCTGAATGAAGGGGACGCGGCGGAGAAGCGCGAGGAAATCCGGGAATATTTCCACGCCACCTACAGCCTGGACGAGCGGCTTTACGAGACCCTGGCGCAGGAAAGCGCGTTCTACGTGCGGGCGGAACCGCTGCGGCACCCTTTGATTTTCTATCTGGGCCACACGGCGGCTTTTTACATCAACAAGCTGATCGTCTCCAGGCAAGCCCGCGAGCGGGTCAATCCGCGGTTCGAATCGATGTTTGCGGTCGGGGTGGACGAGATGTCCTGGGATGACCTGAATCCGGCCCATTACGACTGGCCGTCGCCGGCCGAGGTGAAGGCGTACCGCGACGCGGTGCGTGCGGTCGTGGACGAAACCATCCGCACCATGCCCCTGGTGATGCCGATCAACTGGGACAATCCGTTTTGGGTGATCCTGATGGGGATCGAACACCAGCGGATCCACATCGAAACCTCGTCGGTCATCATCCGGCGGCTTCCGATCGAGATGGTGCGCCGGCTCCCGCTCTGGAGCATCTGCCCGGATGCGGGCGAGGCGCCGGAGAACGAATTGCTGCCCGTCGCCGGCGGCCGCGTTGTCCTCGGCAAATCCAGGGACCATCCGCTGTACGGCTGGGACAACGAATTCGGCCGCCGGGAAACCGAAGTCCGGGACTTCTCGGCCGGCCGGTACCTGGTTTCAAACCGGGAGTACCTGGGCTTCGTCGAAGATCGCGGCTACGAACGGGAGGAGTTCTGGACGGCCGAAGGCTGGAAATGGGCGGCCTTCTCCGGGGCCAGGCATCCGCTGTTCTGGATCGAATCGGCCGGGGGATACCGGTTCCGGACCATGGCCCGGATCATCGACATGCCCTGGAACTGGCCTGTTGAGGTCAACTACCTGGAAGCCAAAGCTTTCTGCAACTGGCTGGCCCACGGGACCGGAAAGCCCATCCGGCTGCCCACCGAAGTCGAGTGGCACCGGCTGAGGGACCTGCACGACATCCCCGATCAGCCCTACTGGCCGAAGGCGCCGGGAAACATCAACCTGGAGCACTGGGCCTCGTCCTGCCCCGTGAACCGTTTCCGGTTCGGCGAGTTTTTCGATCTCATCGGCAATGTCTGGCAGTGGACGGAAACGCCGATCACGGGCTTCGACGGCTTCCGGATCCACCCGTACTACGATGACTTTTCGACGCCGACGTTCGACACGCAGCACAACCTGATCAAGGGCGGTTCCTGGATCTCCACCGGCAACGAGACCACCCGCGATGCGCGCTACGCGTTCCGGCGCCACTTCTTCCAGCACGCCGGCCTGCGCTATGTGCAGTCGGAGCAGCCGCCGGCCGTGCCCGAAGCGATGTACGAGACCGATGCGGCCGTATCGCAGTACTGCGAGTTCCATTACGGCAAGCCCTATTTCGCCGTTCCCAGTTTCCCCGCGCGCTGCGCGGAGGTCTGCGCCCGCCACGCGCGCCGGCGCCCGCGGGCGAAAGCCTTGGACCTGGGCTGCGCCGTGGGACGGGCCGCGTTCGAACTGGCCAGGGAATTCGATTCGGTGACCGGTATCGATTTCTCGGCCCGTTTCATCCGCGTGGCGCTGCAGTTGAAGGAGAAGGGCGTCGCGCGCTACGAGCTGGCCGAGGAGGGGGAGATCGTTTCCTACCATGAAGCCCGCCTGTCCGAGTTCGGGCTCGACTCCTTTGCGGACCGCGTCGAGTTCTTCCAGGGCGATGCGACGAACCTGAAGCCGCAGTTTGCGGGCTACGACCTGGTTCTGGCCGCGAACCTGATCGACCGGCTGAACGATCCGCGTCAGTTTCTGGAGACGATTCACGGGCGCCTGAATCCCGGGGGCGTGCTGGTAATTGCCTCCCCCTACACCTGGCTCGAGGAACATACGAAGAAAGAAAACTGGCTGGGCGGTTTCCGTAAGGCGGGGGAGCCTTGCTGGACGCTCGACTCCCTCGGCGAGCTGCTGGGTCCGCATTTCACGATGCTGGATGAGCCGCGGGAACTGGAGTTTGTCATCCGCGAGACGCGGCGGAAGTTCCAGCACAGTGTCTCGGAAGTGACCGCCTGGGAGCGCCGGCCTAGTCCGGCTTAGGCGGTGCCCGGAGTCGGGCCCGATGCGGACATTCTCACCGGGCCTTGCGGCCCATCCTGAAAGCGGACACGCCTTTGCCCGCGGGGTCGGATAGATCCGCGATCCCGGCTGCGCCGTCGTCAAAATTCAGTTCCGGGCGAAATCCCTCCAGAACCTTAAATCCGGCCTGATTCATACAGGTGGCGATGCGGGAATCCGGGTTTTTCTGTTACAATTGCAGCCATTACAGGGCGGCAATCAACTGCCGGGGAACACCGATGCGATTGGATCCAAGACAGGTGGAAGTTGTGGATGACCGCGTGGCGGATGTTTTACGAACCAAGACTCCCGCCGAAAGATTGAGGATCGGTTTCAATATATGGATTTCCGCCCGCCGCATGCTGACGGCGCATATAGCGCATATACACCCCGAATGGTCCCAGGAAGAGGTGAACGACGAAGTGGTTGGGAGACTTCTGCATGGATCCTTATGAACTCCTGGAGAGAATTGCCGGAATCCTGGAGAACCTGCATATCCCGTATTTAGTGACAGGATCGGTTGCGGCAATGGCTTTCGGGGAACCCAGGATGACCAATGATATCGATATAGTGGCTGCGGTCGGGCACGAACATGTCGGCGGTCTTTTGGCTGCGTTCCCTTCAGGGGAATTTTACATCAGTGAGGATGCTATTCGGGATGCCGTCCGGCGCCAGACGCAGTTCAATATCATCCACCCTGCTTCGGGTATGAAGATTGATGTCATCATTCGGACGAAAACCCGGTTCAACGACAGCCGTTTCAGTCGAATTCGCCGCATCAAGGCCGGCGAGGGTTTTGAAGCCAATTTCGCCTCTCCTGAAGATATCATTCTAATGAAAATGAAATATTATCAGGAGGGAGGATCTGAAAAGCATTTACGGGATATTTCCGGTATCCTGAAAATCAGCGGCCCTGAGATTGATAGAGACTACGTCGCTTTCTGGGCCGAAACTCTCGGTCTCACGGATGTTTGGAATTTGGTCCTGAACGGAATCGCCAAAAGGAATAAGTAAGCGATGCGACGCTGTCGCCGGACGGAGATAGGCTCATTCTCGAGCGGCGGCATTCCGAGGAGAAAGGAGCGGCTATGCGCACCCGGTGCATTTCAGCATCCGAGATCAGGCCTGAGGCTTCCGTTGACGGGACGTTTGTTCTTGAAGCCGACAGGCGCCACCGGATCGACAATATGGAATCCGTCTGCGTACACCAGACCGGATCGGGCGAAATCGCAATTACGCCGGTATCGGACGACAATTTCTCGCCGTCGCAGCGCACGCTCCGGCTGCAGTTTTTTCTTATGGAGACATAATGGCCTTTCCGACTGAAAGCAGCGGTTACGAGAAAACCATCCTGTCGGATCTTCAGGGCGCATGGCAGCTTTTGCGCGATTCCGTCATGGCCGCAAAGGGATTCAGGGGCTGGAACCGGGCCCTGTTTCATATAGATGAAGCGATGAGCTGGGAGTCGGTCCGGAATCTTCCAGGCATGCCGCCGCTTCTTACGGTCATCCGAAACCTGTGCCTGCAGGGCAAGGCGCCCGGGGATGTCATGGAGAATATAGAGAATCTGCACGGCATTCTCCAGGAGACCCTGTTTCCGTCCGATGACTGAATGGAGGGCGAGTGAAGGACAAGATCCGGACGGGACAGTTAAACGGTTTTCCGTCCCGCGGGGAGGGGCCGCCTGCCGAACCGGCCCCGGAACTTGATTTCGCCGCGGAAGTTCGCAGGGCCGCGGAGGAGGATGTCGGAGCGGTGCCTTTCGAGCGCTCCTACTGGGTGCTTCCCGGGAAACTCCTGGCCGGCGCCTACCCGGGCGATCCCTGCGAGGGAAGGATCGAGGAAAAACTGCGGCTGTTCCTGGACGGCGGGATCCGGTGCTTTGTCGACCTGACCTCGCCGGAAGACGAGAAGCTGTATGGGCAGGCAATGGTGCCCTACAGAAATGTTATCGAAAAAATGGAAGCGGGGGATTTCAGAATCCATTACCGCCGCATGCCGATTCTGGATATGGATGTTCCTGCGCCCGCGCGCATGAAGGATATCCTGGATATCATCGACGCCGCCGTCCTTGGCGGCGCCCCCGTCTACGTGCACTGCCTGGGCGGTTTCGGGAGGACCGGAACCGTTGTCGGCTGCTGGATCGTCCGGCACGGGATCGGGCGGGGAGGCGCCGTGATCGATCTCATCCGGAAACTCCGGCGCGGGAATCCCCAGGCGGACCGAAAGTCCCCGCAAACAGCCGCGCAGCGCCGCTTCATCCTGGCCTGGAAACCGGGGCAGTAGAATCCATACCGAAAGAATTATCGTATTCTTTACGGACGGCCTATAATAGGTCCCACGATTGAACCGAAAGCCATCGATGTTTCAGAAAGCAGGCATGCCTGCCGCAGGAAGGGAGGTCTGTTATGCCGGGAGTCTATCGATCCGTTGGAACCGTGCTATTGCTGCTGCTTGCGGCGGCGTGCCCGCAGAATCCGCTCCCATCGGCGGGAGAGGCGCCCGCGCAGCCGGGCGCGATGAATAAACATGCCGGTCTTTTCATCTACGACGTCAAATCCCCCGAACTTCCGCCCGAGATAATGGCGAGGCTGGAGGAAGCCCGCGAGAAGGGGAACTACAACGTGGAAGCCACGCGCCTGTTCAACCTGGATTCCACCCGGGCCGAAGGGGCGCCGTACCTGGATTTCGTATGGTTCTGGGAAGGGTCCGCCAACATCTACGCCGAGCAGGAGCACGTCCACGATTTCGACGAGTTCATCGGTTTTATCGGCACCGCAGGGGGGCGGGAGGATCCGTATGACCTGGGCGGCGAGATGGAGGTCTGGCTGGGCGGCGAAAAATA
>JAFGAO010000013.1 GCA_016933615.1 Acidobacteriota bacterium
CGCACAGATGTCGGAAGAAGGCAAAAGGGCGAACACAAGGTTCGCACAGATGTCGGAAGAAGGCAAAAGGGCGAACACAAGGTTCGCCCCTACAGGCCGCGGATTTTTTTTACGTAGATCTCCCCGCCCTTTTCGATGAATTCCCGCCCCTTTTCCTTCATCTTTTCCTCGAGGGCCGCCTCCTCGCTGATTCCGCGGCTTTCGGCATACTCGCGCACATCCCGGGTGATTTTCATGGAGCAGAACTGCGGGCCGCACATGCTGCAGAAGTGGGAAGCCCGGGAGCCTTCCTGGGGCATGGTTTCGTCGTGGAACAGGCGCGCCGTGTCCGGATCGAAAGACAGGCGGAACTGGTCTTCCCAGCGGAATTCAAAACGGGCCCTGGAGATGGCGTCGTCGATGATTCCGGCTCCCGGGTGTCCCTTCGCAAGGTCGGCCGCGTGGGCGGCGATTTTGTGGGCGATGACGCCGTCCTTCACGTCTTTTTTGTCGGGCAGCCCCAGGTGCTCCTTAGGAGTGACGTAGCACAGCATCGCCGTCCCGAGCCAGCCGATCATGGCGGAACCGATGGCGCTGGTGATGTGGTCGTACCCCGGTGCGGCATCCGTTACCAGGGGGCCGAGAGTGTAAAAGGGAGCTCCGTGGCACACCTGGATCTCCCGCTCCATGTTTTCCCTGATCAGGTGCAGCGGCACGTGTCCCGGACCCTCGATCATGACCTGGCATTCCTGGTCCCACGCCTTCAGGGTCAACTCTCCGAGAGTTTCCAGTTCGGCAAACTGCGCTTTGTCGTTGGCGTCCGCCTGGGCGCCCGGCCTCAGCCCGTCCCCTAGGGAAAATGCAATGTCGTATGCCTTCATGATTTCGCAGATCTCGCCGAAGCGGGTGTACAGGAAACTCTCCTCGTGGCGCGCCAGGCACCACTTGGCCATGATCGACCCGCCCCGGCTCACGATGCCGGCCACGCGTTTTGCGGTGTAGGGGATGTACCGGAGAAGCACGCCGGCATGGATGGTGAAGTAATCCACCCCCTGTTCCGCCTGTTCGATGAGCGTGTCCCGGTAAATTTTCCAGGTCAGGTCTTCCGCCCTGCCGCCCGCTTTCTCCAGCGCCTGGTAAATGGGGACGGTGCCGATCGGGACCGGGGAGTTGCGCAGGATCCATTCGCGGGTTTCGTGAATGTTCTGTCCGGTTGAAAGGTCCATGACCGTATCCGCACCCCACCGGATCGCCCAGGTCATCTTTTCTATTTCCTCTTCGATGGAGGAGCGGACAACGGAGTTGCCGATGTTGGCGTTGATCTTCACAAGGAAATTCCGCCCGACGGCCATCGGCTCCAGCTCCGGGTGGTTGATGTTGGCGGGAATGATGGCGCGGCCGCAGGCGACTTCATCCCGGACGAAATCGGGCGGCAGATTCTCGCGCAGGGCGACGAACTCCATTTCCGGGGTGACAATTCCCTTTTTAGCGTAATGCATCTGGGTGACGGAACCACGGCCGCATAAAACTTTGCGCCGGCCCGGGAACGCGATGCCGGAAGCGCCGTTTTCCGGGACCGGTCGATAGCCCGGTTCGCGCGTATCGCAACCGCCCCTTTCCCGTATCCAGGATTCCCTCAACAGGGGAAGCCCGGTTTTCAGATCGATGTTCGCGGCGGGATCCGTGTAGGGCCCCGAGGTGTCGTAGACCCGGACCGGCGCGTTATCCTGCATCCCGCCCTTGACGTCTTCCGTAGCGTGAAGCCGGATTTCCCGCATCGGGACCCGGATGCCGCGGCTTCCGGAAATGTAAACCTTCCTTGAGCCCGGGAACGGTTCCGTGTTCGCGATCCGGTTGTCCGGCGTTTCCTTCCGGGGCTGATCCATTTGGCGCCTCCCATAAATCCGACAGATTTCAATTTTCCCGAAAGAATCCACAAGGCGGAGTGCACGGCATTCAACAGGCCCCGGCTTTCAGGATTTTTAAAACATTATAGCAGGCATATCCGAGCCATGAAGTTCAGCCTTCGGTCCCTTCGACCCGGATCATGCGGGTTTTATCCACGACGACTTCCAGGGCGTCGATCTCCTCGAGAGCCTTCTGCATGGAGCCCTCCCTTGCCTGGTGCATCATCATGACGACCGGCACGGCTTTGGCCTGATGGCGGCCCTTCTGGATCATGCTGGCGATGCTGATCTTGTGCCGTCCCAGGATCCCGGTTATCCGGGCCATGACGCCGGGCTGGTCCTTGACAAAAATACAGAGATAATAGGCCGAAAGAACTTCCTCCATGGGCTTGAGCTTCAGGGGTTTCTTCCCCAGTATCGGCATGTCCTGGGGCACTCCGGGCTGTCCGGTTGCCAGGCGGCGGGCGATTTCCACGATGTCGGCGCAGACGGAAGAGGCCGTCGGCAGCTGTCCCGCGCCGCGTCCGTAGAACATCAGGTCGTCGACGACGTCCCCGTTTAAAAATATGGCGTTGAAAACGCCCGATACGGATGACATGGGGTGGTCTTCCGGGATCATCGTGGGATGGACGCGCAGTTCCAGCTGGCCGTCTCCGGCTTTCGCGACGGCGAGCAGTTTGATCCGGAATCCCAGTTCGCGGGCAAGGGATATATCCAGCGGCGTAACCCGCGAAATGCCTTCGACATAGATATCCTCGAGCTTGACCGAGGTGCGGAACGCAAGAGTCGCCAGGATTTGGAGCTTGTGGGCGCAGTCGATGCCTTCCACGTCGAAAGTGGGGTCGGCTTCCGCATATCCCCGAGCCTGGGCGTCGGACAGGACCCGGCCGAATTCCTGCCCCTCGTCGGTCATTTTGGTAAGAATGAAGTTGGAAGTGCCGTTGACGATCCCGTACATCGAGGTGATGCGGTTGGCCGCCAGCCCTTCCTTGACCGACCGGATGATGGGGATGCCGCCGGCAACGGCGGCTTCGAAAGCCAGTATGCGTTTATTCTTTACCGCTTCGGCGTAAAGCTCGCTGCCGTGGGTCGCGAGAAGGGCCTTGTTGGCGGTGACGACGTGCTTGCCGTTTGCCAGGGCGCGCAGGGTGAATTCCCGGGCGGGCTCCAGGCCCCCGATCAGTTCCACAACGATATCGACGGCCGGATCGTCCAGCACTTTGGCCGGATCGTCCGTAAGCGGGAGATCCGAAAGCGTGAGGCCGCTGCGGGGACTCGTTATGTCGCGGTCGGCGATCGCGCTTAAAACAACCGGCGCCCCTATTTTTTCCTCCAGCGCTTCGTGATGGGAAAAGAATACCTTGGCGACTCCCGCTCCTACGGTTCCCAGTCCCAAGAGTCCGATATGGATCGTTTTCATAGGCACCTCGTCATGGAATGCTGTCCGCCTCCTCGGGGGCTTGCGCATGAATAAAGAATCTTGTGGAGGAAATTCTCTTGAATGCGCTGCAGAATGTCAAATTTGAATTATAGACCATTCCGGAGATAGGGTCGAAGGACCAAATGGTCAAAGGGTCGAAACGGTCGAAGAGGTCGAAGCGGTTAAAATAGCCGAAATGGTCGAAGATCGGATACGGGATAAGGATCCTTAGACCATTTAGACCTCTTGATCGTTTTAGGATTGAACGCTTCAGCATCCAATGAGTAGAATTTATCATTATGGGATCGGACAAAAAGCAAATTGATAGGGGCAGGGAATATCAGTTTATAGCCGAGGCGCGACGCGAGCAGGAGATCCGCATGCGGGGCTACCGCGAGCGGGCCCTGAAACTGTTTCCCCACGTCTGCGGCCGCTGCGGCCGCGAGTTCGAAGGCAAACGGCTGCGGGAGCTCACCGTGCACCACAAGGACCACGATCACGACAACAATCCGCCCGACGGCAGCAACTGGGAGCTGCTGTGCCACTATTGCCACGACAACGAGCATTCGCGCCACTCCGTGGCCGAATGGTCCGAGGCGCCCGAGGCGGGCCGCGGCCAGGCCACCGTTTCCACCTACAACCCCTTCTCGGGGCTGGGAGATTTATTGAAGAAGAAGTAATCCGCCAATTCATGGTGAAATTTAAATTTATGAATTGCTGACTCCATATTTTCAAGCCTGCCCAGGAAACTTGCGTATAGCTATAATGCAATTCTCCTTTTCAGAAGGAGGACGATGTTCCACATAAAGATTGACTATAAATATTTACGGGCATGCATACTCGTTATAGCTGCTGCTGTACTGTGCGGTTCTGTTTCAATCGCCCAAAAGCAGGCTGAGCCAGCTAATAAAATGCTAAGTGCTTTAGAGGAGTCGGCAGTGTCGGGCAATGTTGCTGAAGTTCGCAGATTAATAGAGGCCGGCGCCGATCCGAATATCTCTTCAGGATACGGGATGACACCGTTGCATACTGCATCCTTAAGAGGCTATACAGAAATTGTCAAGCTGCTGCTCGAAGCGGATGCAAAAGTAAATTCTAAAGATTTTAGTGATAGGACTGCGCTTATTTTGGCGTCACAGTATGGCCATACGGATATAGTAAAAATGCTGATCGATTCCAGGGCAAATTTGAATTCGAAAACAAAAAGCGGCGCAACGGCGCTAAATGCGGCTTTAGAGAATGATCATATCGATATTGTGAGGCTTTTACTCGACGCAGGAGCAAAGGCGGATAATTATACGCGGCTCAACCTGGGGATGGTGTATTTTTATGGAAATGGAGTTTCTCAGGACTATAAAGAAGCAGCGAAGTGGTTTCATACGGCTTCCGAAAATGGAGATGCTGCAGCGCAGGCCAACCTGGGAACAATGTATCTTAACGGCAATGGCGTTCCTCAGGACTACCGGGAAGCGGAGAAATGGTTGCGCAAAGCTGCGAAGGAGGGGAGAACTGAGGCGCAGGCCAACCTGGGAACCATGTATCTTCAGGGCAATGGCGTTCCTCAGAACTACAAGGAGGCGGAGAAATGGTTGCGCAAAGCTGCGGAAAAGGGGATATCAATGGCGCAGGCCAACCTGGGGACCATGTATCTTCACGGCAATGGCGTTCCTCGGGATTATAAGGAAGCGGAGAAATGGTTTCGCAAGGCTTCTGAGTATGGGGATGCTTTGGCGCAGTATATGCTGGGGATGATATATGCCGAAGGTTTGGGTGTTGCGAAAGACTACATTCAAGCCTACATGTGGTTGACCCTTGCCATTGCCGGATCTGCCGACAAGCAAAACCAACCACTTCAAAAAGCCACAGATTTGCGTGATTCATTCGTTGAGAGAATGACACTCCAGCAAATAAATGAAGCCGAACAACGGGTAAAGGAAAAGGTGGAACTTACGAAAATTTATACATTGGACGACGCAGTTAACAGCACCGAAAGAGAGTTTTCCAGGCCTGTTGCGATTAGTAGTCCTTTGCCGTCTTACACGGAACAAGCACGCAATGCACGCGCCCAGGGTATTGTTGTCATGCAATGCATTATCCGAAAAGATGGAACCGCAAACAGCTGCAGGATTATACAGGAATTGGGATACGGTTTGGATGAATCGGCCATCAATACCATTGAAAATAAATGGCGCTTTAAGCCGGGCACCTACAAGGGTAAACCGGTCGATTTTCTAGTTAACATCGAAACTTCTTACTCTATTTACTAGGAATAACCGATTACTTCATATGCGATCAAATCTATTGACTTGTTATGTTTCTCCAACGCTATAGCAGCGGAAAATCGACATAAAAGGGGTGCCAATGAAAGCTTCGAGGGGATTGCTGTTTGCTGCGATCTTGCTCCTGATATTTCCCGGTTATGCTGCAGGGCAAAATGAAAATCAGACTCAGCCGGCATCAATCAGTGAAGGTGCCGACCAACAAATAGATGCAGAGACGTTTTATTTTTTACTCGAATCGGCAGAACAGGGCAGTCCTTCAGCCCAATTCAGATTAGGCATGATCTATCTTCAGGGCAATAGTGTTGCTCGGGACCTGTCTGAAGCGGAGAAATGGTTTCGAAAGGCGGCAGAACAGGGCAATAATCCGGCGAAGGGTATGTTGGGGGTAATTTATGCCACGGGCATGGGAGTTACAAAAGACTACATCCAGGCCTACATGTGGTTAACCCTGGCTATCGACGAGACAAAGGATAAGCAGGCTCCGTTCCTTCCTCAAGCGACGGAACTGAGAAATACAATCGTTGAGGAAATGACGCCACAGCAGATTGATGAAGCCCGGGAGTTGGCTGAGAAGCGGAAATCTGTGCGCTTGATCTCCCCTAAAGAGATTTCCGGATCAGTCTTGAGATCAAAATTGATTCAATATGCCGCTCCCGACTATCCCCCCATGGCATTAAGGGATAATGTTCAAGGTACAGTTACTCTAAAAGTAACGGTTGATGAGGGGGGAAACGTTAAGGAAATAGAGGTTGTGGAAGGAAACCCGCTGTTGAATACCGCAGCTGTGGATGCGGTTAAGCAGTGGAAATATACGCCTACTTTAGTGGACGGAATACCGATTCCAGTCATAGCAACCGTGACGGTTCATTTCAGACGGGGTCGATAGATAACCCCGAAAAAGGAGGCGGTGACCCGGGCGTTGACCGACTATATCCACCATCTTGAACAGGAGAAGATTCTCACGTTGTTCGGCTCGATGGAATATGAACGCGGCTATGACTACAAGAAACAGAGAGCCAGACAATGAGAGTTCTCGTAGACACAAGCGTCTGGTCTGAGGCACTCCGCCGTTCAAAAAAAATCGAATCGGGTGTCGTCCGCGAGTTACGCAACTTGATTCTGGAACACCGTGTGGAGATCATCGGACCGATCCGGCAGGAAATTCTCTCCGGGCTACGCGAAGAAGCACAGTTCGAAAGGCTGGAGAAACATCTTGCCGCTTTTCCTGACCTCGGCATGACGACGGATGACTACATTCTGGCTGCTAAGGGCTCGCGCAAAAATAATTTCACATTTTGCGGCCGGCTCTATTGTGCAAAGATTTACTGAGAAATACTATACTTTATTGCA
>JAFGAO010000148.1 GCA_016933615.1 Acidobacteriota bacterium
CGCATTCTTTCTCTGGCGGCCGAACCGAAGACGTACGCTGCCTGAATCTCTTTACGCCCGGCGACACAGTGTTTGATGCTGCGTTCAACAGATTTTAATGTCGGTAGACTCACTGCGACATTGTATCGCCGAATTGCGAGCGGTTCTAGAGTTATTCGGGTTTGGGTTTCAAGCCCTTAACCTCAATTCCGATATTGCCTTTGCTCGGAAAGTCTATTCCATTTGTTCTCAGAACTTTAACACGATCAAATCCAACTTCGCCGAAGTTGGATTTATGATGGACAAACTGTTGAGCCAAAGAGAGAACGGCATCTTTTCGCTAGTCAACTTCGGAATTGAGGCTTAATCCGCCGGAGTGGACAGGTCGAATAAAAGCCCTTTTTTAAAATGCCGCTCCATCCGGGCATTCTCCGGCCTTCGGCATGGGCGGGAGGGGATTGCCGGGCGATTCCCGGCCCGACCTGTTCCTGAAATGGCTCGGGGCCGAAGGCTTTTAATGCGCGAGGCTCAATTCGGTGCGCGCGATGACCTCGTCCTGTATTGCGTGATTGAGCTGGGTGAAATAGGCACTGTATCCCGCCACCCGAACCACGAGGTCCCGGTACCTCTCAGGATCCTGCTGAGCCTCGAGCAGCATTTCCCTGGACACGACATTGAACTGCACGTGCTTGCCGCCGTGTTCGAGGTACGTTTTTATCAGCGCGGACAGCTTCAGGAGATCTTCTTCGCTCTCGAGCGCGGAGGGATGGAACTTCATGTTCATCAGGGTGGCCTGGTAAGGATCCTGATCGATCCGCAAAGCGCTGCGCATGACGGCCGTCGGGCCGTGAATGTCCCGCCCCTGCATCGGGGAGACCGTCCCGTCCGCGAGGATCTCGTGCGCGCGCCTTCCGTCCGGCGTGGCCCCCGTCAGCGCGCCTCCCGGCTGATGCGAGGTAATGGATATCGCGGTCGCTTTGTGAGTACTGCCGAAAGCGGTCGGCAATGCATCGGCGGCAGCCACCCAGAACGCGTACAGGTCGGCCGCGATGGAATCCACATAGGCGTCCCCGTTGCCGTATTTGGGCGCCGCCAGGCACATTTTGCGAAGGTTTTCCCATCCCCGCCAATCGCAATCCAGGGCCCGTTTGAGATCGCCCATGGCGATTTTCCCGTCTTCATAGACAAGTTTCTTTACAGCCGCCAGCGAGTCCGCCACGTTTATCATGCCGACCGGATTGAGAACGGCGCCGTTTTCAAACGGCATGGTGCGGCTCAGCAGATCCCGGCCGGCGGCGATGCCGTCCTCCATGAGGGAGGAGCGGAACGCGTCCGGAAACAGCTCGCGCTCGATCAAGAGCTCGAGATTGTCCTTTTCGGCCGCGACCTCCATGAAGTGCCGGAGCTGTTTTTTGAACGCGGCGACAAACTGGCCGTAATCGGCAAAGCTTTCCGGATCGCCCGTCTCCGGCCCGACCCGCTTTCCGGTTACGGGATCGACCCCGTTGTGAAGAAAAATATCGAAGACCAGAGGAACGATGAACATTCCGATGGCCACGGTGCGCGATCTCCCCGGCAGGTTGGCGTCCAGGCAGCCCGTGAGCACGTACTCGCGGGCCTCTTTCCGGGGAATGCCGTAGCGCATGAAGTAGGCCGTGTAGGACTTGTCGCCAACGAACGCGGGCATGCCCATGCCTGTCTTTACCGCCTCCAGGGCCTTGATCATCAGCTTTTCCGGAGTGTCCGGGTGAACCCTCAGCGTCAGGGTGTGATGCGGCAGGCGTGTTTCTTTGGCCGCCTCCAAAAGAAGGTAGGTCAATTCGTTCGTGGCGTCCCGGCCGTCGGGCGTCGTCCCCCCGATCGTCCAGTTGTGCCATTTGGCCAATCCTGCGTTTTTCTTGCGGTTGCGTTCCCCCGATACCCGGTTCAGGTGCATGTCCTTGATGCGGAGGCATTCCAGCAGCTCGAGAACTTCTTCATCCGTAATCCGTCCGGCGTCTTTGTCCGCTTTGTAAAACGGATACATATACTGGTCGAACCTTCCCGCGGCCGCAGTCGGCGACGGATTGACCATCAGGAAAATGAACCAGAAAGACTGCAGCGCTTCCCGGAACGACCGTGCAGGATTCTCCGGAACACGCCGGCATATATCCGCCATAAGCCGCAACTCTCCTTTTCGCCCGGGACGGGTTTCCGTTTCGGCCATGGCCGCAGCGAGGTCTGCATAACGGCCTGCGAAATCCACGGCCGCCCGGTGCATCAGTACGACCGCCTGCAGATAGCGCAGCCTCGCGAGGCTGTCTTCGCCGCAGTGCCTCAATTCTTTCAGTCGGGTTTCGGCTTCTGCAATCAGGCTGACGAGCCCCTGGTTCAGCACCCTGGGAAAATCGACGGCCATGAGAAAGAAGCCGGGGCCCAGGCCCAGGCCCGACTGCGCATATCCACCCCCGCTTCCCTCCGAGGCGCTTTTCCACGGCGGCAGGATGATCCCCAGGCGCAGAAAATTCAGCAGCCTCTCGTTTTGGGCGACAGCGTCCCCCATGCTGCCGATCAGGGTCTTGCTTTTTCTTGCGGCATTCAGATGCTGCAACTCGCGCTCGTCTTCGGAAGAGATTAAAAATCCTTCCCTTTTCAATGCGTCGATTTCATCCTGGGACCAGAGGAAGTATTCCGGGTCGATTTCCAGGCCCATCGGCCGGCTCGCCCCGCTGCCGGCAATCAGGGTGTCCTCTTCGATGAAAATCGGGATCTCCCGAAGGACATTGGCGAACACCTTTGCCCGCCGCAGAATCATGGGTTCCCCTTCCGTTTCCGCCATGGTTCCGAGCGCGATGCGCAGCTTTTCTATGCATATCGGGTGGCGGGCATTTCCCAGCGCGGCCATCAACGATTGAATCCTTTGATTCATAAATCCCCCGGATTGTTATCCGATATCCCGTCCCCGGCCTGTCCGTTTCCGGCCTGAAACTTTCTTTGGATCATCCTGGGACTTCTTCGCCGTCTTCGTTGTGGAAGAAGTCCTGGAGTTGATTTCTTACAAGCGCTTCGCGCTCCCAGTAGGAGTATTCCAGCAGCCTTTCCAGCTGGCTTGTCTGAATGTGTTGCGTGATGGTACGCGTGGCTTTCCCGGCGTCCCCTTCGGCGAGGGCGTGAATGATATCCGAATGCTCCGAGTGGATTCTTGTCAGCGCACCGGCATTGTGTCCGGCGTGACGCGCGGCAAAAGCACGGATTAAATACCGTACCTTATTAAAAATTTTCGCCGCCGCCGCGTTTTCCGCAACACTCATGAGGAAGGTATGGAAGCTGATGTCCGCCACCTCGAACCGCCGCATCTGCGCGTCGTTGAGCGCCTTTTTCCCGGATTGGACCAATTCACTCCGCAGGGCTTTGATCTCCCCTGTGAGCGCCCGAAGCCTCTCGATGTCCTTATCCGGCAATTTGCGTTTCGCTATCTTCGATACCGCGTGCGCTTCCAGCACGGAACGCAGTTCGTACAGCTCGACGAAGTCCTGCCGCGACAGGCGCACGACCACGGTGCTTCCGTTGGCGTCTTCCTCCATCAAGCCCTCGCCGAGCAGCTGCCGTATGGCTTCGTGCACCGGGGTGCGGCTGATGCCGAGCTCGGCAGCCAGGGCGAGTTCGGATACTACCTTGCCGGCAGGAAGTTCCCGGGCGGCGATTTTCTGCTGGATAAACAGGTAGGCCCTTTCGCGGGCCGATTTCCGGTTGCTTTTTCGAGGCTTTGTTTTCTGCAGTTTCGGCATGGCGATACCCGAATCCATTATTTGTTGCGCCCATGGCCGGGCGGGGCGGAAGTTACATAAAGCGTACCAGGTTTCCATCCCACTCGAAATCGGTCCGCAGGGAGGCTTTGCGGGTAATCCGCTCCACGTAGGAAGCGACTTCCCGGCCGCGTTCATCGTTTCCGCAGACTTCCGGCTGCCCTTCGGGATTCACCCGGCACGGCAGAAATCCCGCTTTGCGGACGCCTCGGGCGTCGATTTCACAGACCGCAATCATTGCATTTCGCGCTTCCGGATGAAAGGGGTACGTGGGGTAATCGGGATCCGGCTCGAAGCCGAACAGCTCCCGTCTGCGTCGCGCCCACTCGAGGCGTTTGGGGCTGGGATTCGCTTCGATATTCAACGCCCGGGTTACGGTCACAAAATTCCCCAGCCCGTGGAAGATGGGCCGGCCTCTGTACAATTCGATGCCGCGCAGAATATGGGCATGGTGCCCGACAACGATATCCGCTCCGGCATCGACGGCCGCTTTGGCCAGCGGGCGTTCGTACATGGCCAGAACGGCCGGTGTATGCCCGATTCCCTTGTGAAGGGCCACGATGAGCCAATCCACCTCCCGGCGCGCCTTTTCTATGTCCGCCAGCATTGCGTCCGTGCTCTCGGGTTCCGCGAACGTGTACGTGCGCGGAGGCCCCCCGGGCGTGGCATGATCCAGCTCGTAATGCGTGATCACCCGGACATAGGCGCAACCCGCCTTGTTTTCATTCGCCCAGGACTCCTTCGGGCCGACGCAGTTGTAGCTGAGCGTTCCAACGGTCGCCCCACGGCGCGCCACCACGGCCGGCTTGCGCGCCTCGTCGAGATGCATTCCGGCCCCGGCCGTGGCGATGCCCAATTGCCGCAGAGCGGCGATCGTGTCTTCGATCCCGTCGGGGCCCGCATCGAATATGTGGTTGCCGGCCAGGGTGGCGACATGCAATCCGGCCCTTTTCAGCGCCGCCAGGTTGTCGGGGCTGCCGGGCGGCGCGGGTATGTCGAAAGTGCTTTCACGCCCACGGTTGGTGTGAGGGATCTCCACGTGACCGACGAGAACGTCCGCTTCCCTAAGCGTGCTGCGGGCGTGCTCGAAAAACGAGTCGGGCTCGGGCTCGTCCAGGATCAGGTCGCCTACCAGCATCAGTTTCAAATGGGTGGTTCGGCTCATCGCTTCAGATCACCTTTTGAGCTCTCAGTTCTTCGATCTTTTCCGGTGTGTAGCCCAGGATCTGTCCATAGACCCTGTCGTTGTGTTCGCCAAGATCCGGGGGCGGTTGGTTGAATCCGACGCTGGAGCCGGAGAATTGTATCGGCATGCCCATTCCGTAGACTTCTTCCACCGCGCCATACTTCGGATGCGACAGCGGTACGGTTTCGCCGCGTTTCAGGACCCTGGGATCCCGGGCGGCGGCGGACGGATCCCGGACCTCGGCCGACGGCACGCCGGCACGCTCCAGCCGCGCAAGCGCTTCGGAAGACGTCAGCGAGCGGGTAAATCGCTCAATAAAAGCGTCCAGTTCCGCGAAATTCTCGACGCGTGCGTTGCGTGTGGAAAACCTGCCGTCGTCAGCCAGCTCCGGTCGGCCTGCAGCCTCAAAGAAGGCGCGTGCCATAGTCTCCGTCGGCGCGCAGATGGCGATGAAGCCGTCCCTGGTCCGGTAGATCCCGAATGGAGCCAGACGCGGAAGCGTCTGCCCGGTGCGCTGCGGTATGCCGCAGCGCTCGAGAAGATCGAAAGGCTCCCCCGATACCATCATCGTCAGCGCCCCGAGCATGGAAACGTCGATACGCTGGCCGTTTCCCGTGCGCAGAGCCTGGTGTATGGCGGCCAGTATCCCGATCACGCCGAACATGGGTGCGCAATAATCGGCCATGGGGATTCCGACCCGGATCGGGGGATCCCCGGGTCCGCCCGAGGTGTACATCACCCCGCTCTGGGCCTGAATGATCGTATCCATGGCCTTGGCGGGGCTGCGATAGTCATCGCTGCCATAGCCCGTTATGGAGCAATACACAAGCCGCGGATTCACTTCCCGCAACCATCCGTAGCCCACGCCGAGGCGATCCAGGGTTCCGCGGCTGTAGTTTTCGACCAGCACGTCGCTCTTTTTCACGAGATCGGCGAAGACGGCGCGCGCGTCCCCGTGCTTGAGGTCCAGGGTGATGCCGAGTTTATTGCGCAGACGGTTGATGGCCGAAACGGAAATGTCGTCGGCATTGCGGCGGATCAGGCTCGCGCCCCCCGCTCCAAGGTAAGGGGCGTTTTCGCGGCAGGAATCGCCGCCGGACGGATTTTCCATTTTGATCACCCGGGCGCCTAGTCCGGCGAGCAGGAGCGTAGCGAACGGCCCGGCCAATGCAGTCGTCATGTCCAGGACCGTAATGTCGTCCAGGGGCCGGGGACGCGCAGCTCCCTCTTTTTCCTCTTTCGTTTCCGCCATAATCCCGCCTTGGATCCATGTTTGCGCGCAACAGGCGCCGGCCACGGGCTGATTATACTACCCGGGGGCCGAATGGTGCGCACTGTATTCCGGTACAAAACAAAAATATAAATGCATAGTGCATGCACATAAAATAATACATGCATTATAATCTTGACAAAGACAAAAGTAATGAAATAAGCCTATGCTGTCCAGGCAACGTTTTGCGGATGCGGCCGTCCAAAATGACGAATTCTGAATTCACTGCTGAACTCAAAAACACCGCGGATCCGGTGGAGCGGCTGGCGCGGCATTATGAAAATCCGGCCGCGGAAGCCAGATCCGCGGCGTCCGGCAAGACCCCGGTGGTGGGAATCACGTCCAATACCGTTCCCTGGGAGCTGGTCCGTGCCGCTGGAGCCTTCCCATTCATCATCAACACCGGAAATGCGGATTGCCCGGATATCTGCATGTACATGGAAGAGGGTGTTTTCGAGCAACGCATCCGGGCCATATTCGGCGCCGCGATATCCGGCGATCTCGGGTACCTCAGCCTTCTGCTGATACCCCGGACCTCGGAGCAGGAGTACAAACTGTACCTTTATCTTCGGGAAGTCGCGCGCCAGGATCCCGCGCGCCGCATTCCACCCCTTTACCTTTACGACATGCTCCATACGCGGTCCCCGGAATCGTATTCCTATGGACTGCAGCGAACGCTTCGCCTGAAGGAACGGCTGCAGGATTTGACCGGCAGGACGGTAGAGGATGCCGCCCTCATCCGGGCGGTCGTGGAATCCAATTCGGCGCGCGCATCGATTCGCAGGCTGCTGCGCCTGCGGAGACGGGGACCCCGCCTGACGGGTGCGGAAGCCCTGGCATTGATCGGAGCGTCTTTTTTCGTCGACAGGCACGAATACGCCTGTCTGGCGGACAGGGCCGCGGCACTGATGGAGGACCGGAACCCTCTCGCCGGTAAAAGGCTTTTGATAACAGGGTCTTCGCTCAACCATCGGGGGCTTCATCGGGCTCTTGAAAAACATGAAGCGGTCGTCGTCGCCGAGGACGACTGGTGGGGTTCCCGTTCCGCGGGCGGGGATATCGACTGCGGAACCGGCGACCCGTTGAAAGCCATTTTCGAGAAGTACTATTTCGATGCGCCCAGTCCGCGGGTTTTCCCCTTTGAAATCGCGGATGCGTGGTTTCAGGAGGAGTCGGCCGATGGAATCGACGGCGTTGTTTTTTATCTGCCGCCGGAGGATTGCGTGGCCGGATGGGATTACCCGAGGCGCCGGCGTTACCTTGATAAGAGGGGGATTCCTCACCTCCTGGTGCGGGAAAACGCCGGATCCGTTTCGGAAGAGTGCCACGCCGTCATAGAAAAGTTCGTGCGCGGCATCGGGCGCGGACGGTAGGAAGATATGCCGGAAAAACAACTCGATTGCACCCGGGCGGCCGGCGAGCATCAGAAATCCTGGTTCGCCCGGCTCCGGGAAGATGTGTTTCAGAAGCAGCGGCCGTACGCCATTATTCAGGCGGATATGCCGTTTGAACTGTTCCATGTGATGGATGTGCCGGTGGTGAGCAACCAGTGGTGGGCGTCCATCATTGCGGCAAAACGTCTTTCCGGCCATTACCTCGACATGCTCAATTCCATGGGATTCCACAACGGATTATGCCGGTACTGCAGCCTGGCGGCGGCATCCACGCTGGCTGAGGATCCGGAGCGCGCTCCCTGGGGCGGCCTTCCCAAGCCCGCCCTGCTCTCGGCGCGACTCACGTGCGACTGCCTTCAAAGGGTTTTTGCGATATGGGCGGAGGCATTCGGCTCCGAGTGCGTGTTTCTCGACAACCCGGGAGCCACCGAACTGCCGGTGCGCTGGTGGGAACTGAGCCGCCGGCGATGGCGCGAACTGTTTGAAGAGCATCGGCTGGAATTTACCGTGATTCAGTTTCGGAATCTCATCAAGGCTCTCGAGCGGATCACGGGAAGGCAATTTCAGATCGACCGTCTGCGCGAGCGGATGGAGCGCGTCAACCGCCAGGAGGAATACTTCGACGAAGCCCGGCACGTCATCTATGCCGCGCCCAAAACACCGGTGCGCATGCATGAGCAGGTAACGAACGTCATGGCGGCGCAGTGGGAGCGCGGCAGCGACTGGGCCGTGCAGCATGCCCGCGCTTTCCGCGACGAGATCAAGAACCGGGCGATTCAAGGGGTGGCGGCATGCCCCGGCGAACGCGTGCGCCTGATGTGGGTGGGCGCCGGGCTGTGGCACGACACCGATTTCTACACCGCGTTCGAGGAGGAATTCGGAGCTGTTTTCGTGTGGTCCATGTATCTGGCCTTCGGGCCCGACGGATACATCCGCTATGGCCTGGACGACCCGCTCCTGGCGCTTGCCAGCCGGACCGTCAGCATGAACGAGCAGCTGCACAACCCGCCCTGGGCCAACGAATGGATTGTGCATCAGGCCAAATTGAATAGAATTGACGCCGCGCTCGTGCTGACTCCCCTGGGAACCAGACCCGCGGCTACGGGCAACCGCTTTATCGAACGCGCCCTGGAGCAAGCCGGGATCCCGGTGCTGCCGGTAGTCGCCGACATGGTCGATGCACGGGATTGGGATCCGGACGCCATGCGCCGGAAAGTCTCCGAATTCCTGGAGCATCGCGTGCTGCCTCCTATTCCAAACGCAAGGAGACATGTATCATGAGAGTATCTTTTTCCCGAAAAAATGCTTTGCTGGTCCTGCCTTTCCTCGTCGTCTGCGTTGCGGCGCCGCTTTGCGCCCAGACGCCCTCGACGATAGAATACGGCTGCGCCATCGATGCACAGGAACAGATTCGTGAATCCGGAGCGCTGGCAAAGAGCATTGCCTCTCCGGAAGATCCAGGGTGGCGGGCCAAAGGCGATCTCCACCGGAAATATCATTTCCCCGCGGCGGATGCCGACATGCCCTACCGCCTGTATGTCCCGACATCCTGGGACGGCAAAGCCCTGCTGCCGTTGATCGTCATGCTGCATGGCGCCGGATCGGATGAAAATATGTATTTGGATTCCAACGGCGGGCAGTTCATTCGACTGGCGGAGCAGCACGGCTATCTTTTGTTATCGCCGCTGGGGTATACGCGTATGGGTGCCTACGGAACGCCGCTCCGTCTTCCAGCGGTCTTTGGGAATTCGGAAGCGGCCGCGCAGCAGCGTGCCTCTGTCGACTCGGAACGGGAACGAACTCTGGAACTCAGCGAGAAAGACGTCATCAATGTGATCGAGATTATTCTCAACGAGTATCCTGTGGACCGTTCCGCAATGTTTCTAACCGGGCATTCCATGGGGAGTGGGGGCACTTGGTACCTGGGCGCAAAATACGCTTCCTACTGGAAAGCGTTAGCTCCGATGTCCGGCCCCTTTATGGACGAATTGAACTATCCGTGGGACAACATACGGGAAATGCCTGTTTTTATGACGGAAGGCACGGGCGCCGCCCCGTCTCTTGCCGGAAGCCGGGCCCTGTTGGCCTGGATGACGGAACATAAATTCAATCTGGAATATATGGAAGTAAATGCCGATCATGGCGGTATGATACCCCGTGTGTTGCCGAGCATATTCATTTTCTTCGATCGTTACAGAACCAAATAGACATTTTGAACAGAAGGAGGCGCAATGCTTTTAAAAAGTTTGAGTTGTAATGTAATACTGCTTATCTTGATTATTTTCACCTTTGCATGTGGCTCGCCGCCTCTGACAACTACCGTGAATGTAACCGGAGGCACTATTGAGGGTGTCAAACAGGAGGGCATTTTCGTCTACAAAGGGATCCCTTTTGCCGCGCCTCCGGTCGGGGATCTGCGCTGGAAGGCGCCCGAGCCGATAGAACCATGGACGGGCGTCAAGAAAGCGGATGCATTCGCACCCGGCTGCATGCAGGCGGCTAATTCGATGGGGAACACGGCACCGGTAAGCGAAGACTGCCTCTATCTGAATGTGTGGACGCCGGCCCAAAAAACGGACGAAAAGCTGCCGGTTATTTACTGGATCCACGGAGGCGGCTTCAGCGGTGGATCCACCAGCACTCCGATGTATGATGGGACAGGTTTTGCAGGAAAGGGAGTGGTCCTTGTGAGCGTCGCCTATCGACTCGGTCCTTTCGGTTTTATGGCTCATCCGGAACTCAGTCGCGAGAGCGGTTCTGGATCAGGGACCTATGGACTCGCAGACATGATTTTGGGGCTCGAGTGGGTCCAGGAGAATATAACCCGGTTTGGAGGCGATCCGTCCAACGTAACGATTTTCGGTCACTCGGCCGGCGGTGCGGCGGTCAGCCTTCTGGCTGCCTCACCGGTCGCAAAGGATCTTTTCCACCGCGTCATCTGCATGAGCGGGGGAACGTTCGGACCGCTGCTGACCTCAGATCAGACCGGCGCGGGCATGAGAATCCCGGCCCTCAAGATGGCCGAGACAACGGGCGAAGCCTTTCTGGAAAAACTGGGAGCGGCGGACCTCAATGCCGCCAGAGCGTTGAGCGCGGAAGAGATCCAGGGAACCCTGACAGGAGGCATGGGAGGCATGAGGTTCCAGCCGGTAGCCGACGGATATGTCGTCCCAAGCGACCTCTACTCGCTATATCAATCGGGGCGTTTTAACGACACGCCCATTTTACTCGGCAACACTTCGGAGGAAGGCGCAAGCATGGGCGGGATTCGGAATGTCACGCCGGAGGAATTTGAAAAACAGATCCGATCGCAATATGGATCTCATGCCGATGTC
>JAFGAO010000149.1 GCA_016933615.1 Acidobacteriota bacterium
GTGTCGACCCCGATCGTGTCGTAGGGCGTCTCCTCTACCAGAATCTCGGCCCCGTTCTCCAGAAGCCGCAGCTGTTCCAGCTTTTCCGCCTGCTCCAGTTTCGAGGGGGGGAGTTTGTGAAACAGCTCGAGGGCGGACCGGGTGTATCCGTAGAGCCCGATGTGCTTGTAGTAGCGGATATCCTCGCGCCCGTCCCGGTTGTACGGAATCGGCAGCCGCGAGAAATACAGGGCGCGGCCTTTTTTGTCCGTGACCACCTTGACGCAGTTGGGATCCCGGGCGGCGGCCGGATCGATGCCTGCCTTCAGGGTGACGATCGAGCTCCTGCCCGCCAGAAGCGGTCTCAGCAGCCTGTCGATATGGTCCTTGCGCAGGGTCGGTTCGTCGCCCTGGATATTCAAATAGAATTTCCCGTCGGTCCGCTGCAGGACCTCGTACAGCCGGTCGCTTCCGGACTTATGCGGCCGCGTTTCCACGGAAGGAATTTTGCGATGGGCGCAGAATTGCAGAATTTCCTCGCTGTCGGAGGCCACCACCAGCTCCGAAAGCAGGGGCGAGGAGCGCGCCCTGTCGTAAACCCGCTCGAGCATTGCCTTGTCCCCGATTTTGCGCAAAACCTTCCCCGGCAGCCTGCTGGAATCCAGCCGGGCCGGAATGACCCCTATGATTTTCGAACGGCTTTGCATTTTCCCCGACCTTCAAAAAGAACGCCTATTATCCCACACGAAAGGCCCGATTGCGTGTAATATTACTCCGTTCCATACTATGTCAAAAAAGTGTGCCGCCGGTTCGCGGGCCGCGATACCGGCGGTTGAGCGGTGCCGGCCGGGAGCCAAACAGGGGGTGATCGTGAAACATAATCTATTCAATTCCTTGCAGACATTTCCCGTTTCGGGCGGCCGGCGGGGCGAATTCTACTCCCTGCCTCAACTGGAAAAGGAAGGCATCGGGCCGGTTTCCAGGCTGCCGTTGAGCATCCGCGTGGTGCTCGAATCCGTTCTGCGTAATTTTGACGGCGAAAAAATCACTGAAGAAGATGTTGTCCGGCTGGCCAACTGGAGCCCCGCTGCGGAGCGGACCCGAGAGATCCCGTTTCTGGTGGCGCGCATACTGCTCCAGGACTTTACCGGCGTCCCCCTTCTGGTCGATCTGGCCGCAATGCGGTCCTGCGTCGACCGGCTCGGCAGGCCCGCAAGCCTGATCGAGCCTCTGGTTCCCGTCGACCTGGTGATCGACCATTCCGTCCAGGTTGATGTGGCGGGCCGTCCGGACGCCATGGAAACCAACATGAAAATGGAATTTCAGCGCAACCGGGCCCGATACCAGTTTCTGAAGTGGGGCACGCAGGGATTCCGCGGATTCAACGTCATACCGCCGGGCACCGGGATCTGCCATCAGGTCAACCTGGAGTACCTGGCCGGGGTCGTCCAGGAAAGGGACGGCGTCTATTTTCCCGACACCCTGGTGGGCACCGATTCCCATACCACGATGATCAACGGCCTCGGCGTGCTGGGCTGGGGCGTCGGCGGAATCGAGGCGGAGGCGGGCATGCTGGGCCAGCCGGTGTATTTTCTGACCCCCGACGTGGTCGGCATGCGCATTTCCGGCAAACTCGGCAAAGGGGTGACGGCGACGGACTTGGTCCTGCGGGTGACCGAAATTCTGCGTAAAGCCAAGGTCGTCGGCAAGTTCGTCGAGTTCTTCGGGCCCGGCGTCGCCGATCTTACCGTGCCGGACCGGGCGACCATCAGCAACATGGGGCCGGAGTACGGCGCGACCCTGGGGCTGTTCCCGGTGGATGCAATGACCTGCACCTACCTGGCGCAAACGGGCAGGACGCCGGGCCGGGTGGACGCGGTTCGCAATTACTACACAGCGCAGCAGATGTTCGGCTCCCTGGACGAAAGTTTCGTCCGGTACAGCTCCGTGATAGAACTCGATCTCGGGGAGGTCGAACCCTGCGTCGCCGGACCGAAACGGCCGCAGGACAGGATCCCGCTCGGGAGGCTTCAGGACGATTTCCGGGAGCTTTTCGGGAAAGCTGCGGCCGAAGGCGGATACGGCAGAAAAGCGTCGGAGCTTGAAAACATCTATCCCGTCATTATCGGGGCGCAGGCGTGGACGCAGATGTCCGGCGGAGGATCCCAGTCGCCGGAAAAGGCGGGCGGCGCGGATACCAGCCCCGCAACCGAAAACGAAATGGTGAACAACAGGCCTTCCCCGACGTATATCGAACCCGCCGGCACGGATTCCCCCGGCAGGGCTTCGAACCTGCGCCACGGGTCGGTCGTGATCGCATCGATCACTTCCTGTACGAATACGTCCAACCCCAGCGTCATGCTCGCGGCCGGGCTGCTTGCCAAAAAGGCGGTGGAAGCCGGGATCGCGCCGCCGGCGCACGTAAAGACTTCTCTCGCGCCGGGGTCCAGGGTCGTGAGCGACTACCTGGAAAAAACCGGTCTGCAGCGATATCTGGATACGATCGGATTTCACCTGGTCGGGTACGGCTGCGCCACCTGCATCGGCAATTCCGGTCCTCTCGACCCCAATATCGAGGACAGTATCTCCGAGAACGACCTGGTGCTGGCGAGCGTTCTGAGCGGGAACAGGAACTTTGAAGCCCGCGTGCACCAGTCGGTCAGGGCAAACTTCCTCATGAGCCCGCCGCTGGTGGTCGCCTTTGCGCTGGCGGGCACGGTGGATATCGACCTGACCAGCGATCCCCTGGGACGGAACGAAGAGGGCCGGAATGTTTACCTGAGCGACATTTGGCCGAGTATGGAGGACATCCGGGAACTCATGGAGTCCTCTTTCGACGCGGATACTTACAGAACCCAATACGCCGGATTCGCCGACCGCAATCCTCTCTGGAACGCCATCCCCTTTGCGGCCGGCGACATCTACCGGTGGGATGAGAACTCCACCTACATCCAGGAGCCGCCGTTCTTCGAAAACTTCGAGCCGGGCCCCAGGCGGATCGAGCCCATCCGGGGCGCGCGCCCGCTCCTGATCCTGGGCAGGTCGGTGACCACCGACCACATCAGTCCCGCCGGTTCGATCAAGCCCGATTCCCCCGCCGGGCGGTACTTGCAGGAGCGGGGCGTGGCCGTCGCGGATTTCAACAGCTACGGCGCGCGCCGGGGGAACCACCAGGTCATGATCCGCGGGACGTTCGCCAACGTGCGCATCCGCAACCTGATGGCGCCGGGGACCGAGGGCGGCGTTACTGTCCACCACCCCAGCCGCGAGCGGATGAGTGTCTACGACGCCGCCTGCAGATATCGGGAATCCGGAACGCCGCTGATTGTGCTTGCGGGCCAGGAGTACGGGACCGGCAGTTCGCGCGACTGGGCCGCGAAGGGAACCATGCTGCTGGGCGTGCGCGCCGTCATCGCGCAGAGTTTCGAGCGCATCCACCGGAGCAACCTGGTGGGCATGGGCGTTCTGCCGTGCCAGTTTATGGAGGGGACGGGCGTCGAATCGCTGAAGCTCGACGGCAGCGAAACCTTCGATCTCGTTGGCCTGGACGACAATTTAAAGCCTCATCTGGAGCTGTCGCTCGCGATTCACAGGGCGGAAGGCTCTTCCGAAACGGTTCCTCTTCTGCTGCGTCTGGACACCAAGGTGGAAGTCGACTACTACCGCCACGGCGGCATCCTGCAGTACGTGCTGAGTAAGTTGATAGGATAGTGGTCTGGAGTACGGCAGCTTGCTGCCGCTTTTGTTGCGATTTGGAATAACGTTCCAAAGGACAATAAACATGGACACCCATTGTCTGGAAAACAATGTCGCGATGAATATCGGAAACCTTATATTCTTGTGCAGAAATTACAGGATCCGCCGATGAGGCAGGCATAAGGACAATTATGGGATACGGCTATTCTGTTTCGATGGAAGGTCTTCGGGTTGCCGGGAATCAGCTCAATAGCGCGGCGGGGAAGGTTTCCCGGCCTGTAAATTAT
This sequence comes from Acidobacteriota bacterium, assembly GCA_016933615.1. GTDB lineage: Bacteria > Acidobacteriota > UBA6911 > UBA6911 > UBA6911 > UBA6911. The sequence continues at coordinate 3,963 of JAFGAO010000149.1, forward strand.
CGCGCCCCAGAGGCTGCAACCGATCGGTTCACCCTGTCGGGCGGCATGGATATCGCCGGGGCCATGGTTGAAGCCCAAGAAGCTACAATCATCTACAAGGCGAATCTGAAGATGATTGAAACGCGAATGAAGCTGGAAGAAGAAACGCTGGACCTGTTCGGCTAGAAGGCGGGTCCTGCCGGCGGATCCGCCGGTGTTTCAACCAGCGATATGGCCAATTCCTGCACCGCGGACGGCTTCAGGAAAATCTCCCCGTTTTCTTCTTTCCCCAACAATGCATGCTCTTTGAGAAACGCCTCCGCCCGGGTAAGCGATTGTACTCTCAGAACGATCCTTTCAATGCCGCTTTTCGATCCCGGCACGATGCGGAAAGCCGGGCCCAGAACCGCATGCAGGCAGCCGTCGGCGTCCGGTTTTCCCAGAAGCCGGATCCATTCCGCCTCGTCTTTTTTAAAATTTGCGGATTCCAGCACAATCGCGTGCGTCGATCGGATTCCGAGCGGGCCGCCGCCGTTGAGAAGCAGACGGTTGCCCCATTGTTTCCTCCGGACGCTCACCTGCAGGAATTTATCGCTGTATTCAATGAAGGATACGGGAAGGGTCGGGTGGGACAGGGAAGGCAGGTTCACGGTCGTGTAAGCCGTACCCTCGGTTCCGTCGGGAAGCGTGGATATATGTTGCTCGGGCGCATCGTACGGGATCCCGATGATCCGCAGTTCCTGAAGGGCATCTTCCAAGGGGTAAGGTTCACAAGACAGCCCCGCATAGCGAGCGCTTGCGGGTCCATCTTCCCGTTTTCCATACCGGTATATTTCAAGGACGATGTCGCCCGTGCTCACGCCGCCGCTTGTGTAGTCCTGACGTGCCGCGAGCGGCCACGCGACAGGCAGCCGGAGGGTATCGGCAAAAAAATTGAAAAGAGCCTCGGGACCGCCGGATTCGATCAGGATGCGGTCCGCCTGGCGGACGACCGGTCCCTTTCGTTTTGTTCGCCCCTGCGAGGCGCCGAACGGCAGGGCTGCCGCCAGGAAAGCAAATATGAAAAGGCAGCGTCGGAGCATTGTTTCTCCATTCAGGATGGTTTCGGTAGAAACGTAATGATGCGGCATTCTATCAGATGTCGAAACGCCAGTCGTTGCCGGACAAAAAATCGCGGCATTGCGATGCGAGCTGCCGCAGACGGGGCAGGGTTCCGGCGCCCTCGAGAACAAGGCAGAGGTTTTCCAGCCCGGGGCGGACCTGCTCAAGATAGCCCCGGATGCCCCGGGCGGCTCCCTGGAATCCATAAGCCCCCAGGGCCTGCATCAGCCGCTGGGCCGACGCTTCCAGGAAAGTCCGGCGAAAATCGTTCCCGTCCGTCCGCACTTCAAGCCGCTGGTAATAGAAATAAAGCAGATCTTCGCGTTCGCTTTCCGAGAAAGCGGCGTGGGGATCGTAAAGCAGAGACCCGAGATCGTAGAAAAAAGTGCCGAAGCGCATGCCCTGGAAGTCGATCAGATAGGGTTCGTCCTCGAAGATCATGACGTTCGTTGACTGCAGGTCGCGGTGCACCAGGCAACGCGGAAGTGCGGAGAGCCTTTCCGCCAGCGAGGCCAGTTCGGTTTCGAGCCCCTGCACAACGCCGGCGCCGGGATGAATCCGGCAGATTCTTTCGACAAAATTTTCCAAGAAATAATCCCGTTCCCAGCGGTACAAGCCGGGGCCGAAAGGCTCCGCCAGGGGCACAAGATCGGCCGGAAACTGTGCGAGCGGGTGGGAATGGAGCCGGTGGGCGACCGACAGGGTCTTTTGGTACAGAGTACGGCGCTTTTTCCACGGGGAGTGCCGCAGGGAATGGAGATCGGTATCCCCAAGGTCCTTCATAACGATATAACAATTCCCTGGATCATGGCCCAATATCTTTGCCGTCGGGATGCCGATGCCGTCGAGGAAACGGGAAATTGCGGCGAAGAAAGCGTTCTCGCGCCGCGCGGGATTGTAGCGCACCAGCACGGCCGATTCCCCGCCGCTGCACTTCAGCCGGAAATAATCGCGGTCCGAACCCCTTCTTGGAAAAGGATGCATTTCGGCTTCGGCGGCCGGTGAAATACCGAGTGTTTGCTTCGCGTAGGAAACCAGCCCTTCGGGAATATCCATCAATTCTCCGGGGTGTCGAATTGTTTTTTTAAAATTTTGTAGGCTTCGGGCGAGCCGATGTCGTGCCAGTTTCCGTCGTCCATTGCAATCCCTGCGATGGATCCGGGTTTGCTGCGAATCCTGTCGAGGAATACCGTAACGATCGATTCGATTTTCCCGCTTTCGATATATTGCAGCAGGGAGGTTTCCAGGGCGTAAATCCCCGTGAAGAGGCAGCGGCGAACGCCGGGATTTCCCAGGGAATTCCTTATGTCGCATATTGTTCCATGGTCATCCACTGCTACATTAAGCTGCGGCCCGCTGCTTCTAAGAGCCAGGGTGGCTTCCGGTCTTATCCTGTCGTGAAACCGCAGAAATGCCTCCAGCGGGAAATCCGCCACGATATCCCCGTTGTAGCAGAGGATCGCTTCGTCTTCGACAAGGAGATCCTCGATGTTCTTAAGCCCTCCCGCTGTGTCCAAAAGTACGGGTTCATGGCGGAACAGAACCGGTCGCCCACGCCACTGACGATTCGGAAATTCCTCAAGGTATGCTTCCGGGCAATGGTGCGTGTTTACGATTATACGATCCACACCGGCGCTGATGAGATGGTCCATGGCATAGGTAATGGCAGGGCGGCCCCCGAGATTCAAAAGCGGTTTCGGGCGGGATTCCGTCAAGGGGCGAAGCCGAATGCCGAGCCCGGCGCCCGGGATAAAGGCGGTTTTGAACCTGTGTCCGGTTGCCATGGATTCATACTATGGTTGCTCGTCCGAAAAAGAACAAGTGATTTAACAATGGATGTCCTTGATTCTCTTGATTCTTGATTTTCACGGGATTTCAGCAACGACGATTTTTGAATCTTATGGGAATCGGGTATTATTTTGGAATGGATGTACAACGCGTTTGCGGATCAGATAACGAGGTTTCTACAGGTGCCCCGCGGGGATTGAAAAGGAGCAAAGGGAAGTGAGAGTTGCATTTGTCGGCTGGCGCGGCATGGTCGGATCTGTCCTGATGGAGCGGATGCTGGCGGAAAACGGTTTTTCCGGCCTGGAACCGCATTTTTTTTCCACCTCCGATGTGGGTGGAAAAGGGCCGGATCTGGGTGAAGGGGAAGCGGTCCTTGAAGACGCCTTCGACCTGAAAGAACTGGCCGCCATGGATGTCATCCTTACCTGCCAGGGCGGAAGCTACACCGCGGAAGTCTACGGGAAGCTCCGGGAAACAGGGTGGAGCGGCTACTGGATCGACGCGGCGTCCACTCTGAGGATGGAGGATGAAGCGCGGATCGTTCTGGATCCCGTCAACCGTCCGGTGATTGAAGATGCGCTGGCCGCGGGAATCAGGACCTATGCGGGGGGGAACTGTACCGTAAGCCTAATGCTGATGGCCCTGGCCGGCCTTTTCAAAGCAGACATGGTCGAGTGGCTGACTTCGATGACCTACCAGTCGGCCTCGGGCGCGGGGGCGGCCAATATGCGGGAGCTGGTGGCGCAGATGGCCGTGATCGCGGACCACGCCAGGCCGGTGCTCGATAATCCTGCAGCAACCGCCCTGGACCTCGACCGCAGGGTGACCGAGGCTCTGGGCTTGGAATCCCTTCCGGCAGACAACTTCGGCGTTCCCCTCGCGGCAAGCCTGATTCCCTGGATCGACCGCCAGGTGGATAAAGGCCAGACACGCGAAGAGTGGAAAGGCATGGCTGAGACCAATCGGATTCTAGGCACCAGGCGGGAGATTCCGGTGGACGGCATCTGCGTCCGCGTCGGCGCCATGCGGTGCCACTCTCAGGGTTTTACCATTAAGTTAAAGAAGGATGTGCCCCTCGACGAGATCACGGAGATCATCGAGGGGGCCAATGACTGGGTCGAAGTGATCGACAACAACAAGTTGGACACCCTGAAGCGCCTGAGCCCCGCCGCGGTTTCGGGAACCCTGAAAGTTCCCGTCGGGCGCATCCGCAAGATGCGGATGGGGGACGACTACCTGACGGCCTTTTCCGTCGGCGACCAGCTGTTGTGGGGCGCCGCCGAGCCCCTGCACCGCATGCTGCGAATTCTGCGCGAATACCTGGGGAGGTAACCCGTTTCCCGAACAACTTCCAAATGGTGGAAGTCCCCGGCATGCGCCAGTGTCGTCAGTTTTTTGTGTCGCCTTGAACTGTATACGGTGAAGAGATTTACACCCGGTCGCAACGCACGCTGCCGAGGGCTTCTTCCACGCGGTCCCCGTTTTTTGCCAGGATTTCTTCGGGGCTGAAAGTTGCGTTGCAGGACCTGCAGCGGAGCCGGATGCCGTCTCATGTTGCGCTCAGATGCAATTTTCTCCCGCTGCAGGAAGGGCAGATTAGGAGGGATTTCACCCGGGCTCTTGTTTCGGCCTTGATCGAGTAGGACATAGCGCTCCATTTTATTCGCGTGGATCCCGAAAGGCCAGGACGGCGTAGTATCCCGGCCGGGCGCGCACCTGCAACTCCGGCATCTCCGGAATGGATACCATAATGCGGCGGAAAGATCCATCCGTTTGGGGATTGGACGAGTAATAGCTCAGCAGGTACTGGGCTCTGAGCTCCACGGCAATGCGATGGTATGTCGCATTCAGGTCCAGATCCCGGCTCAAAACGAAGGACGCTCCGCCGGTTTCCCCGGCAAGTGAAGCGAGCCACTTTTGCCCCTGTCGGCTGATTTCATTCAACCGCACCGACGCTCCGCCCGGATTGATGGAATACATTACGGAGTTGGAATGTTGAAGGGCTTCCAGCGCCTCCGCAAAGCTGCATTCGCTGCTATTGTCTTCCCCGTCGGAGAAGATGACCGAAGCCTGCCTTGTATCGGGAGCCGTAGACCGGTTCAGAAGCCCTGCCGCCATGGCGACGGCGTCGAAGAAAGCGGTGGCGCTTTCCACTGGCTGCAGACGGGAAATGATCCGTAATGCGTCTTCAAGGGAAGCGGACGCCTCGAGATGGATTTGGGGCTGCTTGCCCACGGCAATGATGGAAACCGAGTCGCCCGGATTCCAGACTTTTTTCAGGAAATGGTTCGCGGCCATGCGCTCGGATTCGAAATCGGATTGAACGCTTTCCGAAAGATCCAGAAGCAGGGTGAGTTGCAGGGGCGATTGCCCTGCCTGAATCATCGTCAATATGTTTTCCTTGCGCCCGTCCTCTTTTATTTGAAAATCCTCCTTATCGAGGTTTGCTACAGGGGATCCGACGGCGTCGGTCACCGAAACGGGCACCGTGACAAGGTTGGTGCTGATCCGGATGGCGCCCGGTGAAGAATGTGCGGCATCAGCCCGGGCATCCGGGTTGTCTGCGGCCGGAATCTGCGCCGGCAGGATTTGCCAGATGCCCAGGCAGAGGAGCAGGGTGCAGGTACGGTTGAGCTTTCGGGTTCCATTCCTTCGCATTTATACCTTATCGTCCGTATTAAAGCCGGTATTACTCCTCCGGCCCCCCGGCCACGACGGCTTCCGTGCCCGATTGCGTCAATCCCTTGCTGACCAGTGTCCGCACTTCGACGCGTCGATTCTGCTGCCGTCCCATGCGCGTCTGGTTGTCGGCCACCGGCTGGTTTTCCCCGTAACCCATGGGTGTTATAAACCGCCGTATCGGTATCCCGAAAGTCTCCGCCATGTGCCGGATGACGGAATCGGCCCGCATTTGGCTCAGTCTGCGATTGTAATCGGCGCTGCCGTCGGACGAGGTGAATCCGGCGACTTCCACAAGGTAGCCCTTTTCATTATCAAGCTCTCCCGCAAGGGCCGCCAGGTCACTTTTAGCTTCATCGGACAGGTTGGCGCTGCCGGCGTCAAAAAGGACGACGACGGTTGATTTCACCCTGTAGTCGTCCAGCGCGGATATGCGTTCATTCGTAGCATTCACGCCCTCCTGCGCCAATGTTCTGGCGCCGTTGGCCGCTGCCATTGCCCGGTCCGCCGATTCCTGAGCCTTGCGAGCCTCATTCCGGGCTGAATTGGAGACTTCGGAAACTTCCAGGACCTGTCCGGACAGCCTGCGGGCATTCTGTTCGCTTTCCTCCAGACGTACCTGTGTTTCTTCCAGATCGTCCTCAACGGGGGCAACACGCGTGTTCATTGTCCGGGCCAATTCGAGGTCGTCATGGCGCATTTTTATCTCGCGCGCAACCAGGTTTCCCTTGCTGTCGCCCGTGCCCTCCACTTCAACCTGCAGGCCCTGGAGAAGGTCTTCTTCGAAATAAGTTTTTGCGCCGCGGAACGGATTTTTCTTTCTCTCTTCTATTTTGGTGTCGCCCGTAATGGCCACGTTGTAGGTAACACCCCCGGGGCATAGCAGTGTCAAACCTGCCGGCCTTTTCTCCAGTACGGTTCCTTCAACTTTCAATCTCTGGCCGGTCTGGATCTGTACTGCATTGAACTCCGACGGTTCGCTTCCGTCTGCGTCCTGCGCCTGCCCGGCGGCGGCAATGGACAGTAACAGCGTCATCAACAGAACGGGGATCAGATTCAGATTCTTGTTGTTTTTCATAAAACCTCCTTGTTTATGATTCGATGCTCCATTTTATGTTCCAGCATATTAAGGGGGCGGCATTTGTATGCAATTGTTGAATAAAGCAAATCCTGTGCCAGGTATTTAATATTTACAAAATGTTGTTAAAAAAATACTTATCGATTCCAATTCTTTTTCGCCCTACAAATCCATCAGGGAAATTTTCCCTGATGGAGAGTATGAAAATGAAGAAATAAGTGGAATCATATTCTGGCATGAATATTATAGGTTCGTTACCATATGATGTGAAAATTCATCGAATATGGAGCAAAAACGTGACCTCTTTAAATCGCCAATTGCCGGATACGGACCCTGCCGAAACCCAGGAATGGTTCGATTCCCTGAAGTCCGTGGCCCTGGATCGGGGGCGGGGGCGGGCCCGGGATCTCCTCCGCCTTTTGATCGAACAGGCCCGTGCACTCGACCTAGGAGTACCTGAGCTTGTCCAAACCCCTTACATTAATACCATCCCGCCCGACCGGGAGCCCCCTTTCCCGGGAGACGAAGCCATGGAGAAACGGATCCGCCGGATCGACCGCTGGAACGCGGCGGTCATGGTCACGCGGGCCAACACCAAAAGCGACGGAATCGGCGGCCATATTTCAACCTACGCTTCCAGTGCGTCTCTCTATGGTGTCGGATTCAACCATTTCTTCCGGGGGAAGGATAAGAACACGGCGGGGGACCATGTGTTCTTCCAGGGGCATGCCTCGCCGGGCATTTACGCGCGCGCTTTTCTGGAAGGCCGCATCACGGAGCGGCAGATGGATCACTTCCGCCGTGAAGCCGTTCCAGGAACCGGATTGTCCTCCTATCCGCACCCTCGCCTGATGCCCGAATTCTGGGAGTTTCCAACGGTTTCCATGGGATTGGGACCGCTGACGGCAATTTATCAGGCCCGCTTCAACCGCTATCTTAAGGCGCGCGGCATCGCGGATACCGAAAATTCAAAAGTCTGGTGCTTCCTGGGCGACGGAGAATGCGACGAACCGGAAGCCCTGGGGGCCCTTTTCCTGGCGTCTCGCGAAAGGCTCGACAATCTGATCTTCGTCGTGAACTGCAACCTCCAGCGGCTGGACGGCCCCGTGCGGGGCAACGGCAAGATTATCCAGGAACTGGAGATGATTTTCCGGGGCGCCGGATGGAACGTGATCAAGGTTATCTGGGGGCGCCGGTGGGATGACCTTCTTCTAAAGGACCGCGACGGAGTGCTTCTCGAGAAGATGAACGACACCGTCGACGGCGCGTATCAAAAGTTTGCCGTTTCCGGGGGAGATTACATCCGCGATCATTTCTTCGGCCCGGACCCCCGCCTGCGCAAACTGGTCGAGCATCTGAGCGACAAAGATCTTGAAAACCTCCGGCGCGGGGGGCATGACTACCGGAAGCTCTACGCCGCTTACAAGGCAGCCGTTGAGCACAGGCGCTCGCCGACGGTCATCCTGGCCAAGACGGTCAAAGGGTGGGCTTTGGGCGAAGGATTCCTGGGGAAAAACGTCACACATCAGCTGAAAAAGATGAATTCCGACCAGCTGAAAGAATTCCGCGACCTTCTGGAATTGCCTATTCCGGACCGGCAGTTGGAGGATCCTCCCTACTATCACCCGGGCTCAGACAGCCCCGAGGTCCAATATCTCCAGGAAAGGCACCGGTCGCTAGGCGGCGGTTTGCCTAAGCGGGTGGTCCGAAGCAAACCGCTGAAGCTTCCGCCTGAAGGCCTGTACGACGAATTCCGGGCCGGAACCGGCTCGAGCAGAGAGGTGTCCACGACGATGGCCTTTGTACGCTTGCTGCGGATGCTCCTTCGCGACAAGGAGATAGGCCGGCGTGTGGTCCCCATCATCCCTGACGAAGCGCGCACCTTCGGCATGGATTCCATGTTCCGGGAATTCGGGATTTATTCCTCGGCGGGGCAGCTGTACGAACCGGTGGATGCCGGCATGCTGCTGAGCTATCACGAGTCCGAAACCGGCCAGATCCTCGAAGAGGGGATCACTGAAGCCGGCAGCACGGCCAGTTTCACGGCTGCGGGCCTGAGCTACGCAACCCATGCCGAACCGATGATTCCGTTCTATATTTTCTATTCCATGTTCGGCTTCCAGCGGACCGGGGATCTGTTCTGGGCTTTCGGGGACGCGCGCGGCCGAGGTTTCGCTCTGGGCGCCACCGCGGGACGGACCACACTGAACGGAGAAGGCCTGCAGCACCAGGACGGCCACAGTCAAATTCTGGCATCGACGGTTCCCAACATACTGGCCTACGATCCTGCATTTGCCTATGAAGTGGCTATGATTGTGAAGGACGGCCTCGGGAGAATGTATGAAAGAGGAGAGGACGTTTTCTATTATCTGACGTTATATAACGAAAATATCCGCCATCCTCCAATGCCGGATGGAGCGGAGGAAGGGATTGTGAAGGGGCTGTACCTTTTCAGTCCCGCGGAAAAGAAAATGAAACGTCACGTCCAGCTTTTCGGCAGCGGAACGATCATGCAGTGCGTTCTCAAGGCTCGGGATATTCTGACGGAAAAATTCCGGGTTTCCTCCGATGTGTGGAGCGCGACCAGTTACCAGCAGCTAAGGAATGAAGCGCTGTCGGCGGACCGATGGAACCGCCTCCACCCGGAATCGGAACCTAGGACACCCTATATCGTCCGTTCCCTGGAAGGCTTGCAGGGACCCATCATTGCGGCAACCGATTTCATGAAAACGCTTCCCGATCTGATCCGTCCGTGGGTGCCCTGCCGGTTTACGGTTCTGGGGACGGACGGATATGGCCGAAGCGATACGCGCGAAGCTCTGCGTCGTTTTTTTGAGGTCGATCCCGAAAGCATCGCCGTTGCCGCGCTCCATGCACTATCTCTGGAGGGAACGATTCCCGCCGCTGAGGTGACCGAATCAATCCGCGTTCTGGGGCTGGACCCGGAAAAACCGGATCCTCTGGCCCGGTAAGGGAAGCACACTGAACAATGAAAAGCGAGGGAGGAACTCTATGGCAGATACCAAGCCGACATCTTCATGGAAGAACTGGATTCTCATGGGAGCCGCCGTATTTCTTCTCCTTGCTCCCGCCTGCGCCAGGGCGCAGGTTGCGTGGGTAACGGACTTTGAAGAAGCGTTGCGGCAGGCTGCCGAAAAGGATCAGTTCGTGGTTCTCGATATTTCGGCCAGCTGGTGACCGTACTGCCGCAAGATGGCCCGTGAGGTCTATGCCGATGAACTGTTTATCGAGTTTTCACGCAAATTCGTTTTTATGCGGGTTCTGGCGGACCGGGATCCCGAGGGTGCGGAATTGCAGAAAAGATACCGCGTGGAGGGGATTCCCACCCTGTTGATTCTGGATTCCGAGGGACGGGAAATCGATCGCATCGTAGGAGCCCGTCCTGTCGAAGGCTTGATTGAGGAATTGGAGCTGATTCTCGAATACGGCTCCGAGAGCAGCCCGCTCCGTTTATAGATAAAACAGGAGAAGAGAGCCTGGACACCCATTGATTTACGGGGAGGCTGGAAAACTGGAAAACCTGGGAAAAACTGGACATCCATGAGGAAGACCCGGGATATCCATATAGGTGTGGTTGATTACAATGGTTGGGGTAACGGGGAATATGGAGGGGAAGACCATCAACCGTGAACGCTGAATCTTCCAGTGATCAACAGTCACTCATCGGGCCCATAATATCCCTTTTTGGTGCGTGCCGTGAGACCGGGAGTTCTCAGCCGGACCTCGACATTGTGAAATTCCCCATTACGCAGCAGATTGCTCGGGTAGTAGCCGATGCTGTACTGGCTGGAAAGTTCACGGGCGATCTTCCGGAATGCCGCTCCCAGATCGCCAATCTCCCCGGCGTCGACCAGGACGCCTCCGCTCGATTCTGATAATTTTGCCAGGTACTCCCGCCCCGCGGCATATTCCGCCTTCTTTTCTCCACCGTCTCCGGGGAAGGGGAAACGCCCGAACCGCTTCTTCTCGGAGTTGAAATAGATACAGTAAATGGTGGCTTCGGTTCTTCCGGCAAGATCCAGTGTTTCCTGTTCCGTGACGGTCCGGCTCCGGTTGTCGATCCCATCGCTGAAGAGCACGAGCGCCTTGCGCCCGAATTCGTGTTTCAGCACCTGTTCCAGGGCGAGCCATACCGCCTCGTAGACGGCGCTCATCCCTCCCGCCTCGATTCGCCGGATTGCCATTGGATTTTTCTTTCCGTAAAGGCTGAAAGGTTCCCACAGCACGACTTCATCGGCGAAAGACAGGATCGCCAGCCCATCCTCTTTTTTCAGGAAGCCGACGAAACGAATCGCTTCGTTCTGGATCGTATTCAAATAGGCCTTCATACTGTCGCTGCCGTCGAGCGTCAGCGCTACGGAAATCGGCTCTTCGACGGCTGCGAAACCCGCGATTTCCTGAGTTCTGCCGTTGTCGACGACCGAAAAGTCTTCCTTTTGGAGATCCGTTACGTATTCCCCCCGTTCGTTTGTAACCACAACCGGGAGGGACACCATCCCTACACGGATCCGGATCGGTTTGCCGCCCGGGATGCTCTCCTCCTGAAAGGGGGAACCCGCCGTCAAGCCAAGGCTTGCGACCGCAAAGATGGATAAGGCGATGATTGATTTTCGCGCGTGGGAATTCATGGTCCTATGCGCCTGCCGCCGCCCTCATCATTGAAAATGCGGGCTTATTTATCCCATAGCAATAGAAGAACCGCTCACGGTTTGGGTTCAATTCTTTTCAGCCGGGCGGGCCCCGAAACTTCGGCGGAACGGGTATCGAAGAAACGGAGCGGCCATCCGGCCGCTTCCCCTGCATATTCTACGCCGATGCGCGTGCTGGTCCCGATATCCCCGCATTCGGTGCCGTTATGAAAAAGCCGGACATCTCCGGAGCCCAGGAGATCCTTTCCGCTCGACTCGGTGGTTATGCCCAACCCCCGGCTCAATTTTGCCGGACCTCTTAAAAGCCCGGCCGGTGTCCCCGCCGGGCCCTCGGCAGCCCGTATCAGGACCGCTTCGGCGACGCCCGTTTCCCGCGTGACGACATTGGTGCAGTGATGCATGCCGTAAACCAGGAAAACGTACAGATGCCCTCCGTTCATGTACATCGGTTCCACCCGCGGCGTGCGCCTGCCACCGCGGGAGTGCGCGGCCGCATCGCGGCTGCCGAGGTAGGCTTCCGTTTCCACGATGCGCGCACCGTACCAGCGCCCCCGGTGCCGCCGCGCCAGCCAGGCGCCGATCAGCCGGCGCGCGACATCGGCCGTGTCGCGGTGGAAAAAGCTGCGTGGGAATTCCGCCCACCCCAGGGCTTCGGGCTCAAATCTCAGGCTTCGATATGGAACCGTCATGGTTTTGCGCATCATAATCAAAGAATAGTCATGTTTTGCGCAGTGTGTTGCGGAGCGCGGCTTCCAGCGAAGGGAAGCGGAAGGGGTATTTCGCTTCCATCAAACGGGAGGGGCTGACTCTGGCGCTTGCCAGAAGCAGGGCATCGGCCATTTCCCCGAAGGCGAGCCTCGCCGCGAAGGCAGGCAGCACGCAAACGGAGGGGCGGGACAGCACCCGTCCCAGTATTTTTGTGAATTCCCGGTTGGAGACGGGATTGGGCGAAACTGTGTTGACAGGACCACGGAGAGATTCGTTCTGCAATACGAATTCGATGATACCCGCGATGTCTTCCAGGGTGATCCAGCTCATGTACTGCCGCCCGCCGCCGATTCTGCCCCCGATCCCCAGGCGGAATACCGGCAGCATCCGTCCGAGCGCCCCCCCGCGGGCGTTCAGAACAATGCCTGTCCGCAAACGGACGACGCGAATCCCCGCGGCGGCCGCGGGTTCCGTGGCATTTTCCCACTCGCGGCAAACCCCGGGCAGAAATCCCGTTCCCGGTGCGCAGTTTTCGTCCAGAAGCTCCTCTCCCCGGTCTCCGTAATAGCCGATGGCCGAAGCGCTGACGAGCACCTTTGGGGGCGAGGAAAGTGCGGCCAGGGATTCGGACAGCAGCTTTGTGCCCCGAACCCTGCTTTCGAGGATCCGGCGTTTTTTCTCCGGCGTCCATCTTCCGCCCGTAATGCTCTCCCCCGCCAGGTGCACGGCCGCATCGATGCCTTCCAGGGCCTCCCTGTTCAGCTTCCCGGACGAGGGGTCCCAGGAAATCCGGTTCTGCGACGGCGGCGATTTCCGGACCGCCTGGAGAACGCGGTGATTTTTTTGAAGAAGGGAAGCCTTGAGAGCTGAACCGATGAGACCGGTGGCCCCGGTGATGAGAATGTTCATTTCGTCCCCCTTGAATCTGCAATGCTGCCGGGTCTACAGAGTCCGGTTTAGAATGGGAGCGATCCGGCCGATCTCGTCCATCAGCCTTTCCAGCTCCGGCGGCTGGATCGACTGGTTGCCGTCGGACAGGGCCTCTTCGGGCTTGTTGTGCACCTCGACGATCAGACCGTCCGCACCGACGGCAATGGCCGCGCGGGACAGGGGTATCACCTTTTCCCTGCGCCCGGTGCCGTGGCTGGGATCCACGATGATGGGCAGGTGGCTGAGCCGCTGCACCGCCGGAATGACGCTCAGATCGAGAGTGTTGCGCGTGTGATCGGTAAATGTGCGGATGCCCCGTTCGCACAGTACGACGTTGTAGTTGCCCTCGGACAGGATATATTCGGCCGCCATCAGCAGCTCGTCCAGTGTCGCGGAGATGCCTCTTTTGAGCAGCACCGGCCGTTTCGAGCGGCCCGCCCGTTTCAGCAGGGAAAAGTTCTGCATGTTGCGGGCGCCGATCTGGATGACGTCGGCGTAGTGTTCCACAAGTTCGATGCTTTCGACGTCGATCGCTTCCGTGACTATCTTGAGGCCGAGATCTTCGCGGATGCCGGCAAGGATTTTCAGGCCTTCCTCCTCGAGGCCCTGAAAGCTGTAAGGAGAAGTGCGCGGTTTGTAGGCCCCGCCGCGGAACAGCTTCGCTCCCGCCCGGGCAACGCTTTCGGCGATGGACCTGGCCTGCTCCCGGCTCTCGACGGCGCAGGGGCCGGCGATGATTGCGAGTTCGCGGCCGCCTATGCGCACCCCGTTTCCCAGGTCGACGACGGTCGTTTCCTCCTTCAGTTCCCGGCCTACGAGCTTGTAGGGCTTGGAGACGGGAACGCAGTCCCCCACTCCGGGAAGCGATTCGAATGCAGCCGGTTCCAGCGGGCCCTTGTTTCCGGTAATCCCGATCGCGGTTCGGGTTATCCCCGGAATCGGATGCGCCTTGTACCCCATGGATTCTATCTTGCGGCAAACGGCTTCGATCTCCTCTTTGGCGGCATGGGACTTCATCATTATCAGCATGGCTGCATCTCCTTAAGGCGCTTCCAGCCGGCATCGCCGGCCGGCATTCCCCTCAATTCGTCCGATTGCGGGAAAAGAAAACAATTCTACTACGGTCCGTGGAGGGGTCAATAGATCGGCCGGGATCATCTCCTGGAAGGATCATTTTAATACAATATCCGGAAAACTTAGAGAACCCTTTGCAATCCCGTCCCCGGAGGCGGAAAAATGCAGACGGAGGATTTAAAACTGAAGATTAAAAACAAATGATGCGGGCGATTGATTTATAGTATCTCCCAGGGCCTGTGCAGGCTCCGCGTCTCTGCGTTGAGTTTAAGGCAGTACCTTGTGGTTGAAGGGAAGAGGGGATGATGGATCTGAAAACGGCGGCAAAGGAGAAACTGGATTCCGTGCGGGCGCGCATCATTGAGTTGAGCCATAAAATACACTCCCACCCGGAAACCGGATTCAAGGAGACGCAGGCATCGGCATGGATTTCGGAATTCCTCTCCGCGGAAGGATTCCGCGTTGAAAACGGCATATGCGAACTGCCGACGGCGTTTATGGCCCGATCCGGAAGCGGCCCTCTCCATGTGGCGATTTGCGCCGAATACGACGCCCTCCCCGAAATCGGCCACGCCTGCGGCCACAATATTATCGCGGCGGCGGCGGCAGGCGCCGGAATCGCCGCCGCCTGGATCGCCGACGAGGCGGGCCTGACGGTGTCGGTGATAGGGACGCCCGCGGAGGAATCCGGAAATGCCGGGGGGAAAATCCTCATGCTAGAACGGGGCGCTTTCTCGGACGTGCACGCCGCGATGATGGTGCACCCCGCGCCGTTTGACTCCCTGAAGCCCGGCATTATCGCCGCATCGATGTTTGAAGTGCGCTATGCCGGCAGGGAAGCGCACGCGTCCGCCTATCCCGAGCGGGGGATCAATGCGGCGGACGCCCTCACCGTCGCCCAGACCGCCATCGGGCTCCTGCGGCAGCATATTCTTCCGACCGACCGCATCCACGGCATCACGGTCCACGGGGGGGATGCCCCGAACATAATCCCCGCCCGCACGAAGGCCAGGTACATCGTCCGGAGCCGAACCCTGGCGGAGCTCGAGAAGCTGCGCCCCAGGGTCTACCGATGTTTTGAAGCGGGAGCCCTCGCGACAGGCTCCACGATGGAAATCGTCGGCGGGGACAGGCCCTACTCGGAAATGAAGCACGATCCGGATATTTGCGCCGCATTCAAGCGGAATATGGATGCCCTGGGGCGCGCGTTCCCGGACGTCGACATGTCCGCTTCCGGTTTTTCGGCTTCCACCGATATGGGGAATGTTTCCCAGGCGGTGCCTTCGATTCATCCCATGATCGGAATCGATTCCTATCCTGCGGTGAATCACCAGCGGGAATTTGCCGCAAAGTGCGCTTCCGATCCGGCGGACCGTGCCGTTTACGAAGGGGCGCTTGCCATGGCCTGGACCGCGATCGACTGCGCCGCCGATCCGGCTCTGCGGGACCGGCTGCTTTCCAAAAAATAACCCGGGAAATTCATCGTATGAAACCGCCGAATGCACACAGGGTTTGTGCCGGCATTGTTACCGAAGGGGAATAGATGCGCAGGCAGCCGTCACAGCCTGACCTTCCGGGAGGCGCCTATACCCTTCACCTGAAGGTTGAAGGCAGGACGAGGGTGCGGGTGGGATCCCTCGGGGATGTCGTTCTCGAAGCAGGCAATTACGTCTATGTCGGAAGCGCGCGCAAATCCATAGAAGGCCGGATCGCCCGCCACCGTCGGCTGGCGAATGAAAAAACCGGCAAACTCCGCTGGCACATCGACTACCTTCTGACCCACTCCGGGATAGAGCTGGTCGGGCTGGAGCCGCATCCCGGGTGTCGGGAATGCGATATCGCACGGAGCGTCGCATCCCTGAAAGGCGCTTCCGCGCCGGTCCCGCGCTTCGGAGCTTCCGACTGTCGTTGGGGATGTGCGGCGCATTTATTCCGCGTGGAGAGGTCAATCAAAGGGAAAATCTCCCCGGCTGCGATTCAGAAAGGAAATAAAAAGTTGTAGGGGCGAACCTTGTGTTCGCCCCCGAACTGCAAGAAGTAAATCCACGAAAGAGGAGAGATTGTTTGTAATCCCGTAAAATTCCCTGAA
>JAFGAO010000150.1 GCA_016933615.1 Acidobacteriota bacterium
CATCATCCAGAATACCGGCCGAACCTTGTGTTCGCCCTTTTCACATCATCCAGAATACCGGCCGAACCTTGTGTTCGCCCTTTTCACTTCATCCAGAATACCGGCCGAACCTTGTTTTTCCCCTGTGAACTTCCAACTATTTTTTACTTATTGCTTAAGCAGTCGAAACCTTCTTCTTGAAAGGAGGTTTGATTAAAAACATAACCACGGCGCCGGCGGCGCACCAGGCCGCAATAGTGTAGAAAACCCCCTGGTAGCCGTAGCCGCCATCGTACAGGCGGCCGGCAACGAAAGGAGCGATAGCGCCCATAGTGGTGTTGACCGCGATCGTCAGCCCGCTCAGCGAGGCGAACGGCTTGGTGCCGAAATAATTGCTGAGTACGGTCGCCATACAGACGACCCCGCCGCTGAAGCCGATCCCGATGCAGGCGGCGGCCGCGACCATCATCCCCGTGGAATCCGCCTTTATTACCAACAGCTGCCCCACTCCGAATATGCCGATGAAACAGCCCCAGATATAGCGGGGCTCGATCCGGTCCCCAAAGACGGCGACGACCCCTTTTGCCGCCAATCCGATCAGCGCAATCAGGCTGATCGCCCACGCGGCGGCCTCGCGCGCGTGCCCCAGATCCATCAAGTGAACGACTCCGTGGCTGAGGAAAACGATAAATCCCCAGCTCATACCCATCTGGCAGACCATCAGCAGCCAGTAGACCGGTCCGGACAGCGATTCGCGGTAACTCCAGATCTCCCTTGTCCTGTGGACCATGACTCGCCGGGATCGGGCGCCGCTGCAGTCTTGCGCGGATGCCGAATCGAAAGCGCCGCCGTCGGGCGCCTGTCCCAGTTCCTCCGGCGATTCTTTGAGGAAAAGAACCGCGATCACTGCGGCAAAACAGGACAGCGCCGCCATGAACCACCAGCCCGCACGCCAGCTTCCTCCGCCGAGTTCAACAACCCGGTTGAGCAGAGGCGCCGCGACGAAACCGCCGACTCCGCTGGCCGAGCTCAGAATCGCCAGGACAAGGGCGCGCCTGCGGACAAACCACTTCACGAGCACCGCCTGGGCCGCGATCACGCCTCCCGTGGCCACTCCGATGCCGACGACAACGCCGAAAACAAGGGCCGCCGTCATCCCGCTGTTTACTGCCGTGGCCATGAGCACGGAACCGATGACAATCAGCAGGCTTCCCGCGAGCATGGTGATTCGCACGCCGAATCTCCCGACGCAGAGAGCCACGAGCGGTCCCGGAAGACCCGACATCACGGTAAAAATGGAAAAGATCGAACCGAGAGTCTGCCGGTTCAGATCCATGGCCTGCATCATCACCGCTTCGACCCCTCGGGACCCGTATATCGGGAAAGCGAGGTTGATGAAAACGACGATCCAGAGTGCGGACAGCAGCTTCCAGCCATAGAATTTACAGCGCGGCATCGGCCCTCCTTATAAGAGTTGCCGCAGTATAGCATCAAAACTTTTTTTCATTCTTTCGAATCCGGCCGTATGATGCGGGCGTTGTTGCGGCCGGCCAGATCCAGCAGGTCTTCCCTGCAGGTGAAAAGTAGAAGCTGGCGCCGTCCGGATTCTCCGGACAGGATATTGTAAGCCTCGAGCAGTCGGGGACGGTCGTATGCCGCAAACGGCTCGTCCAGCAGGCAGGGGCAGGATTCGGCTTCGTCGGACACCAGGTCCAGGATTCCGAACCGTATCGAAAAATAAAGCTGATCCTGGGTTCCCCGGCTCAGCCGGTCGGCCGATCTCAGCTCTCCGGTTTCCGATTCGCGCACCCACACCTGGAAGTCCGGATCTATCTTGACTTCGCCGTACCTCCGCCCGGAGAGGCGCAGAAAACGCTGTTCCACGGCTGCGTTCAACTGCGGGGCCAGAACCTCCTGCTGCTGCCGGTAGAGTTTCTCGATGGTTTCGAGCGCGGTGCCGAGCGCCGCCCGATTCCGCTCCAGCTCCCCGAATTTCGTTTCGGCCAAGGCAAGGTCTTCTTCAATTTCGGACAAAAGCCGGCAGTTCTGGAAAGCGCCGTTTACCCTCTCCACCGAACGCGCGTGCTCCTGCCGCACATCCGAAAGCCGGGACGCCAGGACCCTTTCTTTTTCTTCCAGTTCGGCAACCGCCGGCGGATAGGGCAGGTAGGGCATACCGGATTCCGCCTCCGCTTCCGGTTCGCCTTCATCGGCCTCCGTTTCCGGAGCGGGATGATCTTGCCGCTGCGATTGCATCGCCTCGAGGGCCTCTTTCCACTGCCGCAGGGTACGGCCTTGCGCCAGCCGTTTGAATTCGCGGCAACGCGACTCCATCTTTTGCGCAAGCTCGACGGATTTCCGGCTTTTCAGGCATTGCTCCCGAAACTCTTCAGGCGAGCCGACTTCCGCCTGCTCCAGCAGAGACCGGACGCGATCGAGCTTCCGGCCGAACTCCATATCAAGGGCCGCCTCCTCCGCTTTCAGGGAATCGACCCGGTGCTTGCAGCGGCCGTAGCCGGCATCGAGTTCGCGGAATTTGCGCAGTTTCGAGCGCAGAACGTCGATCTGGAATTTCAGGTTGCCGGGCGAACAGGGAAGGCCTACTTTCTCCAGGCTCCCCTTCAACTGCCGGTAGGTTTCCTCCGACTGCTTCCGACGCTCCTCGATCCCGAGCCGTGTCTCTTGCAGGCGGGAGCGCGCATCCTCCAGTTTCCGCCGGTCCTGCTCGCTTTTTTTGGCGTCCGCGAGAAAATCATTCAGTCCGCGATATCCCGAATTTTCGACCGTTTCGTCCAGTTTCCTGCGTTTTCTCCCCCCTTCCTCCCGTATTCTTTCCTGCTCCAGCTCCAGTTCACGGATCTTGCGCCGCGCATCGCGCCCCATCCCGGCGGCTTTCGCGGCAGCGAACCACATCCCTGTCGAAAACGAGAGGCACAGGGCTCCGAAGACAGAATCGAACCATACGCTCCATGCCTCAGATCCAGCCAGGTGGCGCCACAAAAAAGGCCCGGCGGCTGCCAGGAGCGCTATTACGGCCGCAAACCTGCGGTTGAACGCCGTCCGCAGGGCGGCGGCCATTTTCGACCCTTCCCGTGCCGCGTCTTCCGCCAGAAGGGCGCATTCACGGGAAGCCGCCTGCTCTTCCTCGGCAGCCTCGCGCGCAAAATTCTGCCAATCGGCCCCGGGTTCGCCCAGCGCCGGGCAGAGCCTGTTTAAGCGCTTTTCCAGGTCCCGGGCCTCGCCGAGCAGCCTGTCCGACGTCTTTTTAAGGCCTTCCGTCTGAAGCGAAAGGCCGAGATAACCGACGAACCATTCGGTGATCTTTTCCGCCTCTTCGCTTTCGGAAAGGGGGGCGTAGGCTTCGAGCTCCCGGCGTTCCGATTCCGCCAGGGCCAGCCGCAGGAGGGCTTCCTCTTTCTCGTTGCGGACCTCCTCGAGGCGCCGGGCGATACTGTCCCGGGCGCCGACAAGCTGGTTCAATTCCTCCAGATCGTCCGCGGGGAATTCCGCGCGGGCGCCCAAAGACTCGACCGTCTCACGGAGCGTGCAGATTTCCCTGTCGATATCCTCCAGGGATTCGATTCTGGATTCGACGTCCCGCCGCCGCGCCCCCAGAAGGGCATGCCGCGTCCGGGAAAGCTCGCGGTTCATTCGCCCGGCTTCAGCCGCAAGGCGGTTTCGCTCCTGCAGCCACTCCTCGAACCGGGCGCGCCGCTCGAGCAATTCCTTCTGTTCGGACTGAAGGTCCCGGACAAGATCCTTCGCCTGCTTGTAGGGTTTCGTCGGGGCGCGATCCGAACCCACCGAATCGAGCGCTTCCTCCAGGCGGGCGATGCGTTTACGGATCGAGAGTTCCTCGTCCCCGGAATGGGCCAGATTGGCGATCCGGTCCCGGATCGTCTCGCGGCTGTGTATGTCCGAAGCCCTGTTCTCGCGGACAATGCCCACGGACTCATACAGTTCCTTCGGAAGGCCTAAATGAAACCTCCCGAAAAGAACCTCCCCGTTGCGCCCGATTTCGTACTGCCGCGTGATATCCTCGCCGGTCGAAGTGCGTATCTCGATCCGGTTTTCGTCCTGGCCGAACGACCGTCGGATTTCCAGTTCACGGCCGTCGGCAAGCCGGCAGCGAAGCATCCCCCCGTACTCCTGCCCGTACCAGGGTTGATACTTCTCCACCCAGGGATCCATCCGCCTCTGAACCTTCAGATCGGAACGGAGTTGGCCGTAAAGCAGCCCGACAAGGAACTGCTGGAGGGTGGACTTCCCCCCCTCGTTCGCGGCGAAGACCAGATTTATACCCGGTTCAAACCGGAGTTTGCAATCCCGGAGCTTTCCGAAACCCCGGATATGGCAGTCCAGAAAAATCACCGGAGCCTCACCTCATGTCCGCTGAGCGCCTGCACTCCGTAAAGCCGGGCGCGCTCCAGGCGTATTTTCTCTTCTCCCGCCGCCCGGCCGATGCGTTCGTTCATGCTCTGGACAAATTTTCCGCGAAGGGTCCTCTCCCCGGCGAGCGAGCCGAAATCCCAGGCGGGATGCGTCCTGTCGTCCCACTGGATATACAGAGCCTGCCCGGAAAGCCTCTCGTCAAGCTCGGGAGCGGAAAGGTGCACCCTGGGATCCAGGGCGCCGACAAGCTGCACACGCAGGATGGTGTTCGAATCGAAATGCTCTTCCCGCCGGCTGACAACGGCATCCAGGACCTGCTCCCTGGTTGAGAACGTGCCGCAATCGACAGTGATTACGTTCAGCGGGTATTGACTGCAGATTCGGTTCTCGACGGAAAGATTCCCCCCGACCACTTTTCCGGACAGGTAGCCGCAAGGGCCGGTTTCGTCCCATCCGCGCCCTTCGGGAATCCCGGGATACCAGGCGGGCGTGCCGTCATGGGGATTCGGCAGAAGCTGCTGCTGGTGGTAATGTCCCAAAGCGCAGTACTGCACATTCTTCCCGGCGATCTCGTCCACCGTGAAAGGCCCGTGCTTCGATTTCCCCGAGGGGATCCTTCCCAGGTTGGATCCGTGGGACAGGACTATGTTGAAATAATCGCCCGGAAGAACGGGGAGCTTCCGGAAAAAGCGGTCTTCGAGATGCGGCCTTTCGAAACCGAAACCGGTCACCCGAACGCCCAGTTCGCGTATCTCGATGGATTGGAACTCCTCCGCCTTGAAAATATGGACGTTATCGGGCCATGATTCTTCCCTGTAAGGCGAACCCGGCATATAGGGATCGTGGTTTCCGGGCGCGATAAACACCCTCGCGGGGTGCAGGCCCTTAAATTGCCGCCTAAGAAACTCCACGGTGTCGGGGGTTACCCGCTCCGCTTCAAACAGGTCTCCGGCGATAAGAACCAGGCCGACACCCTCACGGCGCCCGTCATCCATGATGCGGCGGAAAGTGCCCCGGATCGCCTCTCTCTTCCGGTCCCCAAGAGACGATGGGAATCCCGATCCTGAGAAACTGGCATCCAGATGGACATCCGAGGTGTGAATGAATTGAAACGGCTGCATGGGCATTTCCGGAAACCAGCGGCTTCAGCCTGCATTTCTCCAAAGCCGGCCGTCCAAGCAGGGCGCCCGAAAGCCTCAGACGCCGCCCGTGTCGGTGCGCCGACAGGGAATCTCGCGAGAAATGCGGGCCGCGGTTATGCACGTTCCCTTTTTTCTTTTTTGCGACCGGACCTTTTGACTATGCAGGAAGCCGCCTGCAGGATGCAAGCATCAAGATAAGTTAACGGCATTGGGGCGGACCGCAATAAATCTGGACAAATATTGCAGACAATGATGTTAGGTAGAATGTGCCCGCGGTTTTTGAAATATCGCTGCCGGAATCCGTGGTTTCGGCCGAAAAGTAATAGTGACCGGTAAATACTGGTTTGCCTCCGCGTGTGCCTGCCGGAACGGACCGCGTTTCCGCCGGGCGCAGTCTGAGGGTGCGCGCCGGCAGAAAACCGGTCGATACTGTGCTGACCGGCCCGCTGTTCCGGCCGGCTGTCGCGCGCTTCGCTTGCGGCAAAGCGCGTGAGATCCGGGGAATGGGGCCGCAACGGAAAGTTTGCCAGAAATGCTGAAAAAGCGCATCAGATTCGACCCGAACAGCGGCAACAGTGCCGATGAGATAAAGCAGTACGACCTCACCGCCGCTCTCCGCATCCTGCGCCATGCCGGCAGGGAGAATCCGCAGCTGTATGCGAAGGACTCCGGCGAGCAGATACAGAATGTCATTGATGCTCTTTGCGACCTTTCGGTTCATGACGGCATGACGGGGCTGGTCAACGCGACATTTTTCCATGTGGTTCTGGCAAGAGAAATCGAGCGCAGCCTCAGAACGGGGAAACCCTGCGGATTGATGGTCCTGGACATCGACCATTTCAAGCGCATCAACGACACATACGGGCACACGGTGGGAGACCGCGCCATTCAGTCCGTCGCTTCAAATATCCTGCAAAACCTGAGGAGCATGGATACGGCGGCGCGCATCGGGGGAGAGGAGTTTGCCGTGATCCTGCCGGAATGCCGGCCCGAAGACGCCATTGCCGCAGCGGCGCGCATTCACAGCGCCCTGAATCCGCTCCTGATCTCCATCGACGGACACGATCTGCGCATAACCTCCAGCGTCGGCGTTGTCTGGACGGAACCCGATCATTTCCAAAGCTCCGGCGCGCTGCTGTCGGAAGCCGACCGCGAAATGTACAGGGCGAAACGCTCGGGGAGGGCGCGCCTTTGCCATCCGCCGGTAAAAAGCACGGCGATCACGGAGCGGGAACGATGCAGCCTGATGGCTTTTATGAACGAGGAAAACACTCATGACAGGAGATAAGAAAGCCCGCCGCATTGCCGTAATCAGCGGCAAAGGGGGCGTCGGGAAAACCGTGATCACGGCGAACCTGGCGGCGGCCCTGGCCGCCTCAGGCCAGCGTGTCCTCGTGCTCGACGCCGACCTGGGGCTGGCCAATCTGGACATTATTTTAGGACTGGATCCGAAGCATACACTGCAGGATATTTTCCGGGGCGACTGCAGAACGGAGGATGCCCTGATCCGAACGGCGAAGGGGTTCGACCTGCTTCCGGCGGGGTCGGGATTGCAGGAAAATACCGTTCTTTCGAGGAATCTGGCCGACGGATTGGAGGCGCTCCTGGCGGAACTGGATGAACGCTACGACATCATGCTTTTTGATGCCGGAGCCGGGATGGGCGACGTGGTGCTCTTCTTCGCGACCCTGGCCCACCAGATTCTGGTCGTAGTCACACCGGAACCGACTTCCCTGATGGACGCCTATGCCACCATCAAGGTTCTAAGGCAGCTTTACGAACGGGACCGGTTCCTTCTGGTGGTCAATCAGGCCAATCCCGAACGCCCGCATGAAACCGGCACCTCCGTGGCAAGGCATCTTCAGGGCGTGATCTCAAAATTCATCGATGAAAGCAAGCCCCCGTTCGTGAATTTGGAGTTGATCGGTTCTCTCCCCCGGGATCCCGCAATACCCAGATCCGTCAGGAACCGCCAGCTGCTTCTGGATGCGCAGCCGCCGCCCGCTTCGGCGCCCTTCGTCAGCACGATCGCCGACAGCCTGCGCACGCGCATGACATGATTCCGGGTGCGCCTAATCTGTAATATTTTATTCATCTCTACCGAAGAATAATGTATGGACCGGTGTATGATATGACTGTTTTTATTCCGCCTGGAAATGGCCGCAACCATTTTTGCGATTCGAGGTTGAAAATTGGATCAAGAAACCCAGACTGTCGATAAAACCGGGCTCGACGATTCCTCTCTTTCAGAGCTCATCAAAAAAACGGGGGAAGGCGACCCTGCCGCATTCGCAGCCCTCTACGACGGCACCAGCAGGCTCCTCTTCGGCCTCATTCTGCGCATTACGGCCGAAAGAACGCCGGCCGAAGAAATCCTGCTCGATGTCTATACGCGCATCCGCAAGGAGTCCGCGTTCTACGATCCCGAAAGCCTCTTGCCGCTGGAATGGATCATTACGGCTGCCAGGGCCTGTGCCGTTGCAAAGCTGGATGCGACCAGGGAAGGCAGAAAACGCAACCTCGCGCCCCCGGGAGACAACGGAGGGAAAATGACCGTTTCTCCCGCAATGCAGAAACACGCACGGGCTTCTTTAGATTCCCTGGCACCCCAGCAAAAAGAATTCCTGGACTGGGCTTTTTACACCGGCCTGAGCCCGAGTGAAATCGCAGTCCGGATCGGAAAGCCTGCAGGAGCCGTAAAAACACACACCCGGATCGGCATGAGCAAACTGTACGAGCTGTTCCGCCCTCTATACGGGCGTGAAACGGGGACGGAGGCCGCCGCGGGAGACAAAAGATCCGTCCACGAAAAACCGACCGAGGAAATACGGGAATCAGCCGCCCTCTTTTCTCTAGGAGTGCTGACGCAGCACGAAGCCGTCAGCTTCGAATCCCATCTCCGGGAAGGATGCCCGGTCTGCGAAACGGAATACCGGAAGTTCCGGCACATAACGGCCGAGATCGGATTCGCCGCCTGTGAAGCGGACGCCCCCGACTATATTCGGGAGCTTATCCTGGCCCGCATCGAACGCGAGCCTTCCGCCGCCGGACCTGAAGACAAAGAAACCCCTGCACGGATCCAGGCGGCGCCTGTTTCCAAACCGATACTGACTCCGCCTCCCGCAAAAGGGGCAGGCGTCTTCCCATGGGTCCTGGCGGTCCTGTTCGCCGCCGCCGCAGGCTTTATTTTCTATCTCTATCACTCCGGACAGAAGGACAAGGAAGGACTTGCCTCTGAAATGGCCGCGGCGCAGACGGAAATTAAGAATCTGGAGACCCTCCTCGACAAAAAAGAAAACGGGCCGGTGGAACTCGAGGAGATTGTATCGGTCGTTTCCAGGCCGGAAACGCGGATTTTCCACATGGCGGGACTGGACCCGGCGCCTACGGCATCGGGCGCCATTGTTTGGGACGTACAGCAAAACCGCTGCCTGGTTTTCGGATACATCCCGCCGGTGTCCGGGAAAAAGGCCTATCAGCTGTGGTTTTTGACTTCCTCCAACAAAAATATCCCGTCAGGCCTGCTCGAGCCGGATCCCGCCGGACGGGTTTATGACTGGTTCCCGATTCCTGAAGATATTTCCAGCCTGACCATGGCCATCACGCTCGAACCCGAGGGCGGCTCGAAGACACCCACGCTGCCTTATTACGCAATCGGACGGAATGACTGAGGGCCCGGCGCCATTCAAGGCCCCCCGTTCAGGGCGGGGACCTGAAGCGCTGAACCTCGAACCCTGAACCGATTCCCATAAAAAGACCGCCCCCGTTTTTCTTTTCCCACTTTAAATGTGGCGCAAAGCCGGATATTCTCTTCCGGTTGCGACATGGAGGATTTCGATGCCCGCCTACGATCCGCATGCCATCGAAGCCAAATGGCAGGAATATTGGGAGCGGAACAGAACTTTCTGCGCCGAAGACGCAGGCTCCAAACCGAAACTCTACGTTCTGGATATGTTCCCGTATCCCTCGGGCGAGGGTCTGCACGTAGGGCACCCCGAAGGCTACAGCGCCACCGACATCTACTGCCGTTTCAAGCGCATGAAGGGCTATAACGTACTGCACCCCATGGGGTACGACGCCTTCGGACTGCCGGCGGAACAGTACGCCATCGGGACGGGGACGCACCCCCGCGTAACGACGGAAAAGAACATTTCCAACATACGGCGCCAGATCAAGAGGCTCGGGTTCAGCTACGACTGGGACAGGGAACTGGCGACCACCGACCCGGAATACGTCCGCTGGACGCAGTGGATCTTCCTGCTGCTTTTCGAAACCTGGTACGATCCCGAATATGAATGGATGGATCCAGGCGGGAAAAAGAGAACGGGCAAGGGCCGCCCTATCCGGGAACTGCCGATACCCGCCGCGGTCTACGCCGGGGGAGAGGAAGCCGTGTGCCGCTACCGGGACTCTTTCCGGCTGGCCTACCAGGCGGAATCCCCCGTGAACTGGTGCGCGGCTCTGGGCACGGTGCTGGCCGACGAAGAGGTGATCAACGGACGCTCCGAACGGGGCGACCACCCCGTCGAGCGGATTCCCCTGCGCCAGTGGATGCTCCGGATAACGGCCTATGCCGACCGTCTTATCGAAGACCTCGAGTCCCTCCAGTGGCCTGAACCCATTAAAGAAATGCAGAAAAACTGGGTGGGGCGCAGCCGGGGCGCCGAAGTGGATTTCTACATCGGGATACCCGGCGCCGGCTATGTAAAGTGGGCTGCCGAACGGAAGAAGGCGGGATTTCCCGGAGAGCCCGGTCCGGACGCCATACGGATCTACACGACAAGGCCCGACACTCTGTTCGGCGCCACCTACATGGTCCTGGCTCCGGAGCACCCGCTTGTGGATGTCCTGACGGCGGGCAACCGCCGCAACGAGGTCGAAGAATATAGAAAATACGCTTCCACGGTCAGCGAAGAGGACAGGATAGCCGGGCGCGGGGAGAAGACCGGCGTCTTCACCGGCGGGCACGCCGTCAATCCGGCCAACGGCGAAAAAATCCCCGTCTGGATCGCCGATTACGTTCTCATCAGCTACGGAACCGGGGCCATTATGGCCGTTCCGGGGCACGACCAGAGGGATCTTGAGTTCGCCAGAACATTCCGGCTGCCCGTGCGCGCGGTCGTCATGCCGACGGATGAATGGTTCCGGCGCATGCAGTCCTATCTGGACAGGCTGCATGATATTCTGACCGTCGAAGTGCCCGATAAAGAATGGCCCCCCAGGGATCCGATCGGTCCGGGTAACTATAAAGATTATGTGGATCTTTTGCCGGAGGCCTTCACCGAAGACGGAGAAGGCACACAGTCGGCGAACTCGGCCGTTTCCCTCAATGGACTGCCCACTCCGCAGGCAAAAGAAAAGATCGCGGGATGGCTGGCCGAAGCCGGGATCGGGCGCCCCGCCGTCAAGTACAAGCTGCGGGACTGGCTCTTCAGCCGCCAGCGTTATTGGGGAGAACCGATCCCGATACTCCACGCCCTGAATGCCGACGGGGAGCCCGACGGAACCATTCAGGCGGTCGGAGAAGACGAACTTCCCGTTCTTTTGCCCGAGATGGACGATTTCAAACCGACCGGCAGGCCCGGGGGGCCGCTTGAGAAAGCGACGGAATGGATCCGTGTCCGGAAAAGCGGGCGTGAATTCGCCAGGGAAACCAACACGATGCCGCAGTGGGCCGGTTCCTGCTGGTACTACCTCCGGTTCTGCGATCCGCGCAACCGCGACCGGGCATGGGATTCCGAAAAGGAAAAATACTGGATGCCCGTGGATCTTTATGTCGGGGGCGCGGAACACGCCGTTCTGCACCTGCTCTATTCCCGTTTCTGGCATAAGGTGCTTTACGACCGGGGGCATGTCTCCACCCTGGAACCGTTCCAGAAACTGGTCAACCAGGGCATGATCCTTTCCACGACTTACCGCAACTCCCGGGACCGGATCGTTCCCTATTCAAAAATCGATTTCCGGGACGGCGGGGCATTCCATCAGGAAACGGGGGAGGAGCTCGCCGGAGTGATCGAAAAGATGTCCAAGTCCCGCGGAAACGTGATCCCGGTGGACGCTCCCGTCGGGCAGTACGGAGCGGACACGACGCGGCTGTACGAAATGTTCATCGGACCGCTGGAATCCACAAAACCCTGGAGCATGCAGGGCGTCGAGGGGATCCACCGTTTTCTCAACCGCTCCTGGCGCATGATCGTGGACGAGTCTTCGGACCGCTTGCGGCTGAATCCCGCAGTCTTCGAAAGCGATGCGCCCGCCGCCGAGGAGCATTTGCGCGTGCTGCACAGGACCATCGACTCCGTTTCCGGGGATTTGGAAAACCTGAGCTTCAATACCGCCATCAGCCGCCTGATGGAATTCGTCAATTATTTCACGGCGCAGGAGGCGCGGCCTCTTTCCTGCATGGAGCCGTTCGTTTTGATGCTTTCTCCCCTGGCCCCGCATATTTCGGAAGAGCTCTGGCGGGTCCTCGGGCACGAGGAGGCAATCGCCTACGCCCCCTGGCCCGACCCGGATCCCCGCTATATACAGGAGAGCGCCCTCCAGATCCCGGTTCAAATCAACGGCAGGGTGCGGGGAAGGATCACGGTCCCGGCGGATGCGGACGAAAAAACCCTGGAACGGGCGGCGCTGCAGGATCCAAAAGTAAAAAAACACCTCGAAGGCCATTCGATACGGAAGACGATCGTAATCCCGAAAAAAATGATCAACATCGTCGCCGCACCCGAGAAAAACTGAAGATTCAGGCTTGAGGATAAATCCTACAAATTATTCTGCACCACACGGTTGATTTGCACCCTCAGCATCGACGAAAGTCATGCATGCGACCCCCGGATCGCCATGAACGATCAGGGCATGGCCCGGATCTCCTGGTCGCAAAAGGTCGTGTTCGAGTGGGACATGTTCAAGGCCGAGTGCGGTTTCTGAACCGGGAGATCCTTGCCCCCTCCCGACCAACATGCGATTGCAGCATCCTGCCGCCGTTCCGGGCTCCGTCGTTTGCGCCGAATTTTCAATGGACCTTCAGGCGGGCTTGCCGGGCGAAGCTCCGTCAGGACCAAAACATGATTGCAATTTCCATTGACATGAACCGGCGGTCCTTGTAGGCTTAGCACTGCTTCCCGCCGTTCAGGCGCGACAGAGAAGACGGAGGATCGATCAGGAAATGTGCTCCAAGGGCAGGCAAAGCGGAAACAACTCCCCGAAAGGCGCCTTTCTGCCCTTCATCGTAGAAATCGTACTTACAATTACCGTTCCCGTCCTTACCGTAGTGACTCGGTTCGGATGACGGCCACACAACTGGGTATTCCAGAGCCGTCACCCGATCCGGGCTGACGGCTTTATTTTTTTAGGCGCAGTTTTGAGCGCAGGAGACAGACGCCATGACAGACAGCTCTTCGCAGGACCCGGTGTTGAACAACACCCAGAATACGCGAACACTATCCGTTCTCGTTGAAAACCGTTTCGGAGTCCTTTCCCGCATTGCAGGACTGTTCAGCGCCCGGGGCTACAACATAGAAAGCCTTACGGTTGCCAGAAGCTCCGATCCGGGCCTTTCGCGCATAACCATGGTCGTGCGATGCGAAGCTCTCCTGGCTCAGCAGATATTGAAACAGGTAAATAAACTCCCCAACACGGTTGAAGCCCTGGATTTGACGGACACCAACTGCGTGGAACGCGAACTTGTCCTGGTCCGGGTTCGCGCCCCGGAGGAGAAGCGGACGACGCTTTTAACCGAAGCGGAGATTTTCCGGGCCCGGGTGGTGACGGCGACCCCGGAAAATTACGTTTTCGAGGTAACCGGAGACTCCGGCAAAGTGGAGGCGTTTCTCGATGTCGTCCGCCCTTACGGAATCGATGAGATGGTGCGTACCGGGAAAGTCGCGCTGCACAGGGCCCTGGGATCCAGGGCATCCGGGAGTCAGATGACAGACCCGTCGGCATAAGGATTCATAAATTATCAAGAGGAAAAAAATCATGGGCGCACAAATGAATAAGCGGCATCCGCTCGCAGGCAAACGCATGACCGGCGCGGAAATGATCATCCAGGTTCTGGCGCAGGAAGGGGTCGATACCATTTTCGGTTACACCGGCGGCGCGATTCTGCCCACCTACGACGCAATTTTCCGCTACAACATCGAGCATGAGAGCAACAAGCGCGAACAGATACAGTTGATCGTTCCCGCCAACGAGCAGGGAGCCGGCTTCATGGCGGCCGGCTACGCCAGGGCCAGCGGCAAGGTAGGCGTTTTCATCGTCACGTCGGGGCCCGCCGCGACCAACAGCGTCACGCCCATCCGCGATTCGATGGCGGATTCGGTTCCGGTCGTGCTGATCTGCGGCCAGGTCGCGCGCAGCGCCATCGGCACCGACGCGTTCCAGGAAGCGCCGGTTTTCAACATCATGAGCTCGTGCGCCAAACACGTATTCCTGGTCGAGGAGCCCGAAGACCTCGAAGCCACCGTCCGGACGGCTTTCGGCATCGCGCGAAGCGGCCGTCCGGGCCCGGTCGTCATCGACGTCCCCAAGGACGTCCAGAACTGGGAAGGAGTCTTCAAAGGCGAAGGGGTGATCCGCTTCCGGGGATATGAAAACCGCATGAAAGCCCTGGCGGAGGCCCGGCTTCTGCCGGAGGAGTGCGCCGAGTTCCTGAGTCTGCTCCAAAAGAGCGAACGCCCCCTCATATATGCCGGCGGCGGCGTCATTTCCGGCGACGCGGCGGTGCACCTCCGGCAGTTCTCCGAAAGATTCCAGATACCCGTTGTCACCACTTTGATGGGCATCGGCTCGGTCGACACAACCGGCGAACTGTCCCTGCACATGCTGGGCATGCACGGCACGGCGTACGCCAACTATGCGGTCATGGATTGCGATTTCCTGATCACAATCGGCGCCCGCTTCGACGACCGCGTCGCGGGAAAAGTCCAGGAATTCGCGCCCAACGCGCGCTTTCTTGCCCATATCGATATCGACGCGGCGGAAATAGGCAAGGTGAAATCCGTAACGTGGTCCCATGTGGGCGCAGCGCGCGAAGCGCTGATCGACCTCCTGCAGGCAGGGAGGAATTTCAAAAAAGATTTTTCCAAATGGGTCGACCACATACGCAGACTGAAAAAACAGCACATCCTGAACTACGATCGCGAAAGCGAAAAAATCCAGCCCTATCACGTCATTGAATGCCTGAATGAAATCACGAAGGGAGACGCCATCATCTGTACGGGCGTGGGGCAGCACCAGATGTGGGCGGCCCAGTATTTCGATTTCAAACACCCGCGCTCCCTTCTGACTTCGGGATCGATGGGCACGATGGGCTTCGGGCTGCCGGCGGCCGTAGGCGCCCAGATGGCCTTCCCGGACCGCCTCGTGATCGATTTCGACGGCGACGGCAGCATGCGGATGAACCTGGGAGAACTCGAAACGGCAACGACCTACGAACTGCCGATCAAAATCGTCGTTCTGAATAATCTCGGAGACGGCATGGTGCGGCAATGGCAGCGGCTGTATTTCGGGAACCGGTTTTCCGGGTCGGACAAGTCGCTTCGCCGGAAAGATTTCCTGAAAACGGCCGAAGCGGACGGCTTCGAGTATGCCGTCCGGTTGAGCGATAAAGCCAGGATCAGGGAAACCCTCCAGGAATTCGTTTCCTTCAAGGGGCCTGCGTTTCTCGAGGTGATGATCGATCCTGAAGCCGATGTGTATCCGATGGTCGGCCCCGGAATGGGCTATAAGGAAATGATTACAGGGGATTACATAATCGGACGAATGGCCCAGGATGGCCTGTTCGATAGGACATCAAAAAAGTCCGACGCGTTTTAGCGCATCCGGAACGACATCCGGGCCGCTCCCGTAACGTCGCTTCGACGGAGTCCGTACGTTCCGGATTCCCCATTCAGCGTTCATCCCGGGCCCGCCGAAGTGAAATCCGGAGCAGCTCCCGGACGAATGCCGGATTCAGGGAACCGCACAACAAGAAAGGACGATTACCATGGCACAGATAACATTCAAAGGAAATTCCATCCATACGGCCGGCTCCCTGCCCGAAATCGGGAAGCCGGCGCCCGACTTCAAAGTGGTCAAAGCGGACCTGTCCACAATGTCTCTGAGCGATTTCCGGGGCAAGAGGGTTCTGTTGAACATTTTCCCCAGTCTCGACACCCCCGTATGCGCCGCTTCCTTAAGAAGATTCAACGTCGAAGCCGCCAAGCTCCCGAATTCCGTCGTGCTCTGCATTTCAAAGGACCTGCCTTTTGCCCAGAAGCGTTTCTGTGCCGCCGAGGGACTGGACAACGTCCTTACCGGAAGCGAATACCGGGATTCGAATTTCAGCGGCGCCTACGGCGTATCCATTACGGACGGCCCCCTGGAGGGCCTGTTTTCCAGAGCCGTCCTGGTCATAGACGAACAAGGCAAAGTCCTGTACGCGGAACAGGTGCCCGAAATCGCGCAGGAACCCGATTACGACAAAGCCCTCGCGGCAATGCGCTAAACCCCGGGGCGGAATTTGTCGATAGGGTATACGTGATAGCGGAAAGACGCCAAGACAGGGAACTTTGCGCAGACCTCGTCAAAGTTCTATGGGAATCGGGATCCGGCGCGACAGCGTGCGAATGGGGCATCCTCGAAGATATTTCACCGTCCGGCGCTTGCCTGGAAATGGAAAGAAAAATAGAGCCGGATACGCTTGTGTCCATGGAATTTCCAACGGACTCCTGCCGGGCGCGTGTCATATACTGCAGATTCGACAAGGTAAAATATTTCGTTGGCGTGGAGTTCGCCGAGGGATACCGGTGGTCGCGCCGCAAATTCAAGCCCCGGCATCTCCTCCAGTTTCGCCTTCAAAAGGTCTCCAAAAACGAATAAAGTCCCCCGTTCTCCAGGCTTTTCTGCCCATGAAACGGCGCAAACCACGCAGCCCGGAACACGGCCGGACCCGTCTTATGAAATTCATCCCCCGCATGCATTTCCCGTATGCCTGATATCCGCCGGTATTCACCGTTTGTTTTCGGGCACGCGGGGAAAGCGGGCCATAAATAGTTGTCGACCCGCAGAGAAATTGCTATCCTAGAGGCTGTTTTGCCGTATAGGAACTTTAAGTAACCGGGGATCAGCAAGATATAGAGATCGCTATGCTTTTAAAACGGAAACCGACAACGCTTTCAGTCCTGTTCATGCTTCTTTTTTCCATACCGGCATTTCCGACGGAACCGTTACAGCCATTAGGGAAGATACTGGGCGGATCTCTGGAATCTCCCGTAAGAATTGAAGTGTTCTCCAATTTCGAATGCACCGTGTGCCGTGAATACTATCTGCGCACGATAAAAAAAGTCCTCGAAGAATACTCCCGGGCCGACAAGGTCTGCATCATCTACCACGACTTCCCTTTCAGCTACCACAAGTACGACCGTGAGGCGGCCGGCTACGTGGAAGCGGCATCCCGGATCAGCCGGGAAACCATGGTGCAGGTTTTCGACGCCCTGTATACGGATCAGGCCGTCTGGTCCGAAAACGGCAATTTGCAGAAAACGCTGGGAAAATTTTTATCCAGGGAGGATTTTGAGAAAATAAAGGAGCTTTCGAAAGATCCTGAGATCGAGTCCCTGATCGACGCACAGTACGATCTGGCAATCAAAATCGGGCTGGACTCCACCCCTACATCCTTGATTTTTTATCCCGGGAAGCAGCAGAAAACCGTAGGGCTTCTGACCTATTTCGTTTTGAAGGCATTCATCGATAAAATCGTCAAATAATCCATGGTATTCAAAGCGCTTCACTGGTTGTGCCGCCTTATACTGGCGGGTGTTTTTTTATACAGCGGGCACATCAAGGTGCAGCAGCCGCTGCAATTCGCCGTCGCTTTATCCGGATACCGGCTGATTCCGGAAAATCTCATTTTACCTATCGCGACCTGTTTCCCATGGATTGAGATCCTGCTCGGCATATCATTTCTCATCGGGTGGAAGATCCGCCATTTTGCGGCTGCGGCCACGGCCCTTCTGCTGTTTTTCAGTCTGCTTCTGACCATTACCTACCTGCGCGGCATTGAAGCCAGTTGCGGCTGTTTCAGCTTCGACGATCCCATATCGCCGCTCACCATCGCGAGAGACGGCGTCATTATCCTTCCAGCGATCTATCTTCTGCTGGAAAATCGCCTGCGGATGGGAGCCGGCCTCAATTCCGGAGTACAGGCATAAACAAATGCCGAATCTCTATTGAA
>JAFGAO010000151.1 GCA_016933615.1 Acidobacteriota bacterium
CAAAAACGGCATCCCCGTTGCGATAGAACAGCTCCCGGCTGTACGGCGACCACAGCGGGCACTGCCCGCCTGTGGTGGAGATCGTGAACCTGCCCTTAGGCACCTCAGGGAATGGACGGACATAAACCTCAGATTTTCCGAATTCAAATGAAAAGCTATTTTAGAGAAATGCGGTCCTATTCTAGCGAAATTGTTTTTTCTTTGGTAGTTAAGAATCTTTCAATTCCAAATTGTTCGCCGCCATGCTCTCTTTTAGAGTAATGTAGACATACAAAAGAAAAGGGGATAATCTCGCTCAAGGTATTGCGCTTTTCAAACGGCGCGTGCTTCACCCTTGGGCCGCTGCGAACAACCGGTCTCAAGTCGAAGAGAAACTGCCGCTGTCCGCGCCCGAACACAGGGAAATGGTTTGATAGGACATTCAACTCAACCCAAGATCCGTTGGCCTTATCCGCGTCAGCAGGCCAGGTTATGGAATTCAAACATTAAGGAGGTTCTATGATCCGCGTAATTCTCAGTATTTTGGTTCTGCTCGGCAATGCCGCACTGGTTCATGCGCAGGCCAAATGCACCCGGGCGATGCTTCAGAAGGCGGCGGCAAGCTACATAGCCGCCCAGGAAGCGGGAGATCTGTCGAAGATGTCCCTTGCCGCCGGGGTGAAGTACATCGAAGATATGAAAGAGACCACGAAGGACAAGGGCCTCTGGAATACCGCCCTCCCTGTTGCGCTTCACCGCAGCATTTACGATGTCGGTCGCTGCAAGACATTTTCCGAAGTGATCGTTACCGAGGGCGGTCATCCTTATGTAATCGGGACCCGCCTGAAGGTGGAGGATGGAAAGGTTTCCGAGATCGACAGCCTGGTAACCGACCAGCACGACTGGCTGTTCAATGGTGAGAATTACCTGAAGTATTCGAAGGCGGAGGATTGGCGCGTTCTTCATATCGATGAGCGCGTAAGCCGGCAGGATCTGATCGATGCCGGCAACCAGTATTTTGATTTCGTCTTTCTGGATCCGGGCATCAAGCCTCCATGGGGAACTCCATGCGCAAGACTGGAGGGGGGCATGTATACGAATCCCGACGGCAACGACAGGGACAACTGCCAGGTCTCCGCGCCCATGCAGGGCGGAGGCATGTTCGTCGTCAACCGGACCTTCGTCGTCGACGAAGAGATGGGGGCGGTCAATGTCTTCTGCCGTTTCGGCGGCGCCGATGGCATGCCCGATTCCCATTTGTTCTACCTGGTCAACGGGAGATACCGCTATATTCACACCCTGAGTGTGAATACATCCGACGAGCCCATCGACTACTCCGGCTTCCAGACTCCTGGGGAGTAATTATCACCCCGGCAGAGCTGGGGGGCTTTATTTTGTTAGCCGCTCGAAGCGGCTGGGATTGTCCCATAAGTTTCGGGATCGGTATCGATATCAATATGGGTTTTGCCTTCTCTATTTCGATTCCGACCCCGATCTGTCTGGCGCCGGATGCGCCGATAATGTCGGGCGCCCACCACTGAATTCTTTCAGGCTTTGTCAGACTTCTACCGCCTCCCCGGCATACCGGGGGTGCCGGGCGATCAGGATACGGGCGCGCCTGCCCACTGACGGGCGCATATTCTCTGAATCGCAGTTTATGCCTTCAAGAAGGAGGCCCTCAGTTCATGGAATAGGCATTTCCTGTTCCGAAAGTCTGTTCACTGATAAGGAAACTCAGATTTACCCTTTCCTCTCCGCCCTCGGGCCAGAGCTCGGCATGAAAAACCTGGCCGGAGAAGCAGCCGAGCACCGACCATTCCCGTTCCGTTGAAACCATTCCCCGGTATCCGTCGATAGAAATACGCCGCTCCTTCTCCCCGCTGAAAAAAAGATCCGCGGCCATACCGACCACCCGGAGCCTTTCCTTTTCGGACAGGTTTGATTTCCCCGAAAGGAATATAAACGCCCATCTCAATCCCATGTGCAGAATCGCTTATCAAAAAGCAGCCCCCGGTTCCAATCCATGCGCGGGACGACCCAT
This sequence comes from Acidobacteriota bacterium, assembly GCA_016933615.1. Classification (GTDB taxonomy): domain Bacteria; phylum Acidobacteriota; class UBA6911; order UBA6911; family UBA6911; genus UBA6911. The sequence continues at coordinate 2,021 of JAFGAO010000151.1, forward strand.
TTCCCGCTGCCGCCGAAGTACTGCGTCAAAAAACAGGGCCATATCAATAATGCCGATGGCTTTCCATACTGCTCCGTGCCGCCGACAGCGATATTACATCAATCGGGCCGGTCCGGGGAAAAAAGTCATCCGGGTTCCCTGCCTGAAAATCCATCCTTTCGGAGCCGGTCGGAAGCGGCGCGCAGGGACTCAAAATCCCGTGTCCCCTTCGGGCAGCGGGTTCCCGGCTTCGCTGCCGGCCATGCCGGAACAGCCGCCTCCCCCGCTTCGGCGCCGATGAAAGCAAGCGCCGGAAAGGACTCAATGCGCACCGCGGGAGAAACAAAATATTTTCATACGCCGCCGGGGGCGCTATTCTTCACTCGTGAGATGCGGATTAAAACGCCCTGGCGAGTCTGAAGTCCGGGTGTCTCTGAAGGCTCGAAGGTTTATATATTTTTCTTGCAGGAGGAACGGCGGATGACGGTGAAAAAGCGCGCGTTCGGACGGTCGGGGCTGGAAGTGTCTCCGCTCTGTTTGGGGGGAAATGTTTTTGGCTGGACGGCGGATGAAGCAACCTCTTTCCGGTTGCTGGACGCGTTTGTGGACGCCGGACTGGAATTCATCGACACGGCCGATGTGTATTCAGCCTGGGTGCCGGGCCACGCGGGCGGCGAGTCGGAGACCGTGATCGGCAACTGGCTGAAGAAGTCAGGCAAGCGGGACAAGGTGGTATTGGCGACGAAGGTGGGCATCGTGGGGAAGAACGGGGTGTCGCTGAAGAAACAGCACATCTTCGACTCGGTCGACAAGTCTCTGAAGCGGCTTCAGACGGACGTGATCGACCTGTACTGGGCGCATAAAGACGACCCCGGGACGCCGCTTGAAGAGACTCTGAGTGCATTCAGCGGCCTGATCGCCTCGGGGAAAGTGCGGGCCATCGGAGCATCCAACTACTCGGGCGCGCGGCTGCGGGAGGCCCTGACCCTGAGTTCGCAGCTGGGCCTGGCGCGATACGAAGGGCTGCAACCGCATTACAACCTGGTCAGGCGGAAGAACTACCAGGCCGATCTCGAACCCGTTGCGCTGGCCGAGGGCCTGGGCGTGGCCCCCTACTTTTCGCTGGCCATGGGTTTTTTGACCGGCAAATACCGATCGGAGGCGGATCTTGGGAAAAGCCCGCGGGGCGGCGGAGTAAAGCAGTATTTGACGCCCGAGGGATTGGGGGTTCTCGAGGTACTGGATGCGATTGCAAGGGAGCGGGAATCGAAGCCCGGCACCGTGGCCCTTGCCTGGCTGGCGGCGCGAAAGAGCGTTACGGCCCCGATCGCGAGCGCCACCAGCCCGGAGCAGCTTGCCGGCCTGCTGAAAGCCGTTCAATTGGAGCTGAGCGCGGAGGAGATCGCCAGACTGGATTCGGCGAGCGCCGGTTTCTAGCCCGCATTTCTCACAAGGTTCCTGCTGCGGCAGAAAGAAGGCTGATGAAAAATGCCGGGAGCGGTTTGACCGGAGAAATCAGGTCAAAATATCGAGTTCACCGCGTTTAGCGGAATG
>JAFGAO010000152.1 GCA_016933615.1 Acidobacteriota bacterium
ATGATGCTGACCGAACCCGATGTGTGCCCCGGTGTGTGCAGGATATAGGCGTTCAACCCGAAATCCTTCAGGTCATGCAACGATTCCACCGCAGTGTCGCACCGGCAAGGTTCGAACTGGCGGATGGAGACGGCAAACCTTGAGAGCATTTTGAGCAGGAAGCGCGTGACCGCCACGCTTCCCCCCGGGACTGAAGTGGCTCCCGACGCCAGGTCGGCGGCTTCGTTGCGGTGCACCATGATCACGGGATCGAACGCTTGCCTTATCCTGGCGGCATTCCCCGCGTGGTCCATATGGGCGTGGGTCATGATCAGGCCGTCGATAAAGGCGACGCCCAGCCGTTTCAGCCGCCTGGAGAGCGGCCGCCACTCCGCCGGCAGGCTGGTATCGATCAGCAGGTTCCGGGTCCCGTTCGTAAGCAGGTACACGTTGCTGCGTCGGGCCAGTACGCGGATTATTCTGTTGCCCGCTGACGTGTTCCAGGTCTTCATGAGGAGGCCATTCGTGACGCGCTTTTTTTCGCCCCCGGGGGCACAAGCCCCGCGGCGACCACCACCGGCAGCCGATGGCATGGTACCACAGGAACGCGATTTTGAACGGCACCAGGCGGCAGGCGGCCACGGGCATCTGCCCGGCCAGGACGCCGTAAAACGCGCCGCGTCCCCCGACCCGGGGCGAAGACAAACGCCAGGAAGAAGGCCCCGGGCATCGAGGCGCAAAACAACGACCGGAACAGGGTGACGGTCTCCGCCGCGGCGCGCCTGGAGGATCCTGCCGGCCGCCGTCTTGAACGCGATGAGCAATTGAGACCGGGCCCCTGAGCGGTACGGGACTGATGAGGGATGACATCGAGCGTATAAAGGAAATGGCGGTTGGCGTCCGGCGTGAAGCTTTTTTCCTGGTGTGCACGCCAAATCGAATGAAGATTCCCGTAAGGCGATTTCCCATGAAAAGGAGAAACCTATGTGCATGAAAGCGACTGTCCGCGCGGGGTCCCTGTCTTTGCTCCTTGGAACCACAGCTCCTGCATATTCACATCCCGAGCCACGGCAAAAGGAGAAGGGCAAACCGCAACCCGGGCCGCACCCGCAGGGTGCGAAACCTCGCAAGGTCAAGTAGGCAGGACCTTGGGTGCCTGCGCCCGATGGTGCCTTCCGCACGAGACAGAAACCGGGTGGCCGGCCCGGGAGGCCGTCTCAGTGCCGGTCCTGTGCCCCGAAGGGGCCGGCGCTCTTTTCCGCCCTACAGGTCTCCGGACCCGATCCACAAGCCATGCAGGCGCTGGAACGACCTCAGACAGGTCGCTGCCCGCGTGTCCAGGGGGTCCGGGCGCGGCCACATCGGCGCACCAGCCGGGGGAGCCGAATCCCCGGTCGGACCGTGCGCCGACGGGCCTTTCGGCGGCCCCGAAGCCTCGGGGGGGGCGCTCCGGGGGAGTCGTGACGGTGAAGGCGCGGGGGAGCCGGCCAGGAACGAATACCAAGGTGTCAGGAATTTCCCCTCCGAATCCGCGGGAACGACGGATTGCGGAGGGCGGGCTGGAAAAAACCTGCCACTCTTCATGTCCGTCTCCCGAGTTGGCCCCGGGCATCGTTCGGTACTTCCACTATCTTCATTGAGATGGGAAGGCGCGCTGCTCCTGTGAGGCGACGGCCGCACCTCACCTGCCGTGATGTTTCCGACATTTCCATGCTCCTTTCCTTCCTCACCCGATCGCACCGGACCCGGGGGCCGAACCCGCGCATCCGGCACGCCAGGCGACTCCATCAACCCGGTTTTCAGAAGCTGTAGCCGATCATCATCCGGAAATGGGGAGTGGCGTAAGCCGTGGCCTTGAATTCGAGAAACATGCCGTTGCGATATTCCAGGCCGGTGAGAACGTTGAGTCCGGTCTGCCACTCGAATTCTCCGAAATCGATGTCTCTGCCCCCGCTCTCGGCTTCGGCAAAGTTCCTGTGGCCGAAGGCGAATCCCGGACCGGCGCCAAGGTAGGTGGACCAGCGGCCCGAGCGTTCGTTCAGGGGCAAACGGTAAATCGCCTCGAGGTTCAACGAGATCTGGGTGGTGACTTCACCAAAGCCGATCTCGGCGTTGGGGCGGAAGAAGATATCCGGGTGGAAGACGGGGCCGAACCTGGCGTGAACTCCCCCGAAAATGATCTCCGGGTCGAGTGCCGCCCCTGCGCGAACACCCACGTTATACTTGCGGACCTGCCGGTTGATCTGGCGTTCGATCCGCCGCAGTTCAGGCGGAATAGGTTCAGCGCCGACGGTGACCTTGGCGCTCTGAGGCGTCTCCGAAGCGGTAACGAGGCTCGCCGTCCGTACCCCCGGCTCATCGCCGGGGCGGGACGTCACCGTAACCACGGTTCCCGCAGGCAGCGCGCGCGGGCGCACGGTGCTGCGGTCCAAAGCGAAGAGAATATATCGGCCGCTATCGGTCTTGACCACCATGGTGTTCGCCGTAGAGGAAACGATGGTACCCGTAATCGGGCGCTCCTCCAGTTGCGTATCCGATATGCCGGATGGCTGGCAGAGTGCCGCCGCCGGCATAAATGCGGCGAGCAGGCACGACAGAACTGCGATCTGCATTATTTTCATGACTCACACTCCTCTCCCCGCCGGGGTTGCGGACAGGAAACAGTTGTTGATCCATCACTGAGCAGAGGTTACCGCTTTGGAATATTCCTGTCCGTTCACTATTGACCAGCGCCTTGGCCCATAGTGCTCCCCATTCGGTTGGGAGGGGTGACCAGGCGGTGCGCCGCCGTCGATCCGGAACCAGGCCCCCCGGCAACAGGATCCGCTTCGTTTCAGGTCCGGATATTTGAGAGGGCGCCGATCACGCCAAAGGCGCGCAACAGCCACAGCACAACAGCAATGATTACCACGATGTTCAGGATATTCTTGATGGATGCCGCCATGGGTATGTAGCGGTTCACCAGCCAAAGCAGAACTCCCACGACGATCAGAACCACCACTATATGGATCAATGGCATGATTCACCTCCCGGATGAGTGTTTAGCAAAAGGCCTCCTCCCGCCATGCATCCCCGAGACCGGGCGAAGCGAGCTCCCCTCCCGGGGTGGTCCGGGGCGGCTGAACCGGTCGGGGAGCACCCGCCCCGCCTGTTGGTGTTGAGCTACGAGTATCTCCCGTTACCTCACCTCAATAGAGGAAATCTTGTCGTTGAAATCCCCGAGGCCCGGTGTGTTACTGACAACGACCCTGCGGGCGCCGCCGAAGTTCTCATGTTCGTATGCGACCACCTGAGCCCTGCTGAAAATCCGCACGGATGAGATTTTGTCATTTTGGCGATCGCCGAGTTCCTTCTGGTTTTCATTGCTGTTCATGCAGAACTCTTCGCCCTGGTAGTCCCTGTCTTCGTAGAAACAGGCCCCTTCGCGGGGCTCGTTACCGCGCATCCGGTCGACGGTGATTTCAATGGAGCTGATCTTGTCGTTGAAATCCCCCAGGCCCGGCGTGTCACTGGCAAGCGCCCTGCGGGTGCCGCTGAAGTTTTCATGCTCGTAAACGACCACCTGAGCGCTGCCGAAGATCCGTATGGATGAAATCCTGTCATTGAAGCGCCCGGAGATCGTGGGTCGACTCTCGTTTCCGTAGACGCAGAACTCCTCGCCGTGGTAGTCCCTGTCCGCATAAAAGCAGACGCTATCGAGGGCTTTGCCCCCACGGCTCCGGTCGCCGGTGACTTCAATGGAGCTGATCTTGTCGTTGAAATCCCCCAAGCCGGGAGTGCTGCTGGCAAGAACCCTGCGGGCGCCGCCGAGATTTTCATGCTCGTATACGACCACCTGGGCCTTGCCGAAGATCCGCACGGATGAAATCCGGTCGTTGTATCGGTTCGCGATCTGGTGTTGGCTTTCATCGGCGTCGACACAGTACTCCTCTCCCTGATAGTCTCTGTCCACGTAAAAGCACGCCCCGTCGCGAGGCTGATTGCCCTGGTTCCAGCTCCGGCCCTGGGCTTGAAGCGCCGGGCTCAGGATTGTCAGAACCATGAGGGTCAGAAATGTCAATCGAATGGTTCGTTGCATAGGCTTCTCTCCTCCGCCGGTGCGGATGGAATGATCGATCGTGACGGGACGAGGTCGGCAACCCGGATGGTTATCATGGCCCCCGGTTCGTAAAGACGTGGGCGCGTCGAAGGTCCCGGTTACAATTGGGGCTGATTTTTTATAGCATCGGCACCATTTGACGTCAGTTCAATAGGGCGCATACGCGCGAGCTGATTTGCTCTTTGAACCCATGAGGTGATTTTGCCCCTTTACCTGGCCTGTTGGGGTGCGGGCGGACCCCGAGTAAGGATGCGGGCATCGGACAGGGAATTGCAGCGGAAAAATTGCGGGCAATGGCCGCGCAACTCAAATGTTTTCAACCTTTGGCGTTTCTAGGCGATGCCCCGGCAGCTCCTGGCCCCCATTCAGGGATATCCGGACTGCTGCGTGGTGTACTATCCTCTCGGGGAATTATTTTCAATATATGTGACGGTTGTGACGGTTTTTCCATTGCGGCCGTTTTAGGATGGTCCCGAAAACGACGGCCATCCGGCATCCGTGTGCACCGGGTTGGAGGCCCGGCTTCCCATATTGCGGTGAACCGGTCGCGCTCCGTTACCTTTATCTTTTGTCGAATGCATCCGCCTGCAAAAGGAGCATAAATCATGTGGAAGAAATCCGAACCAGAGGAATCGCACCCCCAGCCGATGCCTAAACCGGTTCCCCCGGCGGCAGCGGCTCCCAGAACGTCTGTCCCTCAGGCAAAAGAACATGCAGCCGTGGTCGGCTCCTCGATATTCATTAAAGGGGATTTGTCCGGTGAAGAGGACCTTTTGATCGAGGGGCGACTGGAAGGGAAAATCGAATTGAGGCAGCACAGCGTCACCATCGGTAAAAACGGGCGCATTACGGGCGACATTTACGGGAAGCTCATAACCGTGGAAGGGACAGTAGAAGGGAATCTTTACGGGGAAGAGCAACTGATCGTGCGGCATTCGGGAACGGTGCGCGGCAATATCGTATCTCCCCGGGTGGCGCTGGAAGACGGATCCAATTTCAAAGGCAGCATTGACATGAGCCCCAAGGAGAAACCGGCCGCAGCGCTTGCTCCGGAAAAGCCCGTAATCGCAGCCAAGGCGCCATAGCCCGGTGATTCCAATGATGACAGAGGCACGCAAATCTCCAACCGCACCGGCTTTGAACGGTTCGCTCGGCCTGCAGTCGTTGTGCCGGAGGATTCAGGAGTTCCCCGCCTGCGATATTCTCGAATTAGGACCGGTTCGAAGTGACAACCTTGATTTCTGGTCGCGATTCCACCCCGCGCTCTATATCGCGGACCTGCGGTCCAGCCTGCCTCTGCCGGGTGCGTCCCCGGAGGGTTCGGAATTCGTGGAGCCGGGGTGGGAGCGCCTGGTCGGGCTCCCGGCCGGCCGAAAATTTGATGCGATTCTTGCATGGGATCTGCTGAATTACCTGGATCTCCCGGGAGTGGGCAGTCTGATCGAATACTTGAAGCGCTTCTGCAGGCCCGGTACGATTCTCTTCAGCCTGATCTTTGATCAGAAAGAGATGCCGGGAGACATCACCATCTACCGGATAAAGGATGAAGCGCATATCCATTATGAAAACACCGGTTTGGTTCTGCGGAGCTGCCCGAGGCACCAGCCCCGGGCGCTTGCCCTGGCGATGACGGGGTTTCGCACCTGCGATTCCTTCCGGTTGAAGAACGGAATCGTCGAATACCTGTTTGAGTACGAAGGGGAGGGGATTCGAACCCCTGCCTTCGAGCCTTGAATCCCCGCCGGGCTGCTTTGAAGAGCCCGGGGAACTTGTTATCATGCTGCGGACCGGTCGCAAGGCCGGGTGGGTCCAGATCCGCAGCGGGCACGGAATGCTGACATGCAGGCAGGGGCCCGCACACATAGCAAGCCGCCTCAGGGCAGGTTGGATGTGGAGTATGCCTGCAGGTTTCCCCGGGGGAGGCCCGCAGGCGTACGAGGAAGCGCTGCGATGAGATGGAAACAACTCCCGGGATTCTTTCGCGACTTTCGCCTCCTATGGCCGGCCTTGAAGAAGTTCCATGCCGATCATGGATTTTTCCTGTCTTCGGGAATCGCCTTTAATATTCTCCTCAACCTCATCCCTTTTG
>JAFGAO010000153.1 GCA_016933615.1 Acidobacteriota bacterium
GCCCCCAAATTGCAGGTAGATCGATACAGTGAATCAAGATGAACCGATATGCACTTCGATCAGAAGGGCGAACACAAGGTTCGCCCCTACAATCTCCATCTTTACAAATACATCATTTGACCTTCGCAAACCAGGTTGCGACAAACGCCACAAGGAAAAACGGGAGCAACAGGTAGCACGAGGTCATCCAGCCGAAGTTTTCTATGGAATGCCCGAACGCCCAGGGACCTATCAGCATACCGACATTCTGACCCAGGGCCATCACGGCCATCCCCATCCCGGCCAGCCTGGGGGATCCGACAACCTCCGGAATGACGGCGAAGCTCGCCGGAACTATGGGCGCGGTCAGTATGCCCATGGCGACCAGCAGTCCCGGGATCATCCAGCCGGTCACGCTGAAGGGGAAAGCGTACAGTACCGCCCCGACAACCCAGGCGCAGAGAATCCAGTAGCTGCGCTTCCAAACGCGATCGGTCATGTAGCCGGCCAGCGGACCGGCGAAAATCGAAACGACCATGATCAGGCTGGACACGGAAGCGGCACGGGAAAGCGAATAGCCGCGAACATCGAACAGAAAAGTCGGATAAAAAGTGCTGAAGGCCATGACAATCAGGTTGAAGCACAGGAACTGCAGGCTCAGCATCCACATCCGGGGATTCGACATCACGGCTCCAAAAGAAACCGCGGGTACGGCTGCGCCGCCCGGTCCGGGTTCTTCCGGGATCTCATCCGGCCTGGGGGACCTGAAAAGCATGGCAAAAAGGATGAATGCGAAAAAAGCCGCGCCCGTACCCAGCCACCACACCGATTTCAGCCCGTAGGATGTGGCAAGCAGGGGGGCGAGATTGTACATCGAGATGCTCCCGATCCCGACGCAGGTCGCCCACAGCGCCATGGGAGCGCCGCGCCGGTTCGCCGGAAACCAAAGGGCGATCGCGGCCGGGGCCATCACCATAATGAGCCCCATGCCCACGCCTTCGATCAAGCGGCCGGCGTAGAGCACGCGCGAAGTGCCGGCAAGCGATCCGATCAGGGCTCCTACAAACACCGAACCTACGGCAATCAGCCCCGCCTTCTTCATTCCCAGCCTCCGGATAATCAGCGCGGCGGGAATTGCGAGTATGCAGCCGGCAATGGAAAAGACGGACATGAAAAGGCCGCCGCCGCTCAGGTCCATTTTGAATTCGGCATTGATCAGTTCCAGAACCGGCGGCACCTTGAATTGATTGAGCGGCGCCGCGAGGCTGGCCAGATAAACCGACAGAAGAATGATCCAGGCATAGGGAGGTTCTTTGACACGTGATCGGGGCATGGGAACCGCAGGCTGATTCATAGTCCACTCCTTTTTCGCTTGACTCTTCAGGTCCGCTAAACGTATCCGCAACTTGCTATTCTGGATCCATCATCAATATTCCATTTGGCTTCGTCAATCCTAAATCCCCGATGCACTGGAAAATGAAGGACGGCTCAAGGGCCGGAATCCTGAGGTCTTTGAAATTTTCTATCTGAGGAAGTATTCCAGGACGAGGACGGCCTCCGCGAGGAGAAGGCCGATGACGGTGCGGTGCTCCCGGTTCCGCATGACCCTGCCCCACTGAAAGCCGGAAACGGGATACCCGGCCGAACGGAATCGGGGGATGAAAAGTGGGACCTTTTGTGAATATTGGACGAAATCGTCTGCGTAGTTATGCAGCAGTTCCTGCTCCTCGGCTCTCATAACGGGGAAGTAAAAGGTGATGAAAAAGAGCGCAAATATCGGCAGCAGCCAGTACCCCTGCCCGCCGATAATGACGCCCAGAGCCATGAGAAAGGATCCCAGATAAAGCGGATTGCGACAGTAGGCGTAGGGTCCGCTTCGCGTCAGGACTTTCCCTTTTACGATATGCCCCGACGCCCAGAGGCGAAGCAGCGCTCCGGCAGCCGCAATAGAAGCCCCCAGCCAGAGCGATCTGCGCGACGGGTGCATTAGGACAAGAAAGACGACGCCCAATACGGTTCCGGCGGGCACACGCAGTCGCTGTGCTTTAAGATTCCAGGAGGCCATATTCCATCGTAAGGGCGCGGTCATTCCTCAATTAACGTGCGTTTTCTGACAAAGGGAGCATTCAGCCACTTGCTCGCTTCAGCCTGAGCTCCTAAGGTATCGTCTTTGGTGTTGACCGCCTTGGTGTACTCGGCCATGGCGCGCTGCCTCTGCCCCAGAATGTCGTATATCTTACCGAGATATATGTAACACCACACTTCGATCCATTTGGGATCCATATCCCCGTTCAGGGCATTCCGGAAAGAATCCGCCGCCGACTGGAGATTGAACTGTTCGTAAAAGATTTCGGCCAGGCGGAAATGGGCCAGGGAACGCTGCCCGTTGATTTTCAATGCGCCTTCATAGGCCCGGATCGCTCCGATATAATCCCCCTGATCCTTCCGGTCGTTCCCCAGCGCAAGCTGCACCGATGCCCGGAGTTCGCTGGAGTCGCGGAGGAGCTTTTTATCGGGATCCAGGACGATTTTTTCGGGGTAGGAAAATGAAGTGATGTCGAAAGAGCTCGATCTGCCGTTCAATTCGATCCATTCAATCAATTTCCGGTCGCCGCTGATCAGGGCCACTTCCACGGGAGTGCGGAAAAGGTCCCTGTCCTGCTTCACGACCCCGGTGACCCTGAATCCGTCCGGGGTTTTGTAAACCACATAATCCGACTCCAGGGACGGGATTCCGGTGGCGTCCAGCCATTGGGTGAAAAACCAGCCGAGTTCCTTGCCGTAAAGCGATTCGGCCATCCGCTCGAATTCCTCCGTGCTTCCTCCCGTATCGGAACATTCCCTGATGTAGCGCCGAACCAGATCATCGTATTCCGAATCGCCCAGAAGCCCGCGGAGCATGTTCAGGACCCAGGCTCCCTTGCCCGCGACAACGGACTCGTACCGGTCGGTCCTGTACCCCAACCCCACCCCGTCACGGACCGCGCTGGCGCTTTCGAATTTCAGAGCCAGGATGGCCAGGGCTTCGATTTCTTCCCTGTACGCATCCGCCCCGTTCTGCTTCAGAAGATACCGGGCCGCGGAATAGTAGGCCATCCCGTCCGCGAGCCAGAGATCCGCCGCGCTCTTGACGCCGACCGTCTCCTGCCACCATTGATAGGCGGCGCGCCGGGCAAGATTGCGCCGCGATTCCGACGGCCGTGCGAGCTCCGAGCGGGTTATGAATATGGTCCCCAGCATCCCGTGCTGATTCCTGAGCCGGTCGTCCACTTCCACAAGACGGTACCGGCTCCCCGAAGCGGAGGGCCCGTAGATTTCCCGGTAGTGATCCAGGATCCCGGCAACCGTTTCTGCGGCCTCCTGTATGGCTTGCAGGTTCTCGGTTTTCGCGAAACATTCCAGAGTCAGGTCTCCAAACCGCGAATCCCTCTGGAAATACTGCCCCGCGATTATGGAGCCCGGCAGAATCGGGGTATCCGCCTTCCAGACGAACGTTTCACTGACACCCCTGGTTATTACGGGCTGCCGGCTCCCGGGGCCTATCACCGTCAATCCCAGGGGGACGGTCACTTCCATCGTTGTCGGCGCCCGGCTTGCCATCAAACCGTCGACCGGAATCCATTTTGCGCCGTACATCAGATAACTGCCTTCCATCCCCAGGTACGCGCTGCTCTCGTCCCGGCTGTAAATCCGGCTGTAGGGATCCCGGTCGAATCCGCCCTTATACTCTATCCGCACGGACGCATCTGTCCCGGCCTCCAGCGGCTTGGGAAAAAGCACCGTCAAAATTCCCGGGCCGAGGGCGCCGTCTTCGAACTCCAGCTCTATCCCCTGCGCGTTCAGGACTTTTCGCACCCATAAATTTTCATTCAGTTCCAGCACGATATAGTCCGTGGTTTCCTCGGGGAGGAACTGAATCGTGGCGGCGGCTTCGATTTCGTGCGTATCGGGAATCAGGGCCGCCTCAATCCGGTATTGCTGCACCGCTATCGCCGGCCGGGAAAAAGAAGCGCCTCCCGACTGGGCATAGAATGCCGGCACGGCGCCTGCGGCAACCAGTGCCAGGAATATCTTTGCAACCGGGATCCATTTCACGGGCATACTTCAACCTTCCTTTTCTATAGAAAACCGCTTACGGCCGCAGCCGCCGCTTCCGAAGCACAACGCATGCTGAGCTGCGCGCGGATTTCGGCCAGCCGGGCGCGCACGGGGTCTCCCTTCGAGGGATCTTCGAGAAATCCCAATGCCAGACGGGCCAGGGCGTCGGGTGTCGCGCGGCTCTGGAACAATTCCGGCACTATTTTCTCACCAGCAATTAAGTTTACCAACCCAAGCATCGGACTGCGAATCAAAAGCGTTCCGATAAACCAGCTCAGGGGGGAGATTTTATAGGTGATTAAAAACGGAGTCCCGACCAGCGCGGCTTCGAGAGAGCTTGTCCCGCTTTTGACAAAGGCAAAGTCCGCATTGGCCAGGATATCCCTGGAGTCTTCGGTTAGAATGCGGTAATCCCCTTCATCGCAGCATCGCCCCAAGATTCGTTGTGCGACTTCACGGACAGGCTCCGGACCGAGGGAAGGAGCCGCGGAAATCAGAAACTGGGCCGGGATCTTCCTCCGGATCAGCTGCGAGGCCTCGAGCATGGCCGGCAGGATATAACCGATCTCCCTCGAGCGGCTGCCTGCGAGAACGGCGACCGTCTTGCGCTCCGGGTCCAAATTCATTTTCCTTAGAAAGGCTTCCCGATTGAAATCGGGATGAAAATCTTCCAGCAGCGGGTGGCCGACGTATTCAGCCGCGACGCCCCGCTCCAGATAATACGCCTCTTCAAAGGGAAGGATGACCAGCATCTTATCCACGTTTTTCCTTATGGAGCGGATACGCCCGCTGCGCCAGGCCCAGATCTGCGGGCTTATGTAGTAGACTACGGGAATTCCGAGGCGTTTCATTTTCTTCGCCACTTTCAGATTGAATTCCGGAAAATCCAGCAAAACGGCCAGCGCCGGCGGTTCCTCCAGGGACACTTTCAGCAGGCGGCGATAGATTCTGTAATAGGTTCTGAGGCCGGAAAGCGCCTCCCGCACCCCGATATGGGCCAAGTCCCGGATATGCCCTAAAAGCCGGACGCCCGATTCCGCCATGGCATCCCCGCCCGTACCGTAAAAATAGAGCCTGTCGGCTCCGTGAATGCGGCAAAGCCGCCGGATGAGGCCGGCACCATACCTGTCCGCCGAAGCCTCCCCCGCCACGATCAGGATTCTTTTCCGGTTATCAGCCATAATATCCGTAAATCTCGAAATACGAGGGTAGAACGAACACACTTGTCCGCCGAAGCCCATAGGGCGAACACGAGGTTCGCCCCTGCTTCTTTCGGCCCGGAACCGTCTCATGAAATTGAAAAACGGACCGGTTAAGCC
>JAFGAO010000154.1 GCA_016933615.1 Acidobacteriota bacterium
GCCGATAGCGATGGAAAAAGGGTTGCGGTTTGCGATACGGGAAGGCGGCCGGACGGTAGGCGCCGGTACGATTTCCGACATTCTGGAATAGGTCCGGGACAGTCATGAGAGAAAACATCACGCTGGAATGTACGAAGTGCAAAAGTCGCAACTACACGACGACCAAGAATAAAAAGACCACCACGGAACGGCTGGAGTTGAAAAAGTTCTGTAACCGGTGCCGCGCACACACGCCGCATAAGGAAACGCGTTAAGCGGCCGTGCCGCAACAGGGAATCCGAAGGAATGTACAGGCCAGTAGCTCGAAATGGTAGAGCGGCGGTCTCCAAAACCGCATGTTGGGGGTTCGAGTCCCTCCTGGCCTGCCAGTTTTCGATCGCCAGGTCGGGTGCGAGTTGCTCAATACGAACAGTTTCATAGCCATGGAGTTGCGCGATGGCAGATTTTCTTGGGAAAGTAAGGAAATCTTTTAGCAATAAGATTGAATTCATTAAGGATACCCGGAAAGAACTGAATAATGTTTCGTGGCCCGGGCGTCGCGAAGTGACCGGTACAACCGCCGTCGTTATTCTGGCTGTACTGTTTTTCGGAGGATTCCTGTTTCTGGTGGATCAAATCATCAACTCCGGAATGAACTTCCTTTTTCGTGCGATGTCGGCACAGTCCTGAAGATGAAGAATGGATAATTCCAAGAAGTGGTACATCATTCACACCTACTCCGGGTATGAACGCAAGGTCGCGGAAAGCCTTATGAATCGCATCCAGGCCTATGACCTGGGGGACTGTATCGGACAGATTCTGATTCCCACGGAAGATGTCGTGGAGACCAAGAGCGGGAAAAAAATAGTCACAACCAAGCTTACTTTCCCGGGATACATCCTGGTTGAAATGGATATGACGGACAAGGCCTGGCACATCGTGCGGGGCACCCCGAAGGTTACGGGCTTCATCAGCACCGGCAAGAAGCCCACGCCTCTCACGGAGGATGAGATAAACGAGGTTGTCAACCGGGTCTCCGTAACGGCCGAGCAGCCCAAACCCAAGTTTACGTTCGACCGGGGCGATACCGTCAAGATCAACGACGGGCCCTTCAAGGACTTTACCGGAACGGTCGAGGATGTCAATCCGGACAGAAACACCCTGAAGGTAACCATTACGATTCTGGGGCGCGCGACCCCCGTGGAATTGGAAACCGAGCAGGTGGAAAAAGTATAGCGCAGAATTGAGATCGGCGGGCGGGGCGGCCCGCGTCCATGCCCCGCTTCCCGCCGCAGATTCCGGGATTCCGGATTCGATGGATTCGATGGATTCGATGGAGTTGTTCGATGGCAAAAAAGATCATTGCAAACATTAAACTGCAGGTGTCCGCGGGCAAGGCGACTCCGGCTCCGCCTGTCGGCTCCGCTCTGGGTCCCCACGGACTCAACATCATGGACTTCTGCAAGGCGTTTAACGCCAAGACAGCGAAGCAGGAAGGGCTGATCATTCCGGTTGTCGTGACGGTGTACGCCGATCGCACCTATTCATTCATCACAAAGACGCCTCCGGCCGCGGTGCTGCTCAAGAAGGCCGCCAATATCGCCAAGGGATCCGGCGAACCGAACAAGTCGAAAGTCGGAAAGGTGACGATGAAGGACATCCGCGAGATCGCGCAGCTCAAAATGCCGGATCTCAACGCGGCCGATATCGAAGCCGCCGAGAAAATTGTCATGGGCACCGCCCGCAGTATGGGACTGGAAGTCGAAAGGTAGTTCGGGCCCGGTTTCGGATTGAAGCCGGCCCTCAATCAACGAGGTGTATGGAATGCCTAAGGCGGGGAAAAATTTCAAGAAGGCTGCCGCTTCCCGGGAGGATAAACTCTACAGTCTCGATGAAGCCGTGCCTCTGCTGAAGAAAATCGCGTTCGCCAAATTCAACGAGACGGTTGAAATATCCATGAAGCTCGGAGTCAATCCGAAGCACGCCGACCAGATGGTCCGCGGCACCGTGGTTCTTCCGAACGGGTTGGGGAAAAGCAAGAAGGTGGTCGTCATCGCCTCGGGGGAAAAGGTGAAGGAAGCCCAGGAAGCCGGCGCCGATGAAGTCGGGGGCGATGATATCGTGGAAAAGATATCCGGAGGCTGGATGGACTTCGACGCCGTCGTCGCAACCCCCGACATGATGCGCAGCGTCGGGAAGCTGGGGAAGATCCTCGGGCCGCGGGGGCTGATGCCGAATCCGAAAACCGGAACGGTCACCTTCGAGGTCGCAAAAGCCGTAAAAGAGATCAAAGCCGGAAAAGTCGAATTCCGCGTCGACAAAACCGGAATCATCCACGCTCCCTGCGGGAAGATTCAGTTTGACGAGAAGAATCTGTACGAAAATGTCCAGGCCCTGATCGATGCCGTCGTTCGCGCGAAACCCGCGAGCAGCAAGGGCAAGTACATAAGGAGTATTTTCCTTTCCTCCACAATGAGTCCCGGAATCAGGGTGGACGAGAATTCCATCGGCGCCCGCGCCTGATACGACCGGATGGCCCCTTTAAACGGGATGGTTCTCATCCCCTGAAGGATACTTTGAACAGTCGGGTGGATGCCCGTAAGGTTGTCTCTTATGAATAGAGCAGAAAAGCAGCAGGCGATAGATTCGCTAAACGAAACGTTCCGATCCATTCAAAGCGCCTTTCTCATCGACTTTCGGGGGGTGAAGGTTGTGGAGGCGACAGAACTGCGTCAAAAGATTCGGGAAATGGATGGATCTTATGTCGTTGTCAAGAATACCCTGGCAACGCTTGCCGCCAAGCAGACCGATTTCGAGAAGCTTGAGGAGCATTTCCGGGGACCCACCGCCGTAGCCTATCATCGGAAAGATATCGTCGGGCTGGCCAAGGTTCTGTATGAAATCAGTAAATCGAATCCCAACTTTCAGTTCAAGGCGGCGCTGGTTGAAGGCAAGGTTATCCCCGCGAGTGAAATACAGGCGCTTGCCTCCATGCCTCCCCGGGAAGTGCTTCTGAGCAAACTGGCCTTCCTCCTGAAGGCGCCTTTGCAGAAGCTCGGCATGGTTTTGAAGGCCCCGTTGCGGGATTTGAACCTGGTTTTGAAACAGATTCAAAAATAGGGAGCTCGCTCAAGTTCAGCAATTTTCTATACCAATCTTATAGGAGTTTAAGATGGCGATTACAAAAAATGAAGTAATGGAATGGATCGATCAGGCTACGATGATGGATATTTCCGATCTTGTCAAAAGCCTGGAAGATAAATACGGCATCAGCGCCGCGGCGGCAATGCCGGTGGCGGCGTTCGGGGCGGCGGCCGGAGCCGGTGAAGCGGCCCCGGCGGTGGAGGAAAAGACGGAATTTGACGTGATTCTTACCGCTATCGGCGAAAAGAAGATCAACGTCATCAAGGCGGTTCGCGAAGTGACCAGCCTGGGCCTCAAGGAAGCCAAGGACCTCGTAGAGGGAGCGCCGAAGGCGATAAAAGAAGGCGTTACCAAGGAAGAGGCCGAAGCGATCAAGAAGAAATTCCAAGAAGCCGGCGCCACCGTCGAGGTCAAGTAGCGGCGTCTATCTGTCCGCGTCCGCGTGCAGAGACCCCCGATGTACCGGCGGCTCCGCACGCCCTGTATTTTTCCTGTCGCAGCGGGGCTGCGGCTCTCCGACCACCCCACCAGGAGGTCCCAGTGCACAGACCTTCAGATTCGGGGAAACAGAAAGAAAAACGCATGCGCTTTCAGTGCGGGCAGGGGCCCGGGTGCGCCTTCCGCCTTTCGCTCCGCTGACGGCAGCTCCCACCCAAGGCACGTCGAAACCTTTTTGAGCAATTCGAGGTAAATTTTTCAATGACCAATATCAGCACTTCGAATGTGTACCGGGATCGCATGGATTTCGCCAAGATCCATACGAGCATTCCCATTCCGAATTTAATCGAAGTCCAGCGAAAGTCGTACCACAGGTTTCTGCAGATGGACGTTCCCTCTGCGGAACGCGAGGATGTAGGTCTGCAGGCAGTCTTCAACTCCGTTTTTCCGATCAATGATTTTCGCGGCACATCCTCTCTGGAGTTCGTGGAATATTCCATCGGGAACTGGCAGTGCAAGTGCGGGAATCTGAAAGGGCTGGATTATTTGCGGGCCGCCTGCACCGAATGCGGGAAAGCGATCGTGAACAGCCCCTACAATCCCGATGGCGGCAACTGCCGCCATTGCGGCGCCAAAAACGAGATCGAAAATCCAAGATGCGAATTCTGCGGCAGCACCGTCGAATTGAATGTGAAATACAGCGTTGAGGAGTGCCAGGAAAGAGGCATGACGTTTGCGGTCCCGCTCAAGGTGACCGTGCGCCTCGTAGTATGGGACAAAGACGACGAGACGGAGGGGAAAAGCATCCGGGACATTAAGGAGCAGGAGGTTTATTTCGGCGATATCCCGCTGATGACCGAAAACGGAACGTTCATCATAAACGGGACCGAACGCGTTATCGTAAGCCAGCTGCACCGGTCGCCGGGCGTCTTTTTCGAGTCCAATGCCGGGCGGACCTTCATACTCGCGAAAATAATCCCCTACCGCGGTTCCTGGGTAGAATTCGAATTCGACTCGAAGAACATCCTCTACGTTCGCATCGACCGCAAGAGGAAGTTCCTTGCTTCGACTTTCCTGCGCGCGCTGGGTTTGAACAGCGATGCGGACATCCTGAGGGAATTCTACCATCCGGTCACGATGCGCTGGGAGGGGAAAGACCTCTTCCGGACCATGGGAAGGGACCTGATCGGATCCAGGGCGACCGAAGACATCAAAGAGCCCAAGAGCAAAAAAATCCTCTGCCCCAAAGGAAAGAAGATTGTGGAAGGCCTCTACAATCAGCTGATCAAGGCGGGGGTAGAGGAGACGAAAACAGATGTCGACTCCCTGGAAGGCGCCTTCGCCATCGATGAGGTCATCAACCGTGAAACCGGGGAAATCCTGGTTGAGTCCAATTCGGAAATCACCCCGGGGACGATCACGGTTCTGAGCGAATCGGGCATCCGTTCGCTGGAAGTCTTCTACCCGGACCGCGCGGGGATCGGATCCATCATCACCCAGACGCTCAACAAGGACACCATTAAATCCCAGTCCGATGCGCTGATCGAAATCTATCGGAAACAGCGGCCGGGCGATCCGCCGACCCTGGAAACGGCGACCGCACTTTTCGAAGGGATGTTCTATGATCCCAGGAAATACGATTTTTCCAAGGTCGGCAGGCTCAAGTTCAACATCAAACTGGGCCTGAACACGCCCCTGGAACAAAGGACATTGACCGCCGAGGATTTTTACGCGGTAATCAAGTACGCGCTCGGGCTCAAAAAGAATATCGGGACCGTAGACGACATCGACCATCTCGGGAACCGCAGAGTGCGCGCCGTGGGGGAACTGCTCGAAAACCAGTTCCGTATCGGCCTGGTTCGCATGGAACGGGCCATCAAGGAAAAGATGTCGGTGCATCAGGAAATGACCACCGCCATGCCGCACGATCTGATCAACGCCAAACCGGTCATGGCATCCATCCGGGAATTTTTCGGGAGCAGCCAGCTTTCCCAGTTTATGGACCAGACCAACCCCCTGTCCGAGATCACGCACAAACGGCGTCTTTCTGCTCTGGGGCCGGGCGGTTTGAGCCGCGAGCGCGCCGGTTTCGAAGTGCGCGACGTGCACCCCACGCATTACGGGCGCATCTGCCCGATTGAAACCCCCGAAGGGCCGAATATCGGGCTGATTTCGTCATTGAGCTGCTACGCCCGGATCAACGATTACGGTTTTATCGAATCTCCTTACCGCAAAGTGGAGAGAGGGCGCGTCCTGGATTATGTATCGGTGATCCATCCCGGAGACACGAACTTCAAGGTCGGCCAGCATGTCGAAAAAGAGAGCATAGAAAAGGAAAATCGGCGCTGCGAAGCCGCCGGCAAACGGCCGTCCGAATTTGAGCCGTTCTCCTTTTACCAGACGGCCTGGGAAGCGGAGGAGTATACCATAGCCCAGGCAAACGTGGAGCTGGATGAAAAGGGCGTCATGCAGCAGGAAAGGGTCAATGCCCGCAAGGCGGGCAACTTCGTTCTTGTTCCCCGGGAGGATGTCGGCTATATCGACGTTTCCCCGAAGCAGCTGGTCAGCGTTGCCGCCAGCCTGATTCCATTCCTGGAGCACGACGATGCCAACCGGGCTCTCATGGGATCGAACATGCAGCGCCAGGCCGTACCCCTGTTGCGGGCGGAAGCGCCCTACATCGGAACGGGAATGGAATATCTCACCGCGAAAGATTCCGGCGCCGTCGTCATCTGCAAGCGCGCCGGTGTCGTCGACAGCGTCGACGCGACCCGTATTATCGTTCGCGTGGCGGGAGAGAGCGAAAACGGGAGATCGGCAAAAAGGGACGCGGGGGTGGATATATACACGCTGACCAAGTTCAAGCGCTCCAACCAGAACACCTGCATCAACCAAACGCCCCTGGTCCGGAAAGGGGATGCCGTCATCCGCGGCCAGGTTCTCGCCGACGGCCCCTGCACCGACAAGGGGGAGCTCGCCCTGGGGCGCAACGTTCTGGTCGCTTTCATGCCCTGGCGGGGATACAACTTTGAGGACGCGATCCTGGTCAGCGAAAAACTGGTCAAGGAAGACAGCTATACCTCGATCCACATTGAAGAGCTCGAAATCGAAGCCCGGGACACCAAGCTGGGGCCCGAAGAGATCACGCGCGATATTCCGAACGTCAGCGATTCCAGCCTGCGCGACCTGGACGAAAGCGGGATCATCCGCATCGGCGCGAAAGTCCGCCCCGGGGATGTGCTCGTCGGCAAGGTGACTCCCAAGGGCGAGACGCAGCTCTCCCCTGAGGAAAAGCTGCTCCGGGCGATTTTCGGGGAGAAAGCCGGGGAGGTTCGGGATGCGTCTCTTGTAACGCCTCCCGGAATCGAGGGCACCATTGTCGACGTCAAGATTTTTTCACGCAAGGGAGTGCCCAAGGACGAACGCGCAAAAGCCATCGAGGCGGAGCAGGTTGAAAAAATGGAGAAGGATCTCAACGACGAGATCCGCATTATAAAGGAAGAGCGCAACAAGCACCTGATCAATCTTTTCAGCGGTGAAATTCTTCCCGATGACCTTGTCGGGCGTTCCGGCGATATCATTCTGAAAAAGAAGACCAAGCTTACCCGGAACATTTTGCAGGATCTCAGCTCCACGGAATTGAACAAGATCAAGAATGATTTCAAGTCTGAAAAGGAAGGGAAGGTTTTCGAGGGCATCAAGAGCCTGGAAGAGAAGACCGAAAAGCAGATCCAGATCCTGAAAAACCTGCATGAAGAACAGCTTGGAAAGCTGCGCCGGGGAGACGAACTTCCTCCCGGCGTCATCAAGATGGTCAAAGTCTACATAGCCATGAAGCGCAAATTGTCGGTCGGAGACAAAATGGCAGGCCGCCACGGGAATAAGGGCGTCATCGCCCGCATTCTGCCCGAAGAGGATATGCCCTACCTTCCGGACGGCACTGCGGTGGAAATTGTGCTCAATCCGCTCGGAGTTCCGTCCCGGATGAACGTCGGGCAGATCCTCGAGACGCACCTGGGATGGGCCGCGAAAGCCCTGGGCCTGCACTACGCCACTCCCGTATTCGACGGCGCGTCGGAATCGGAGATCAAGGAAATGCTCCGGAGAGCCGGGTTGCCCGAAAGCGGGAAGATTGATTTGTACGACGGCATGACGGGAGAAAAATTCGATCAGAAGGTCACCGTCGGGTACATCTACATACTGAAACTGTCCCATCTCGTGGACGACAAGATTCACGCCCGAAGCATCGGTCCGTATTCGCTGATCACCCAGCAGCCGCTGGGAGGGAAGGCCCAGTTCGGAGGGCAGAGGTTCGGCGAGATGGAAGTATGGGCTCTGGAAGCGTACGGCGCGGCCAACATTCTGCAGGAGCTTTTGACCGCGAAGTCGGACGACATCCAGGGCCGGACGAAGATTTATGAAGCCATCGTGAAGGGCGAATCCCAGTTTGCGCCGGGTATTCCGGAATCCTTCAACGTGCTCATTCGCGAACTGCAAAGCCTCTGCCTCGACGTGGAACTGATTCAAAGGCAGAAGGCGAAGCGTGAGGAAGTTGCAGCCGAATAGCGGATGAAGCCGGCCGCGGAAGGCGCGGCGCGCGCTCCGGTATTCACAAAAAAGGATATTTCAAAGCGAAAAACCTCACAGACCTGGGGGGGCAATTGAGAAGCTTTAAAGATGTAACGGAAAAATCGGATTTAAGCACGGATTTCGACAGCATTCGAATCAGCCTAGCCTCGCCCGAAAAGATCCGGGCGTGGTCGCGCGGAGAGGTGACCAAGCCCGAAACGATCAACTACCGTACGTTCAAGCCGGAAAAGGACGGTCTTTTCTGCGCCAGGATCTTCGGACCCGTTACCGACTGGGAATGCCTGTGCGGCAAGTACAAGCGCATGAAATACCGCGGCGTCGTTTGCGACAAATGCGGTGTCGAAGTCACCCTTTCCAAGGTGCGCCGCGAAAGGCTGGGTCACATCGAACTGGCCTCTCCCTGTTCCCATGTATGGTTTTTCAAGGGATTGCCCAGCCGCATCGGGCACCTTCTGGATATTACGCTGAGGGACCTGGAACGCGTGCTTTATTTCGAGGCGTATGTGGTTGTCGATCCGGGCGAGGCTCCCGTCAAGCAGGGAGAACTGCTCAACGAGGAGAAATACAGGGCCCTGGTGCAGGAATTCCCGGGCAAATTCAACGCCATGATGGGGGCCGAGGCCATCAAGGAGCTTTTGAGCCGGGTGGATATAGAAGAGATATCCGAAGAGCTCCGGGCCGCCATGAAGACGGAAACGTCCCAGTTGAAGCGCATCAAGTACGCCAAGCGGCTCAAGGTGGTGGACGCGTTCCGCAAGTCCGGGAACAAGCCGGAATGGATGATCCTGGATGTCATCCCCGTTATTCCGCCGGAGTTGCGGCCTCTTGTGCCCCTGGACGGCGGACGCTTCGCCACTTCGGATCTCAATGACCTTTACCGCCGCGTCATCAACCGGAACAACCGCCTGAAAAAGCTGATGGAACTGCGCGCTCCCGAAGTGATTATTCGAAATGAGAAGAGGATGCTGCAGGAAGCCGTGGACGCAATGTTCGACAACGGCAGGCGGGGACGGGTGCTCCGCGGGGCCAACAACCGGCCCCTGAAGTCGCTCAGCGACACCCTCAAGGGGAAATCGGGGAGGTTCCGGCAGAATCTTTTAGGGAAGCGCGTGGATTATTCCGGACGTTCGGTCATCGTGGTCGGCCCCGAGTTGAAGCTCCACCAGTGCGGACTGCCCAAGAAGATGGCGTTGGAGCTGTTCAAGCCGTTTATATACAACCGGCTGGAAAAAGACGGACACGCCGCCACAATCAAGGGCGCCAAGGAAATGGTGGAACGCCAGGAATCGGTGGTTTGGGATATCCTGGAAGACGTCATCAAAGACCATCCCGTGCTTCTGAACCGCGCCCCCACCCTGCACCGGCTGGGAATACAGGCTTTCGAACCGGTTCTGGTGGAAGGCAAGGCGATAAAGATTCCGCCCCTGGTATGCGCTGCCTTCAACGCGGATTTCGACGGCGACCAGATGGCCGTCCATATTCCGCTGTCCCCGGAGGCGCAGATAGAGGCTTCCGTGCTCATGCTGAGCAGCCACAATATTCTTTCCCCCGCCAACGGCCAGCCCATCGCCATACCGAGCCAGGACATAGTCCTTGGGTGCTATTACCTGACGAAACAGAAGCGGGGCACCAGCGGCGAAGGCCGCATGTTCGGCTCCTATGACGAAGCGATGTTCGCGCTCGAAAACGGGATGGTGGAAAGGCTGACGCCCATACGCTACCGCTACAGCGGCCCCCTCATGGACCTGACGACCCAATACGACGACCAGGCAATCATGCGGGCGGATGTGCGGGAGGTCAAAAACGAGTTTATCAACACCACCGTCGGGCGCCTGATATTCAATTCGATTCTCCCGGAAGGCATGCCTTTCATCAACGGCCTGCTGAAAAAGAAGGGGCTGCAGCAGCTGGGCAACTACTGCTACCTGCATTACGGCCTCGAGACCACGGTTCAAATGCTGGATGATTTAAAGGACCTTGGCTTCCTCCATGCGACCAAGGCGGGCTTGTCCATCGGGATAGACGATCTGATCGTGCCGGACAACAAATCCGACCTGGTGGACAGGGCGAAAGAGAACGTGATCGAAGTGGAGACGCAGTACCAGGACGGAGCCATCACCGACGGCGAGCGCTATAACAAGATCATCGACATCTGGTCGGATGTTACCGAAAAAGTGTCGGATGAAATGTTCCGGAAGATGGCTGCGCAGGATGAAGGCGGGTTCGAATTCAATCCCATTTACATCATGGCCGATTCCGGCGCCCGGGGCAGCAAGCAGCAGATCCGCCAGCTCGCGGGGATGCGCGGCCTTATGGCCAAGCCGTCCGGCGAGATCATCGAAACGCCGATTACGGCCAATTTCCGGGAAGGCCTCACGGTGCTGCAGTATTTTATATCCACGCACGGCGCCCGCAAGGGACTTGCGGACACGGCACTCAAGACGGCGGATTCAGGCTACCTGACGCGGCGTCTCGTCGACGTGGCCCAGGATGTCATCATCTCGACCGTGGACTGCAACACCCTGGACGGCATCTATGTTACCTCCATCATCGAGGGCGGCGAGATTATCGAGCCTCTGCAGGACCGCATTGTGGGCCGCGTCGCGCTCGAAAACATCCGGGATCCCCTGACGGGGGAAACCATCCTGGGGATTAACGAGGAGATCACCGAATCCTCGGCGGCCGAGATCCAGGCGGCCGGCATCGAAAAAGTCAAGATCCGGTCCGTTTTGACCTGCAAGGCCAAGCGCGGCGTCTGCGTGAAATGCTACGGGCGCAACCTGGCGACCGGCTTAATGGTCGATCTGGGCGAAGCGACCGGGGTCATAGCGGCCCAGTCCATCGGCGAACCCGGCACGCAGTTGACGATGCGGACCTTCCACATCGGGGGAACCGCGAGCCGGACGCACGAGCAGTCGACGGAGGCGTCGAAAAATGAGGGGATCGTCAAATTCCAGAATATCCAGTATGTCACCAACCGCGACGGGAACCTGGTGGTCATGAACCGGAACGGCACGCTGATTATCGCCGATGAGAGCGGGCGCGAAAAGGAGCGCTATTCGGTTGTCTACGGCGCCATCCTGAAGGTGAAGGATGCCCAGAAGATCAAACCCGGACAGGTTCTGGTGGAGTGGGATCCGTACTCTTTCTCCATTCTTACCGAGTTCGGAGGCGCGATCGCGTTCAAGGATATCCACGACGGGATCACGTTCAAGGAAGAGCGGGACGAGAATACCGGGCTGGTTCGCCAGGTCATCATCGAATCCCCCGACGAGAAGTACCAGCCCCAGATCCTGATTAAAGACAAGGGAAAAACCGTCAAGCACTACCTGCTTCCCTCGAAAGCGCATCTCTGGGTCGACCACGGGGAAGAGGTATACCCCGGCAGCGTTCTGGCAAAGATCCCCAGGGAAACGCGCAAAACCAAGGACATCACCGGGGGATTGCCCCGCATCGTCGAGCTGTTCGAGGCGCGAAAGCCGAAGGAAACAGCCGTCATTACGGAAATCGACGGCATTGTAAAATACGCCGGGCTGCTGCGCGGCCAGCGCAAAATTGAAGTGCACCACGAAAGCGGCATCGTAAAGGAATACCTGCTTCCCAGAGGCGTGCATATCAATGTCCAGGAAGGCGAGTACGTCCGGGCCGGGGAGGCTTTGATGGACGGCCCCCGCAACCCGCACGACATCCTGAGAGTCCTCGGAGAGAAGGAACTGCAGAGCTACCTGGTGAACGAGATCCAGGAGGTCTACCGGCTTCAGGGCGTCAATATCAACGACAAGCACATCGAAGTCATCGTTCGCCAGATGATGCGATGGATCAAGGTCGAGGATGTCGGGGACACGGAATTCCTGCTCGACGAGCAGGTGGACAAGTTCCGGTTCTACGAGGAGAACGAACGGGTCGAAGCCTCCGGAGGCGTTCCGGCAAAAGGACGCCCGCTGCTGCTCGGCATCACCAAGGCGTCCCTTTCGACGGACAGCTTCATTTCGGCCGCCTCGTTCCAGGAAACCACGCGGGTTCTGACCGAGGCCGCCATCAGCGGCAAAGTCGATTACCTGCGCGGCCTGAAAGAGAATGTCATCATGGGACGTTTGATTCCCGCAGGTACCGGAATGGAGCACTACCACAATATCAAGCTGACCGAACCGATTGTTCCAATGGACATCTCTGCAATGGAAGGGGAGGAAGGGGAGATGGAACCGGAACTGGTAGGGCGGAATGTCGATGCCGAGGCTGCGACGAAAGCGACCCGGGAGGCGCCCGCTGAATCCCAGTAGGCCGGCATGGACCGTGTGATCGTGGGAATCGATATGGAGAAGCGGACCGGGTCTCCGGATTTGGATGCGGTACGAGAAATCATCGATCTTGGACTGCGCGATTATCAGGCCAGGCTGTTTCTTTACGGATCCTGGGCCGGAGGCACCGCATCCCGCACTTCGGACATCGATGTGGCGGTATTGCCCCGGAAGCCGATTCCTCCCTCCGTCCTGGCCGAAATTCGGGAAGCCCTCGAAGAGAGCAGCGTTCTGTACCCGGTGGATCTTGTGGATCTGTCCTGCTGCCCGGACAGTTTCAGGGAGCGCGTCCTTCGGGAGGGGATACCTTGGAACGAATAAAGGAACGGATAAAAATCGCCCGCCAGGCCCTGTCTTCTTTAAAAGTCGTTTTGCTGATGGAGAAAACTACCATCGTACGCGATGCGGCAATTCAGCGATTTGAATATACCTTCGAAGCAGTCTGGAAGTCCGCGCAGATGTACCTTAAAATCGTGGAAAGCCTGGAAGCCGGCTCCCCCAAATCATCGATACGCATGTCCTTTCAGGTCGGATTGCTGGATGAAGAAACAGCACGCATGGCCATGATCATGGCCGACGACAGAAACCTTACCGTTCATACCTACAATGAATCGCTTGCCGAGCAGATCTATTCCCGGATCGGAGACCACGCCGCGGTGATGACTGCGTGGCTGGATGCAATGGATAAGAAACGGACCCTGCAGCCGGGCATTTGAGAGAAATGCGGGCCCCGGCGCTCGCACATAGAACAAGATAACCGCGGAATTTCGATCCTGAAATACCGCGGTTTTTTTATGCCCCGGACTTTATTACCCGTCAATGAATACATCAAATCCTGAATGCTGGTTGGGCTTTGTATTTTGAACCACTAAGGGCTCGCGCAAAAATAATTTCACATTTTGCGGCCGGCTCTATTGTGCAAAGATTTACTGAGAAATACTATACTTTATTGCA
>JAFGAO010000155.1 GCA_016933615.1 Acidobacteriota bacterium
GGGCGAACACAAGGTGGGCGAACACAAGGTTCGCCCCTACGGTCTACTGCCTTTATCCAGCCTGAAAAGAAGATCGAAGAAATCCCGGACCGCGCGGCCGCCCGGGAAAACGGGCTTGCCCAGGGATTCGGAAAGATCCCGCAGGGAGAGGTCGTCGAGCAGAATTTCATTTGCCGACGACAGGGCGTCCTGGGGGATAATGACAAAATCTCCGATGTCCTTTCCCCTTAATGCGTTCAGGATGTCCCGTCCCCCCAGCAGCCCCGCGACCGTGATGCTTTTGCCCAGAAATCCGTTTTCCGCCGGGCGGACTTTCAGGCGGGATTCAAACTTCCTGTTGAATCGGTCGATGCTTTCCCGCAGGAAGGGATAGAAGAGCCGCCCGGTAACCAGCGTTCCGTAAAGCGATGGGCACGGTTTTCTTCGACGCCTCCGGTGCATCGAGAAGTCATCCAGGAATCTGCGGGCCATGCCGACCCCGTCCTCGATCTGGGCATAGTCCCCGTAATGATCCGCATCCGGCAGCGCCGTTTTACCCTGGATGTAGAATTCATCGGCAAGGTACACGAACGCCTCGCCGTTTTCAGCCCGGAATCTCTCCTGCCAGGGCGCGATCTGCCGGATCGTTTTCCTGCAGAAGCCCGGCGTGACCGGTTTCAGGCGTTTTCTCGGCAATCCGTAATCGGACAGTCCCAGCGGCACGACGGCTACGGACTGAACGCCCGGATAAAAGCTTCGCAGATCCGCAACCGTTTTTTCCAGGTGCTTCCCGTCGTTGACTCCCGGCATCAGGACGATTTGCGTGTGAAGCCGGATTCGACCGCGGGTCAGTTTTTTAATTTTTCCGGTGAGGTCGTCCGTTTGTTTCCTTCCGAGTATCCGGGTTCGCAGATCCGGCTCGGTGGCATGGACGGAAACGTAAAGAGGGGACAAACGCTGCTCGACGATGCGCGCCAGGTCCCTGCGGTTCAGGTTAGTCAGGGTGATATAGTTGCCGTGAAGAAACGACAGGCGATAGTCGTCGTCCTTGAGCCTGAGGGAGGGGCGGACTCCCGCAGGCAGCTGGTCCACAAAGCAAAAAAGGCAGGCATTATGGCAGGTGCGGGTATTGAACTCCCCGACCCGAATCCCAAGATTCTCCCTCTGGGACAAATCGACTTCCACGTGTTCGAGCCGGCCGTCCCGGCGCAGGATGAGAAGATCGACGGTTTCGACGGCGAGGTAGAACCTCAGGGCCAGTTCGTCGTCGATTTTCCGGCCGTCCGCTTCAAGTATTCTGTCTCCGGGGGCTAGACCCGCCTCTTCGGCCGCCGAGCCTTTTTCCACTTCCAGAATTTCAATCCCTTGACGAGACATCCCCGGCTTCCTGGTATGAGGCGATTATCTTGACGGACCTGTAGGCGTAGTGCAGGCCGGAAGCGAAAGTGAGGGCGAGCGTGGCGTATGTGACGAAAGGAAATACGGCCCGCGCTGTTTCTGCGTAGAAGTTCGCCAGCAGGCACACGCCCACCGTGAGCAGCTGCAGTGCCGTGGTGCATTTGCCCAGGAAACTGGGCGGGAATTTTGAGTGGTGGGTCTGCAGATGAATGATCAGCACGGAGAGGGCGATGAGAATGTCCCGGCTGATGGTCCACACGGTCAGCCACGTGGGAATGTGCAGGACCATCGGCAGGGAGGGAATTGTAAGGGTGACGAATGCCGCCGTCAGCAGTATTTTGTCGGCCATGGGATCGAGGAAGGATCCCAGGACCGTTTTCTGCTGCAGCTTCCGGGCGATCAGGCCGTCCAGTCCGTCGGTGACCGCCGCAAGAAGAAACAGCACCGTCGCCGCTTTGGGATAGCCGTAGATCAAAAGCAGAACGAAGCACGGGACGAAAAGCATCCGGAGGATCGTCAGCTGATTGGCGTAGGTCAGAAGCAAGGGCGGTTTCCTTTCGTCAACAATACAGATTTATACACGAAAATCGCCTGAAGGTCTCCTCCGCAAAACGGATCGATCGAAAAAAAACAGAATCCGCGCCGCATTATCCGCCGCATCGATTTCCGGCTCAACAGCATTTTTATCCTGACGGGGGTTCCCATTGTTAATTGACGGCCGGATCGCTTCCGATAAGCATACTGGAGTCATCCAAAATCAGATTAGGGAACCGCAAGAGGGTGCATCAGGCGTATGTCGCTTTCGGGAAGACTGAAAACCATGGATCTGGCCGAGGTTCTCCAATGGGTTACCATTGGGAGAAAGACCGGGTCTCTGGCTTTCGTTCTGGATAAAACTAAGGTTTATATATATTTAAAGGAAGGGAAAATTATTTCTTCCCTTTCCAATGACCCGACCAAACAGCTGGGGCAATTTCTGATATTCCAGGGAATATTGACCGAGGCGCAGCTCAAGAAAGCCCTGGAGATACACCTGAGAACAGGCAACAGCCTGGGCGCCATCATCGTTCAGGAAAAATTCGCCTCCCAGAAAGACGTCCAGAGAGCCCTGGTCAAAAGGACGGAGGAGGTTATTTACGAGCTGTTCCTATGGGAGGACGGGTACTTCCACTTCTCCGACAAGCCCTACCAGGTTCAGGATCTAATCCTTATCAACTCCGACATTAACGCGATTCTTTTCGAAGGGATCCGGCGCAAGGACGAATGGTCCCGGATCCGGAAGGTTCTTCCGAGCAACGACATCGTACTGTCGCTGCGCAGCGACGCCGATGTCAAAAGCCATAATCTCACGCCGCTTCAGAAAAAACTGCTGTTCCTGCTGACTCTCAAGAAGCCGATTTCGGAAATCATACTGGAGCTGCACGGCTCCGATTTCATGGTCTGTTTCGAGCTTTTCCAGTTGTATGAAAAAGAGATCGTGGAAATAGCCGATATAAAGCAGGCCGCAATCGAAGAGGGCGAGAGTCCCGCCTCGCTGTTCAGCAAAGGCCAGAACCTGATGCAGGAAAACCGGTACAGGGAGGCGATTGCCGTATTCCAGGAAGTGATCCGGCGCGATCCTCAGAACGCCTGGGCTTCCGAACAGCTCGAACAGGCTGAAAAAGCCCTGTGCCAGGAATATTATAAAAATTCCATTCCTTCCGGCAAGGTGCCCTTTTTCCTCGTCCCCGTCTCCACGCTGACCCATCACAATCTTACTCACGAAGAAGGGTTCGTCGCCTCCAGGATCAACGGAACCTGGGACATCAAATCGATCGTGATGCTTTCTCCTTTGAGGGAGCTGGAAATCCTGCAGGTTCTCGACAAGCTGATGAAGATGGGCCTGATCGGGCTCCGTTGAGGGTCTTAAACGAACAGCAGCAGGCTCGCGGCCATCACCGCCATGCCGCCGATCAGCCCGCCGATGGCGATATGGTGCTCCCCGTATTCTTCGGCCGTGGGAAGCAGTTCGTCGAGCGAAATGTAGACCATGATTCCGGCGACGGAGGCGAATATCAATCCGAAAGCGGCATCGCTGAAGAAATTCCTCAGGATGAAGAATCCAAGAAGGGCGCCCACGGGTTCGGCCAGCCCCGAGAGAAAAGACAGCCAGAAAGCTTTGGTGCGGTTCTTCGTGGCGTAATAGATCGGGACGGAGACGGCAATGCCTTCGGGGATGTTATGGATCGCGATGGCCACGGCAATGCTGATTCCCAGCGCCGGGTCCGACAGCGCCCCCATGAAAGTGGCCAGTCCCTCCGGAAAATTGTGAATGGCTATGGCAAGCGCGGAAAACAGCCCCATGCGCAGCAGCCGTTTGTCGTTGTCCGGGCTGATGTTTTCAATGTCGATATTTTTGATTTCGTGCGGATTTTCAAAAGAGGGAATCAGCCTGTCGATCAGGGCGATCACCGCGATGCCCGCGAAAAATGCAATCACGGTGTAGGTATATCCAAGCTTCTCGTTGAACGCCGCGGCAA
Organism: Acidobacteriota bacterium; assembly: GCA_016933615.1. Taxonomy (GTDB): domain Bacteria; phylum Acidobacteriota; class UBA6911; order UBA6911; family UBA6911; genus UBA6911. Next base: position 3,897 of record JAFGAO010000155.1, read on the forward strand.
GAGAATCTTTTGCCTTTAAGAATATTTCAACCAGGGAAACATAGATCATGACACCGGCCGAAAAGCCCAGGGAGCCGGCCAGGAATTTGGGATTGTACTTTTTCGACAGGAGCGACATGATGCTGCCGACCCCGGTGGAAAGCCCGGCGAAAACAGTCAATCCCAGGGCGAATAAGATATTTTCCGTATTCATAATATTTTTGTTCTTTTGTTCATTATGCGTGAAGGCGCATCCCGACCGAGTTCCTCTTTCCGGTTACGCCTTCATTTTTCTCACACCGTTTGGCGAGCATGGAACCGCAGGACGCCCCTTTGCGGCTTATTCGCGGATATTTTTTTCCGTCAGGCAAGACCGTTCATTTCCGGAGCAGGAACAGCCGCATCCGCATACGGCGTCCTTTCGGGTGCTCTTGCGGATCCTGCCGATAACATAAGCCGCGGCAAGGGCGACAATTAAAATAATCGAGACCAATTCCATGAAAAACCCTTTCTTGACTGTTTTCCGGATCCGGGTCATTCCCGGGCGCCGGCAATTATCGGATCCCGAGGTTTTTGCGTCAGGATCCCCCCAGAAAGGTTCCTATCTGATAAACCCCCGCGGCCAGAACATAGGCAACGGCGGTGTTGAACGTCACGGAGAAGGCTCCCCATTTCCAGGACCCGGATTCCCGGACGATGCAGACAACGGTTACGAAGCAGGGCGCATAGAAGATCGTGAAAATAATCAGGCTCCATGCGACCAGCGGGCTCCATTCCGGCGAATTTGCAAGTCTCTCGGATAGGGGCTCGCTTTGTTCAGGGTCGACCTCGCCGAGAGAGTAGGCGGTTCCCAGGGTCGAGACTACGACCTCCTTTGCCGCAAAGCCGCCCAAGAGGGCTATGTTGGTGCGCCAGTCGAATCCCGCCAGCCGGGTGACGCTTTCCAGGGCCGTACCGATCCGGCCGGCCACGGAGTAGCGAAGCCCCGCTTCCGCTTCGGCATGGTCGACGGCCTCCAGGCGGTCTTGCAACTGTTGCGCGGCCGCCGAAAGCCCGGTGTCCTCTTGCGCCGATCCCGGTTTCTGGACTGTCGCCGTCGGTGCCTCGGCCGCTATCGCAATCCGCTGCCGCTCGAACTCGGCCGCTCTGGAATCCGAAAGGGAAGGGAAGGTCATCATGGCCCAGAGAATGATGGCGATTCCGAGAATGACGGTTCCGGCTTTTTTGATGTACTGCCAGGTTCTTTCCCAGGTATGGATGCAGAGCCCTTTGAATGTCGGGATCCTGTAGGGAGGCAGTTCCATGACGAAAGGCGTGGCCGGGCCTTTGACGACGGTGGACCGCAGCAGTTTCGCGGCCAGAAGCGCGCCTGCCCATGCGATTATCGTGATGGCGAACATGATCCCGGCTTCGTTTTCGGCGAAAAACGCCGCGATCAGCAGGGCGAACACGGGCAATTTGGCGCCGCAGTTCATGAATGGGGCCGTCAGGAGCGTCGCCAGGCGTTCTTTCGGGGAGCGCAGGGTGCGCGTCGCCATGACGCCGGGAACGGCGCAGCCCCCGGCAATCCCTCCGGAAACGATATAAGCCATGACAGAGTTCCCGTGCAGCCCGAAAATCCTGAAGACGCGGTCCAGCATATAAGCCACTCTCGCCAGGTATCCCGAGTCCTCGAGAATCGAGATGCCGAAAAACATGAACATAATCAGGGGCACAAATCCCATCACGCCTCCCACGCCGTCGATGATCCCGGACAGGACCAGGGATTTGAAAAGACCTTCGGGGAGATGCGCGGCCGCAAGATCGCCCAGCCATCCGAAAAAGCCCTCCACCCATGCCACCGGCATTTCGCTGTAGGTAAAGGTGAACTTGTAGAGTCCCATAACGACCAGGAGCATGATTATGGGGCCCAGCAGCCTGTGGGTCAGGAAACGGTCGATCGTATCCGAAGCGTACAGCCTGTTCTGATTGTACTGCCTTTGAATCACTCCCTGTTTGAGAAGCGCGTGGATGTAGCCGTAGCGGTGGTCCGAAATCAGGGCTTCCGGCTCGGTGTCCAGGGTTTTCGCCAGGTGGTCGGTTACCTTATGCACGGTTTTTTCAAGGCTGGATGCAAGTTCCGGATTGAGTTTTCTTCCTTTCTCCAGGATCTGGGCGTCCCCCTCCAGGAACTTCAGCGCAACCCAGCGGGCGGGGTAGAGGTTGGTGAGGAAGCTCTGGGCCCGTATCCTGCCTTCCATTTCCGCAAGCGCCAAGTCCAGGTCGTCCCCGTATGAAATAACCAGAGGATCGGGTTTTCTCCCTTCTTTTACTTTCAGGACGGCTGCCGCCAGAAGGTCGTCTTTGCCGCGGCCGGACCTTGCGATGGTGGGGACCGCCGGAACCCCGAGGAGCTCCGAGAGCCTTTTGGCGTCCACCTCGATCCCGCGCTGCCTGGCGACGTCGATCATGTTCAGCGACAGAACAAGGGGAACTCCCATTTCCAGAAACTGGACGGCCAGATAAAGATTCCTTTCCAGATTGGAGGCATCCACGATGTCGATGACGACTTCCGGTTTCTGGCTGATCAGGAAATCGCGGGCTACCACTTCCTCAATCGAATAGGCGGTCAGGGAATAAGTTCCCGGGAGATCGACGATATGCAGCTGGTTCCCGTTGTGGCTGCAGGACCCTTCCTTTTTTTCGACCGTGACCCCGGGATAGTTCCCGACATGCTGGCGGGCGCCGGTCAGCGCGTTGAAAAGAGTTGTTTTGCCGGAATTGGGGTTGCCGGCCAATGCCACGGTCGCTTCCATCCTACTCCACCTCCACTTCTATGAAATCCGCCTCGTTGTTGCGAAGAGTCAGAGTAAAGCCCATCACCTTCAGGGCGACAGGGTCAAACAAGGGAGCCCGTCCTGCAACGGTGACTTTGGTGCCCGGGACAATCCCCATGTCCCGGATGCGCCTGCCCAGCTCGCCCTTGACTTTGATGGCTGCAATTGTGCCGGACTGGTTTTCTTCCATCTTGCGCATGTTTATTTTTGCCATATCAAAACTCCCGTTCCGCATTTTTTAATAGGGCGATCATCAAGGACATTATTAAGATAACGATCTTCATTCCAGAGTCTTCTCCTCCCGGTCATTGGGCGTCAACGATTATTTTCAGTTCACAACACCTTTCTTGAAGACAATAAAAAAGGCGTAACCGGACCTGGTTCCAGGACCTGAGTTACGCCTTCACTTTCTTTGCGCCCGGTTCCGGCTAAAGCCCGTAAGACATCCCTCGCCGCTTATCCGGCGTCTATCAATTCCTGCGTCAGTTTCCTTCTCGGCGCTTCAAGCCTCTTGGACTTGAATGCTCTCCGCGCTTGGTTGCTCCCCGGCTACTCCGTTGCCGGTCCGATTGAATTAAGGCTGTTTCATGAGGTTGTTACTCAACGTTGATTTTCTCGGCCATTCCATAACCCAGGGCGAAATTGCCGTCCCTTGCGCGAACCAGGACGCGGCCGCGATTCTCCCGGCTTAAAATATAGAGTCTGGTTCCCGGTACGAGTCCCATGCTGTAAAGCTTCGCTTTCAGATGCCGGCCTCCGTTTATGGATTTCAGAGTCACTTCGTTCCCCGATTCGACTTTACTCAGCGTCATCGGATTTCTCCTCAACGTTCTCAAGATGTTTGATTTTCATTTTCATGTCTTTAATGTAACTCTTAAGGTGATCGGAACATTGTTGAGGATTGATTCCCTTCTCCCTGTATGCGCCGAAGGACTCCAGCCAGTTCGGCCCCGTCCGGGGGCACGTCTCTATGAAATCGATAAACTGTATCAGCCTGTTCAGGGTGTCCGCGCTGATTCCATGCTCGATCCTGCAGGCCTCTTCGTCGGCCACGACGGGTTCGATCCCCAGGATGTTGATCAGGAATTCCAGGATTGCCTGGTGGCGCCGGTTGATTTCCTTGCCGATTTTCTGACCCTCGGGCGTCAATTCCAGAAACTCATGCTTTTCATAATCGATAAAGCCTTTCTGGTTGAGGGTTTTGAGCATGTTGGTTACCGTGGGCATTTTCACCCCGATTTTGTCGGCGATATTCTTGACGCGGACCACTCGTTTGCCCTGCTGGATGCAGTATATGGCTTCCAGGTAATCTTCCATCGTCGGGGTTAAATTCGGCTTTTCCACAGCAACTCAGTTAGAGTTATATAAGTTAATTAGAGAATACTAATTTAACTAACATCGCCTAATTTTAGTTGGTTCCCTGAATTTGTCAATAGCTTTTTTATTTTTTTAAAATTTATAGGGTCTTGACGCTATCAAATATTTATTCTTTAGCCGAAAAAACAGAGTTCATGCACGGTATTGAAGCCGGTGAATCCACTTGACGCCGGTTATGGTTGGTCATAGAATGATTTCTCTTTGAGCGGCCCCAGGGCCTTAATAGGGAAGACGGTGAAATGCCGTCGCGGACCCGCCGCCGTAACCGGGGACGAAAGCCGAATACATGCCACTGTCCGAGGATGGGAAGGCGCGGCAATTAGGACGATCCGGAAGTCGGAAGACCTGCTCAAAAAACATGCAGTGCGCCCCTCCGCGGACTCTGGGGTGACGCTGCTGCGATCGAGGATAAAAAACGGAATCCCCGGACCATTGATTGGGTCCGGGTTTTTTTTTGACAGGCATCGGATCGGAGGGAGGGCCGGGAGGCCCACCCGCTGCAATCCGATGCCGCGGCCGCCGGTTGGTTTTCAAATAGAAAGAACGACCGGATAACTGCGTGAGAGGGAAGGGAGTGCAAAGCTCCCGCCGCCCAGCGACTGTAATCGGGACGAACGCCGCAAACATGCCACTGTCCGAGGATGGGAAGGCGCGGCAAGTAGGATGAACGAGAGCCAGGAGACCTGCTCCGGATGCACGAGATTCCTCTGGGGAGGAAAAAGGAGAAAGAGAGAATGAATAACCCGTTTATTGCGGTAGCGTTGTTTTCAGTATTGTGCACTATTACGAACCCTGCCTTCGCGGAGGACGAAAAGACCCAGGAAATAGTCGTGAGCGCGACCCGGCTGGAAACTCCAACCAGGGAAGTGGGAAGTTCCGTAACCGTTATAACAGGCGATCAGATCGAGAAAATGCAAAAAACTTCCGTGGTCGAAGTTTTAAAGACGGTGCCGGCCGTGGATGTCAACCAGAGCGGAGGCCCCGGCGCGGCAGCCTCCGTGTTCATTCGCGGCGCGAAATCGGAGCACACGCTCGTGATCATAGACGGAGTGGAGATGAACGATCCCACCACCCCCGGCCGCACCTTCAATTTCGCCCACCTGTCCGTGGACGACATCGAACGCATCGAGATCCTGCGGGGACCTCAGAGCACGCTGTATGGTTCCGATGCCATCGGCGGAGTCATAAATATCATTACCAAGAGAGGAGGAGGGAGCCCACTTGGATCCGCTTCCATTGAGGGCGGTTCCTATGAATCCTACCGGGGCGCCGCGGGTGCAAGCGGCGGCAGTTCATGGATGCGATATTCCGCGGGATTCAGCCATTGGAATACAAACGGAATATCGGCGGCCAGCGAGAGCGACGGGAACACGGAACGGGACGAATATGCAAATACCACCGTTTACGGGACACTGGGACTCACTCCGAAGGACAATTTCGATCTCGATTTCACCCTGCGCTTTATAGATGCCGACAGCAATGGAGACATCGGAGCCGGAGCCGGCAGCGACGATCCCAATTTCCTCACCACGTCGCAGCAGCTGCTGTTCAGGACTCAGGGCCGATTGTATCTGTTCGACGATATCTGGGAGCAGACCGCCGGGTTTTCATTGACGAACCACGATCTGACTTCCCGCAATGACGCCGACGATCTCGATCCCGGGACCCCGGACACTTTCCTCCGAAGCTCTTACGAGGGGAGGGTATTGAAGTTCGACTGGCAGAACAATTTTTTCATCCACGATACCAATACCGCGACTTTCGGCATCGAAACGGAACAAGACAGGGGCGAGTCCCGCTATTACGAGGATACCGGTTCCGAATGGGGGCCCTATACCAACGACTTTGAAAACCGGACGGCCCGGACAACGGGCTATTATCTTCAGGACCAGATCAGGCTTTGGGGTTCCTGGTTCACAACCGTGGGCGTCCGCTTCGACGACCATGAAAGATTCGGGACGGAGACCACCTACCGGTTTGCAACCGCCTATCTCGTCGACCGTACCGGAACGAAAATAAAGGCGAGTTACGGCACCGGCTTCAAAGCGCCTACGCTCATCCAGCTCTATTCCTTCTGGGGCAACGAAGGCCTGGACCCGGAAGAGAGCACCGGGTGGGACTTCGGAGTGGAGCAGACGCTTTTTGAAAACAAGGCGTCGGCAGGCGTGAGCTATTTCTACAATGAAATCGAAAACCTGATCGATTTCGCGGGCTGGAGCTACAGCAACGTCGGCCGGGCCGCGATCAAAGGAGTCGAACTGTTCGGATCGGCGCGGCCTGCCGAGCCGCTGGAAATCCGCTTCGGTTACACCTATACGAATGCCAAAGACACCGCCTCTTCGGAGGAACTTATCAGGAGGGCGCGGCATAAATTCACTTTCGACCTGGATTGCGGCTTTCTGGAGAAGGCGAACATCCACGTCGGCGTTGTGTATATAGGCGAGAGGGACGACCTGGTTTTCGATCCGATCACCTATGCGTCCGAAAGAGTCAGGCTGGACGGTTATGTTACGGTGAATCCCGCCGTTTCCTATCAAGTTACCGAAGTGGTACAGATGTTCTTCAGGGTTGATAACCTTTTCGACCGGAATTACGAAGCGATCAGCGGTTACGGAACGCCCGGGATTTCGGCCTACGGCGGACTGAAGTTCAATTTTAAGGGGATGTAGATCGCATCTTCGCGGTTATTGAACCAACCGGATTTCCGGGGAATTTCTATATGAAAGACATGTTTCTGAGGGGAGGGCCGCTCATGTGGCCCCTCCTTTTCTGCTCGATACTGTCGCTCGCGGTCATCCTCGAAAGGCTTTTTTTCTGGTGGAGGGAACGGCGGCGGCAGGACCGTCGCATGCAGGACCGGTTGTTCAGCCGTATCGAGTCGGGAGACGTCCAGGGCGTTCTCACCCTCGCCGACGGTAAAGGCGGCGCATCCCATCCCCTGGATTACGTCTCCAGGATGCTCGTCGCGGGCCTGGCCCACCGCAGCCAGGGGCTTCATGAGAGCATTGAAATTGCGGCCGAAGAAGAAATGGGACGTATGAAGCAGGGACTCCCGATTTTGGACACCATCATCACGATGGCGCCTATGCTCGGAATTTTGGGAACGGTGCTCGGAATCATCGAATCCTTCGATCTGCTGGGGAGCAGCGGAATAGAGGATCCCAAGGCCGTTACAGGGGGGATCGCCCAGGCCCTGATCACCACGGCCGCCGGCCTTTCCGTGGCCATCATGACGCTGGTCCCGTTCAATTACTTCGTCGCTAAGGTGAACCGGGCGGCAAGGGACATGAACAAAATAGCGGCCCGTTTCGAAGCCGCCTGCAGGAAGAACGGTGATGATCACTAGCGGGTACGAGGACAGGAAAGTCCGCATCGAGATGGTTCCCTTTATGGATGTGGTCTTTCTCCTCCTGGTTTTCTTCATCTACGCCATGCTGTCGATGGTCGTGCATCGCGGCCTGCGGGTCGAACTGCCGGCCGCGGCGACCGCGGAAGTGGACCGATACGAATATGTCGGTGTAACCATCACGAAGGACAACGCCCTGTTTGTGGGGGGAGAACCTGTGGAACTGAGCGCGCTGGTGGACGCGGTGAGGCAACGCGCGGGAAGCGCCCGGGACCTGCCGGTATTTATCAACGGCGACCAGAGGTCCGACCTGGGGATGGCCGTCAGGATACTCGACCTGCTCAAGAGCGCCGGGGTTCGCGAAGTCTCCATCGAATGCGCCGAGGAGGTGCCATGAAACTGTCCGCTTTCATGATGGCTTTCATTATCTCAACCGCCGTTCATGTCGGCGCCTTGACCTCGAATCTAATTCATGTCAACGCGGAGAGCATCCCCCACACCGAAGTCCGGCCCGTGAAGCTCCATATTCTTCCTGCCGCAATTCGAAAACCGTCCGCGCCTGAGTTGCAGACGGAAAAGAAAAATGTCGAGAAATCGCGCGCCGTCAATTCGGAAACCCTCAGCGCAAAGAGCATGCAGACCCCGGCGCAACCGAAACCGGCCACGCAGGAGGTGATAATTTCCAGGGTTGCTCCGCCCGAAAAGCAGCCCGTTGCCGGTAAACCGTCTCCCCTCAAGCCGTCGATCGCGCGGATAAAATCCCCGATTCCCGATCCTGTAACTCTTCCCGTTGAAAAAGTTCCCGAACCGCCGGCGACGGTGGTCAGCGATTTTCTGGAACATTTCCAGGATGCCAGGACCGAAACCAGACGGCCCTTTCTTTCCGCTGCCCCCGGTCGGGACAATGACGCGTGCGACGGCTGCTTCGCTTCGCCAGCCGCCGCATCTTTTCCTGCGCCCAAGAGATTGGAAGCGGGCGGCATGGAAACGGGTCCCGCAGCCCCGGCCAGGATCATCCTTTCTTCCAAGCCCGAGTACCCGCGCTATTCGAGACTCCACAGGGAAGAAGGCACAACCGTGCTTTCGGTCGAAATTCTTTCGGACGGCAAACTGGGTAACGTGGAAGTGGTCCAATCCAGCGGCTACCGGCGCCTCGACCGGGCGGCTGTGAAAGGCATGCAAAGTGCGCGGCTCGTACCCGCCGTAAAAGACGGCCTGCGGGTGGCTTCCACGAGGCGCATCGCCGTCAGATTCGACCTTGAGGATTGGGAGGAATAGGGCGGAAAGGGGCGCAGGATGGGCCGGAAACTGGTTCTGGGTATGATTGTCGTCGCCGCTTTCGGGATCAGTTTCCTGGCAAAACGGGCGATTCAAAAAAATGAAGAAGCCGGCGCACCCGGCGCCGTCGCTTTGCCTGCGGGCGGCGATGAAGCGCGGGTTTTCCCGATGCGCATTATCTCCCTTGCTCCCAGCATCACGGAAACCCTCCATGCACTGGGCCTGATGGGCCGGGTGGTTGGCGTCACGCGCTACTGTGATTATCCCCCGGAAGCCCTGGCCAAAACCAGGATCGGCGGGTATTACGATCCGAACTACGAGGCGATCGTGACGCTCGATCCGGACCTGATCATCCTGCTGGCCGAACATGACGGGCCCAGGAAACACCTTGCCGGCCTCGGCTACGACATTGTCGCCGTCGATCATAAAAGCATTTCCGGGATCCTGCGCTCCATCGAGGCGGTCGGGGCGGCTTGCGGCGCTTCCGAAAAGGCAAAGTCCGTTACGGACGGCATCCGGGTCCGGATGGCGCGCATTCGGGAAAAAGCCTCGGGACAGCCGTCTCCCCGCGTGATGGTGTCCATCGGGCGTAACATGGGCTCCGGCGCGCTCAACGACGTCTACATTTCAGGGAAAGAAGGTTTTTACGATGAAATGATCGAGATGATCGGAGGCGTGAACGCCTACGGCGGCGGTGTGGCCTTCCCGGTTGTTTCCAGCGAAGGTATTATTACGATGAATCCCGAAGTCATTATCGACATGGTTCCGGATCTCGAGGAAAACGGCTGGACCCAGGACATGATACGCGGAGAATGGAAAGCCCTCTACCAGGTGGATGCCGTAAAAAGAAACCGCGTTTACGTATTCGGTGAGGACTACGTCGCGGTTCCCGGCCCGCGATTCATCTCCATTATGGAGAAAATGGCTCGGGCGATGTATCCGGGCATCGACTGGGATTAATTACAAATGAATCCACGGCCACCGGCCGTTCGACCCTGACCGGTATTTCTCGCGACCTGAGTGTTGCAAGAGGTTTTGTTGACTATTGGGACCGTTTTTTTACATTTCGGTTGGAAATGACTATTACTTGCTCTGGGGAATCCGGTGTGCGTGATGGACCGTTGCCCGTTCAGGGTTACAAGGAAAAATAGAGTTGATCGGGTGTCACGAACCCAAGAAATAAGAAATATTTATTCGGCCGGATAATGAATAAAGTTGTTATAGATATAGAATCTTTTTCCTTCGGAATCGGCGGCAAGGAGATTCTGAAAGATGTCTCCCTGACGGTTCATGAGGGCGACTACGCTTCCATAGTCGGTCCCAACGGGGCGGGGAAAACCACCCTGCTCAAATGCCTCAGCCGGATCCATAAAGGGGGGCGGGGCACCATCGCCGTAGCCGGGAAAAAGCTCGAGAAATACAGCCAGAAGGAGCTTGCATTGAAGGTCGGCTACGTGCCCCAGGCCGATGGACGCCACGCCCCCTTCACGGTGCGTGAATTCGTCCTGATGGGCCGCTACCCGTATCTCGGCCCTTTTTCTCCCCCCGGCCCATCGGACACGGCCGCGGTGCGGGAGGCGATGGCCGTGACGGGGACGCTGCAATTCTCGGAACGCTTTCTCGGGACCCTGAGCGGGGGCGAAAGGCAGAAAGTGTATATTGCAGCCGCGCTCGCGCAGCAGGCGCAGGTGCTTCTTCTGGACGAGCCTACCACTTTCCTGGACCCCAGACACGCGTCGGACATTTACAGGCTCCTGGCCGGGATCAACCGGGAGCGGGGCGTCACGATCATTTCCGTGACCCACGACATCAACAGCGCGGTCCTGACCAGCCGGACCATACTGGCGCTCAAAGCCGGCGCGGTAGCCTATTGCGGACCGGCGGAAGAATTCATGAAAGAGGATATTCTTCAGGGCGTCTATGAGAAGCCTTTTTCCCTGATGCGGCACCCCCGATACGGCAGAACGATCGTCGCTCCGGAGGTCCCGTGATGGGAAGAGACGGCAAAAACAAGAGGGTTCTTCTCGCCGTTATCCTGCTGTTCGCCGTTTCGGTGTTCGTCGGCGCTCCCATGGTCGGGATGCAGAGCCTTTCCATTCACTCCGTGCTTCATCCTGCCGCGGCCGGCCTGGACGCCGACATCTTCTGGAAAATACGGGTCCCGAGGGTCTGCATCGCCTTTCTGGCCGGCGCGGCGCTGGCCGTCAGCGGCATGGCTTTTCAGGCCGTATTCCGCAATCCGCTGGCGACCCCGTTCACTCTCGGCGTGGCGAGCGGGGCGTCGCTGGGCGCGGCGGTTTATATGAGGCTGGGTCTGGCGGTCGGCCTGTTCGGCGTTTCTGGCATGTCGATGTTCGCGTTCGGCGGCGCGGCCCTTTCCATTGTGCTGGTCTACGGATTGACCCGGATCAAATCGGGATTTTCTATCGGTACCATGCTTCTTGCCGGAGTGGCCCTGAACTTTTTCTTTTCAAGCGCCATCCTCTTTATCCAGTACATGAGCGATTTCACCGATTCGACCCGGATCCTGCGCTGGACTATGGGCGGGCTGGAGATTATGGGTTACGAATCGGTCCTGAACATGGCTCCGTTTGTCGCCAGCGGTGCCGCGATTATTCTCTTCCTGACGCACGAGTTGAACCTGCTGATGACGGGCGAGGAACTGGCCATCAGCCGGGGGGCGAATGTCGGCGGGATCAAGAAGGTTCTGTTTTTCGCCACGTCCCTGATGGTCGGTGGGGTGGTTTCCATATGCGGGCCGATCGGTTTCGTGGGCATGATGGTGCCTCATATCTGCCGTCTGCTGATCGGGGCCGATCACCGGTACCTGACACCGGCGACCCTGCTCTTCGGCGGTGCTTTTCTTACCCTGTGCGACATGCTGGCCAGGACGCTGATTGCCCCCGCCGAGATGCCCGTGGGAATAATAACAGCGTTGCTGGGGGGGCCGTTCTTTATCTGGCTCCTGCTCGGCAAGTCGTCTTCGAAGATGGGAATGATGGAATGATCAAAGAAGAAAAGGGCAAAAGCGCGGTCTGGCGCAAGGGTTATGTGCAGGTCTATACCGGAAACGGTAAAGGGAAAACGACTGCGGCTTTCGGTCTGGCCCTCAGGGCGGCCGGGGCCGGACTGCCCGTCTTTATCGCCCAGTTTGCCAAGGGAGGGGACTACAGCGAGATCCGCGCCTTCAGGAGATTCGAGGGCCTGATCACGCTGAAGCAGTACGGGAGCGGATCTTTCATCCACGGGAAACCCGCGGAGGGGGACATCAGGGCGGCACAGAAAGCACTGTCCGAGATCCGGGAGGTTTTCGTTGCGGGCAGGTACAAAGTCGTGATTCTGGATGAGGTCAATATCGCGACCTTCTTCGATCTTATTTCTGTGGACGATCTCGTGGCCTTGATCGAGGGCAAGCCCGGGGATGTCGAGCTTGTCATCACCGGGCGGAACGCCGACCCCAGGGTCCTCGAGAAGGCCGATCTTGTTACTGACATGCGCGAGGTGAAACACTATTACACCGCGGGAGTGCCTGCCCGAGACGGCATCGAACGCTGATTTTGTCGAGAGTCACCATGACCTCGAAATTGATCGGAAAGGATCGGCACTGAACAGCGGTCGTATGTCGCACATGACCTGCTGCGTTTATTAATCGGGTCTTAAGGAATGATTCCCGGCTTAATCGTGCGGCTTTCAATAAAGGAACAATTCCGAAGCTATGGTGGCTGTCACCGAAATTAATATCGGTCCAAGAGTTCCGTCCCGCTGCCTGTCCGTCCTGGGGACCGGCTCCGATGTCGGCAAGAGCGTCGTCGTCGCCGCCCTGTGCCGCATATTCGCCAACAGGGGCATCCGCGTGGCGCCCTTCAAGGCCCAGAACATGTCGAACAATTCCTACGTGACCCTGCAGGGCGGCGAGGTCGGCCGCGCCCAGGTCGTGCAGGCGGAAGCGGCCCGGGTGCCGGTGCACGTCGACATGAACCCCGTCCTTCTGAAACCGTCCTCCGATACCGGATCCCAGGTCGTCGTTCAGGGTTACCCTGTCGGCAACAGCGAGGCGTCCGCGTACTTCGCCGATACGGAAATCCTTTTCCGCAAAGCGAAGGAGAGTCTGGCAAGGCTCCGGGCCGAGTACGAGCTGGTTGTCATGGAGGGAGCCGGCTCCTGCGCCGAGGTCAACCTGCGCAACCGCGATTTCGTCAACTTCCGGATGGCGCACGCGGCCGGCGCCCCCGTCATCCTGGTTGCCGACATCGATCGGGGAGGCGTGTTCGCCCAGATCATCGGTTCGCTCGAGGTGATCCCGCCCGAGGACAGGCGGTGCGTGCGCGGGATTGTCATCAACCGTTTTCGCGGCGATCCCGATCTGTTCAGCGACGGGATCGAATACATCGAAGCCAGAACCGGGATCCCGGTCCTGGGGCTGGTCCATTTTTACCGGCATATCGAAATCGACTCCGAGGACGGTATGCCCCTGGATGTCGTGATCGATCCCCCGGCCGTGCCGAATCCCGATAGCATCAATATAGCCGTGGTCCGGCTTCCGCATATTTCCAATTTCACCGACTTCGCGCCCCTGGCCCGCATTCCCCGGGTCGCCCTCCACTACCTGTCAAAGCCCCGGCCGCTGGCCGGGTACGATATCGTATTTCTGCCCGGAGCCAAGAATGTCCGCGCCGATCTCGAATGGGTGCGAACGACAGGTTGGGACAAAGCCCTGCTGCAGTATCTTGACCTGGGAGGAAAGCTCGGCGGCATCTGCGGCGGGTACCAGATGCTCGGCCGGGTCATACTGGATCCCCACGGCATCGAAGGCGCCCCCGGGCAAACCGAAGGTCTCGGCCTGTTGGATCTCAAGACCACTCTGAAAAAAGAAAAGGTGCTGTCCCGCTCCACGGGCGTCTGGCTCGACAACCGGAAAACCGTGGAAGGGTACGAGATCCACATGGGAGTGACCGAGCGCATGGGGGATGTGCCCCATATCATCAGGGTCAAAAAACGCAACGGTGTCGCCGTGGATGATTGCGACGGGGCAAGGTCCAAGGACGGCCGGGTGTGGGGCACCTACTTTCACGGGCTTTTCGATCATCCCGTTTCCAGGCATGCATTTCTCGGGGCCCTGAAACCGGAATGCCCGGTTGAGGCGGACGAGAGCCTGGAGCGGCACGAAAGGGACTACAAGGAGCGCCAGTACGATCTTCTGGCGGAGCATTTCGAAAAGTACCTGGATATGACGAAGCTGATCGACATTGTCGGGATACGCACGGGTAGGGATTGAAAAAACAGACAGGATACCTTGCGATCGGTTCCGATTCCGATACCGACCCCGAGTCCCGCTTCGCCGGGCAGGCAAAACCAACGTCCTATAGGCGTGATCGGTTGTCCTGTGGCGAAAATTCCGGATCCAGCCTCCACGGGCGGACACAAGGTAGGGCGAACACAAGGTAGGGCGGACACAAGGTAGGGCGAACACAAGGTTCGCCCCTACAGTCCTGCCTTTTGAAACAGTTCCTGGATGGACTCGGTATATGGCGGGAGCGCAATGCCGTAATCCGTGATGATCGCATGGACGTAGCGGGCGGGCGTCACGTCGAAAGCCGGGTGGGCCACGGGCACGTTTTCAGGCACGATCAGAGTATTCCCTATCCTCCGGACTTCTTCCGGGCTCCGCTGCTCGATTTCGATCCCGTCGCCCGAGGGCATTGCCCGGTCGACGGTCGAAAGCGGCGCGGCCACCCAGAAAGGAATCCCGTGCTCCCGGGCGAGGACGGCGACGGAATAGGTGCCGATTTTGTTCGCAACATCCCCGTTGGCCGCGATCCGGTCGGCCCCGACGATAACCCCGTCGATCTCGCCTTTTTTCATGAAATAGCCGGCCATATTGTCGGTGATGACCGTCAACGGGATACGGTCGTGGGCGAGTTCCCACGCGGTGAGGCGGGCTCCCTGCAGGAAGGGGCGGGTTTCATCGGCGAACACGCGTATCTTTTTCCCTGCTTCCACGGCGGCCCGGATCACGCCCAGGGCGGTTCCATAGCCGGCGGTGGCCAGCGCGCCGGCGTTGCAGTGGGTCAGGATGCACCCTTCGTCCGGGAAAAGCGCCTGCCCGAATCGTCCCATCGCCTTGTTGGCCTCGACGTCCTCGCGATGCATGGCCTGAGCTTCTTCGACAAGCGCCCGGCGCACGGCTTCAAGCCCCCGGCTTTTGGTTTTTTCGTAAAGGGATTGCATTCTTTCGACGGCCCAGAAGAGATTCACGGCCGTGGGGCGGGTTGCGGTGATGGTGCCGCAAATCGTCTTGAATTCCGCTTCGAGTTCTTCGACGGTCCGGGCCCTGGAGTTTTTGACGCCCAGAGCCGCGCCCATGGCGGCTGCAACCCCAATGGCCGGGGCGCCCCGGATAACCAGGGTTCGGATGGCTTCGGCCACGTCGCGGTAATCGGTGAAGGTAAGGTAAGTCTCCTCTCCGGGAAGGACGCGCTGGTCCAGCATCACGACCCCGGATTCCGTCCATTCGATGGTTCGTATCATGGCAGCCCTCAAAAAACATGGAGTCTAGCGCACCTGCCGCTGTTTTAGAAGCTTCAAATAGTCGTCCTGTGGCGAACTAGGGATGGAATCCCCCTGAAAGTAAGCTAAACTTATTTTTTTTGTTGCCGGTTTTGATATTTCGGGCTTTGGCTAAACGATGCTCCTGTTGGGAATAGAATCATCCTGCGACGAAACGGCCGCTGCGCTGGTCGAAGACGGGCGCAAGGTGCTGTCCAACGTCGTGGCCTCCCAGGTCGATACCCACCGAAGCTTCGGCGGGGTGGTCCCGGAGCTCGCGAGCCGGGAGCACATCCGCAACATCGGCTATGTCGTGAGAAAAGCTTTTGACGATGCCGGGAAAGCGTATGAAGACATCGACGGCATCGCGGTCACGCAGGGGCCGGGCCTGATCGGGTCCCTTCTCGTGGGCCTCTCCTTCGCCAAGGCGATGGCTTATTCCCTAAAAAAGCCGCTCGTTCCCGTGAATCATATCGAGGGCCACATCTACTCGGCATTCATCGAAAACCCGGATGTCGAGTATCCCTTTCTCGCCCTTGTCGTGTCGGGCGGGCACACGTCGCTCATTTTTTCTCCCGAACCGCAGTGCTATCAGCCGGTGGGCCGGGCCCGGGACGATGCCGCCGGAGAAGCCCTGGATAAATTGTCAAAGTTCCTGGGCCTGGGGTATCCCGGAGGGCCTGTAATCGACCGTCTGGCCGGCGAGGGCGATCCGGGCCGGTTTGCATTCTCCATACCCAAGATCAGCGACGGCCGCCTGGATTTCAGCTTCAGCGGATTCAAGACCGCGGCCCTGCGGCATATCCGGGAGGCCGGAATCAAGCCGCGCCGCTCCGGGGGCAGAATATCCCGGATCATCCTGGACCTGGTGGCAAGCTACCAGCAGGCGATTGTCGACACGCTCGTATCCCAGACCAGGAAGGCTGAAAAGAAGCTTCACCCCCGCTCGATCCTGCTCGTCGGCGGAGTGGCCTGCAACAGCCATTTGAGAAAAGTTTTCAAGCACACATTCGAGGAGACGCGAAAGCCGCGGGAAGGCGCCCGGCCGGTTTCCGTCTATTACCCCAGCCCGGTCTATACGACGGACAACGCCGCCATGATCGCTGCGGCGGGCGCGCAGCGCTTCGATCCGGACCTGCCGCCGGACCAGGAGTTGAATGCGGTCGCCGGTCTCAGGCTTTGCTGAGCAATTACCCTGTGTATTTGGAATATTAAACGTTGAAGCGTCTGGAGTTGAACGTTAGAACGTTTTCCCCGGGAGAAATTTCTTGTTCCTTCCGCGGAATATCTGTGCCATTATTGTGATACAGCTGTCTTTTCCGAGAGTGGGGCATATTCATGAAACTCAAAATCGATTCAGACAGCGCCACCCCGGCATTCCAGCAGCTTGTGGACCAGATCCATTTCCTCATCAATACGGGCGAGCTGGAACCGGGCGAAAGGCTGCCGAGCATCCGCCGGCTCGCCGGAGAGTGCGGCCTCGCGGCCAATACGGTGGCCAAATCCATGAGGCAGCTCGAATTCCGGGGGCTGATCCGGGCCCGGGCCCGAAGCGGCTTCATCGTATCCTGCCCGGAAGACGGAGCAGGACGCTATCAGGCCCGGGGCGTCTCCCCGGACAAAACCGAAGTGCACGCAGCGGTGCACGGGCTGGGGCGCGGACTGTTCCCCAATGCCTTCTGTAAAATCACCGAAGATTATCTGACCGGGAATCCCGAGAACTGCAACGTCATTCACGCCGACGGCTGCGGCACCAAGTCGATCATGGCCTATCTGCACTACAAGGAAACGGGGGATCCTTCAGTCTTTCGGGGCATTTCCCAGGATTCCATCGTCATGAACCTGGACGACCTGCTTTGCGTGGGCGCAAACGGCCGGATCCTCATTTCCAACACCGTAAACCGGAATGCCATGAACTGCCCCGGCGAAGTGGTCGCGGCCCTGATCGGGGGAAGCGACAGTTTCCTCGGCAGGCTCCGGGAGGGCGGCGTCCGTATATACGGCGGGGGCGGGGAAACCGCGGACGTGGGCGATCTGACCGGGACCGTGGTCGTCGACAGCTGCGCGGTGGCCGTCATGAAAAAAAAGGACGTCATCACGGGCGATCTCATGAAACCCGGGCTTGCCATAGTGGGGCTGTCCTCGACGGGGAGGGCTTCGTATGAATCCCGGGCCAACAGCGGCATCGGAAGCAACGGCCTGACCAGCGCGCGGCACGACATGCTCTGCCGCTATTACGCCCAGCGGTATCCGGAGACCTACGATGACAGCGTTTCGCCGGAACTGACCTACTGCGGGCCCTATCGCCTGGAAGATCCGCTCCCTGAGTCCGATATGACGGTGGGGCAGGCGCTTCTCAGCCCCACCCGCACCTATGCCCCGGTCGTTTACAGGCTGCTCCATGCGCACCCGGGACTGATTAAGGGCCTGATTCACTGTACGGGCGGAGGGCAAACCAAGTGCCTGAAATTCGGGCGGAACGTGCATTTTATCAAAGACGCCCTTTTTCCGGTTCCCGCCGTTTTCAAAGCCATCCAGAAAGCTTCCAATACCGAATGGAAGGAAATGTACAAGGTGTTCAACATGGGACACCGCATGGAAGTCTACTGCGAATCCGGCCGGGCGCACACCGTCATTGCGGCCGCCGCGGACTTCGATATCGAAGCCCGGATCATTGGAAGAACGCAAGAGTCCGCATCAGGCAGCAGGCTGTCGCTGACGCATGGCGCGGAAGTGTTCGAATACCGGACTTAGGGCTCGCGCCAGAATGTAAACTTATTTTTGCGCGAACCCTTAGAAGCGGGAAACAGATCCCCCCGCATCACCGGCAAATCCCCCGAAAGCCAAAAAACCGAATGTTACATTCAACAAAAACGTGTTACGCTTATAGCGATGCGGCAAGGAACATTATCGGGCAATGGCCTCCCATGATCAGCGGAAATGACGGCAGGATATCGACGGGCCGCCGGCAGGCAACAGCGCTGCTGGTTTCGGCGCTTTTTCACTTTATGGCCCTGTCGGCATTGTTCGCTCTCGGACTGCATCGGGTGACGGAATTCGACGCCCGTATCAAGGATGTCGTCTTTATTTCCCCTCCGATGAGCTTCTATAGCGAGCCGCTTGCCTCTGTCGGCCGGCGCGAGTCGGCCGCAGGCGTTGCGCGGGAGTCGGCCGACAGGGGGGCGGTTCCCGATCGGAAGAAACCGGAGCCGTCTGCGCCGGAACCTCCGCCCCCTCCGGTTCCCGTTGCGGAAAACCAAGGGGCGCCTTTGCAGGCGGCCGCCCCGGCCCTGCCGGAGCGGGTCCCGGCGAAGCGCGATCCGGAGGAATTCGGGCTTCGGGAGGGAATGCCCCTCCCCTCATTCAGCCCGTCCTCCTATGGATTGGCTTTTGGACGGAGTGGTCCCGGAGGCGCCGGCGCCGAAGGCGGTTTGGACCGCGGAACGGGAAAAACAGCGGCGATCGGTGCGGGATTGCCCGGCCTTTCAGGCGGCGACGGGGTCAGAGAGGGGGCTATCGGAACCGATACGGGGCCTCAACTCATTAAGATGAGTCCGCCTGTTTACCCGAGACATGCCCGACGGATGGGGAGGGAAGGAAGGGTCGTGCTTTCCGTCGTAATTGACGAATCGGGACGCCTGGTCGAAGCGCGCGTGATTGAGAAGGCCGGACACGGCTTCGATGAAGCCGCCCTGGAAGCCGTGCGGCTGTCTAAATTTAAACCCGCATTGGAAAATGGGATCCCTGTTTCCTGCCGGGCGCGTCTGGCCATCCGGTTTCGGCTGAATGATTCCATGTAAATACAGATGGAGAACCGCCATTGCCCGGTCTCGCCGGACATCTCTCGGTAGAAACCGTCCGACGGCGACCGGCAGTCGCCGGGAAAATCCATACGGGGCCATGAATTCCGCGAAGCGAAAGTATCCCGATTCCGCCGCCACCCGTGAAATTCTCAAAAGGGGTGTATGGGCGGAGGAAACGGAACGGGAAAAATAGCAGAGCAGGAGGCCGTTGCCTCAGCGGCTGTCGAGCGGCGGACGGCAATAGTATCGTTTGGGCTTGCGAATGGGATCCCCTTCTGTTAGTGTTACGTTTCCTAAATTCGTAACACCAGCATTGTCTGGGAGCACGACTCATTGCTCAAAAGAGGGAGGAAGACAGAAAATGCATTTGCTCGGGAATCGGATCTCGGCGCTGGCCGCGGCGGCCTTTCTCTTGTGTCCCGCAGCAGGCCCTGCACAGTCCGGGAGCGTCCCCCAGACGGGAACGGACGATAAAATCTACGAAATGGAGGAAATTACAGTCACGGAAGTCCCTTACGTCAATCCGGACGTAAGGCCGGTGACTCCGGTCACCACCCGTTACGGAACGCAGCGCAACCTTGTGACCCAAGACCAGATCGGGCAGCAGGAACCGCTCGATTTCCAGTCGGTCCTGCGCAATGTGCCGGGCGTCATGTTCCAGAGCAAAAACCTGGCGGGAAGCCAGAGTAGCCACAGCGTTTACATCCGCGGCAGGGGGGCGAGCCACCCCAGCTCCGACTTCGCCGTCGAGTTCGACGGCGTGCCGCGCTTCGGGGCGCTCTACGGCCAGGTGCTGGGAGACGGGACGGCCGTTTCCACCATCGGTGGAGTAGAGGTTTTCAAGAGCCCGCAGCCGTCGCAGTTCGGCAGCGGCTACGCGTCGATCAACATCCTGCCCAGAACCATGACGCAGGAAGGGTGGACGTCCGGTCTGGACCTCGGCGGGGGCAATTTCAGCACCGTCGATCAGGCGCTCACCGGCGGATACCGGGACGGGCCGTTCGATATCTTCCTTTCCCAGAGCTGGACGTCGACGGACGGTCACGTGGAACATTCCCGCGCCCAGCAGCAGGGTTATTATGCCAACACGGGCTTCCGGCTCAGCGAGGAGTGGGAACTGAGGTTTGTGGCCAGCTACGCAAACGCCCAAACCCTGGCGCCGATGCCCGAAGATGTTCCCGGGGTTGCCTGGCCCATGGCGGAGCGGTTCGACACCGAAACCACGTTTGCCACCTTGACGCTGAACCACCGCTACGACAGCTGCGGAGGATTCGTCAAGGCCTACTGGAACGGCACGGATTTCGATTTGCGGCAGGAATTGAGTAACGGCGTTCCTTACGCCGGCGGCGGTGTTTCCTCGCTGCAGGAAATTGCGTTGTACGGTGTCCGGGCGAAGGAAAAGATGGGCCTGTGGGAAGGAGGCGAGCTGATTGTCGGAGCGGATCTGGACCGCGCGGATCTGACGAACACCCAAAGGACAAACAGCGGCGAAGTGGTCCCCGGGGTCAACGGCGGCCGGGCGGTCAGGGTCTGGAATTTTCCGGAAATAACGCTCTTATCGCCCTATGCGGCCCTGAGCCAGATGATGGGCCGTTCCCCGGGCTTCCATGTGATCCCGTCGGCGGGATTCCGCTATTACGCCCACAATGAGTTCGAAAACGCATTCTCCCCGCAGGCGGGCATCGTAGTGGGCTGGAATGAGACCGACTTCGCCTTCAATTACGCCAGGGGAGCCAATTATCCGAGCCCCGCGGTGTTGCAGGCCCTGGTGATCGACTCCTCGACCGTGGAAGATCCCGGGCAGTACTGGTCCGCGATCAGGCCGGAAGTGGTGGACCATTTCGAAATCAGCCTGACGCACAACCTGCCCGGGAGGGCGTCCATGGGAGTGACGCTCTTCCGTGACGAGGGCAGAGACCGCTTCCGGGCTTACATGTTCGGGCCCATCCCCGCACAGTGGAACGATCCGATCGGCGAATACCGGATCGACGGGCTGGAGGTCACGGCTGTCTTGACCCCGTTGCAGAACCTCGATCTCTTTGCCGGCGCCACCTGGCTGGATTCCGAAGCCACGGGATACGACGGCCTTGCAACCTCCCGGCTGCCTTATACTCCGAGCTTTCAGCTGCAAGCCGGCGCCGACTGGAGATTTTATGAAAAATACCGGCTGCATGCGGATTTTCAGCACCTGCACGGGGTATTTTCGAGCACCAGTTTCCGCACCCAGGGATTCAGTTTCGCCGATCTCAACGAAAACCTCCGGCTGGACGACAGCGCGCTGGTCAATCTGAGATTGAGCCGAAGCTTTGACTGGACGGCGTGGGGCATGAAGAATTCGGAGATCTACATTGCCGTGAACAATCTGTTCGACGATTGCTATCAATATGCCACGGGA
The DNA here is from genome assembly GCA_016933615.1 of Acidobacteriota bacterium. Taxonomy (GTDB): domain Bacteria; phylum Acidobacteriota; class UBA6911; order UBA6911; family UBA6911; genus UBA6911. The sequence continues at coordinate 25,437 of JAFGAO010000155.1, forward strand.
TACGACATGCCCGGGATTCATTTCATCGGCGGGCTCAAGGTACGATTCCAATAGACTCCCTTCCGGCGTATGCCCTCCGCGGGGAGGGGTCGCCCGGGCGATCCCTCCCCGCCGGCCGGGCGACCGGAGCCCGTCGGCCCGCCGGATTTTCAATCACGGCTCCGGTAAGGAATTGAAAATGTCGCGAAAAAACAGGCCGTCGGCGGTTGTCCTTTTTTTGCTGTTCGCTTCCCTCTTCGCGGGCTGCGAAAGAAGCGCGCCAAAGGCGGAGGCGGACGGCGTAAAAAGCATCGCGACCTCGGACACCATCTTATCGGGCATGTGCCAGTCGTTGCTGCCTGCAGGGTTCTTCACGGTGGCCGCGATCCTGCCCCCCGGGCAATGCCCCGGCCACTACGACATCAAGCTTTCGGATCTGGTCAAAGTGAAGGAAGCGGACCTTGTCGTGTCCTTCATCGACATGCCCTTTATGCAGCGTACGGACATGGACGCCGACAGGGAACTGCTGATCGACGCGCAGGACCGCAACTGGATGGCGCCGCCTTCCTACATAGCCGGTTTGAATATTCTCGCCGACAGGCTGGCCCAGCGTTTCCCGGCGTTTAAGCGACAGATCGACATAGGGCGCGAGCGCGCGGTTCAAAAAGTGACGGAGACGGGCGGGGATCTCGGTGATACAATGCAGCGCGCGGGCGTTTCCCGGAGTGCGGTTATCGGATCCTCGATGCTGAGGGAGCCGCTGCAATGGATGGGTTTGCGGGTTGTGGGGGAATACGGCAGGCCTGAATCCATTTCTGCAAAAGAGATCGTGTCGCTCATAAGAATCGGCAGGGAGGAAAAGGTTGCAATGATATTGGACAATCTTCAGTCCGGTCCCGAGGCCGGGAAGGGAATCGCGGAAGCCCTGGGAGTGCCTCATGTAATCTTTTCCAACTTCCCTTCGGAAGAAGGGTATGCAGCGACGCTTCGCGATAACGTGGATGCCGTTTTGGCTGCACTGAAAACCAAGTGATGCATACGCCGGTTATTGAACTCGATGGGGTGTCGGTCAGAAAGTCCAACCGCGTTTTGCTGGACGGAATCAACCTCCGGGTGTCCCGCAACGAGTTTGTCGGCATCATCGGCCCCAATGGAGCGGGAAAGACAACGTTGCTGAACGTTGTTTCCGGATTCGAGAAATTCGACGGTCTGTTGCGGCTTTTCGGCCACGCCGAATCCTGCAACCGCGCGCGCGAAACCCGAATGCGCGTCGGCTATGTTCCGCAATCATTTGAAATCGATCCGTCCTTCCCGATTCTTGCAATGGAAGCGGTCATGACCGGCGCCTATGGCCGTGCCGGCTTTTTCCGGTCTCCCGGCGAATCCGAGCGCGAAAGAGCGATGGAATTGCTGGAGATGATGCGCATTGCGCACCTTGCCCGCCGGCCGCTCGGGCATCTATCGGGCGGAGAGCGGCAGAAGATATCGCTGGCGCGCGCCATCATTCAGCGGCCGGAGATTCTCCTGCTGGACGAGCCTATATCGAATCTGGATATCGCCGTTCAGATGGAGGTGTTGAATCTGATATCGGATCTGTACGAACGGGAATCGATGGCGGTGCTTTACATCACCCATGATTTCAATCTGCTTCCCAAATGCATGCGGCGGGCGGTCTTTGTAAATCACGGACGCGTTGTCTTTGATGGAGATATTGACCTTGCTTTGACGGGCCCCATGTTGAGCGGACTCTTTGAATATTCTCTCGAGACTTTCGAGCGCAACGGGAGGAGGTTCGTATCCTTTGGTTGAGAATTTTCTTGAAGGCCTGGCCTATCTGCCGGTGCAGCGGGCTCTTTTCGCCTGCATCCTTTGCGGACTGAGCTGTTCGCTTCTCTCGGTATTTATTGTCCTTATGCGCCTTCCGCTGATCGGCGTGTCGATGTCCCATGCCGCATTGGCGGGTGCCGTCGTCGGCATGCTGGTCGGTTTCAACCCGGTTGTATGCGGATTCGTCTTATGTCTGATTGTGGCGGGGGCGCTCGGCCCCGTTTCCGATCGATCGCGCATGGCGCCTGAGAATATGCTGGGTATTTTCTTTTCCTTGCTGATGGGAATCGCATTTCTCGGCATGGGGATTCTCACCAGGACCAAGGCCGGCGCCCTGAGCCTGATGTGGGGGAACCTGCTGTCGCTTTCCCGCGCGGATCTCGTGATTCTGTCGATCATCACGGCCGTCCTCCTGGTTTTCATCATCTCTTTTTTCAAGGAAATCCGTGCGGTTCTTTTCCACCGGAAACTGGCTGCCTCTAGCGGGGTGCCGGAACGCGCCGTGTATTACACGCTGCTTCTTCTGACCGGGGCGGTGGTGTCGTCGAACCTGTCGACGGTCGGCGGCCTGCTGATTTTCGCGCTGCTCATTCAGCCGGGGGCGACCGCGCTGCAGCTGACCTATGATCTCAAGGTTTTTTTCCTGATCGCCGCAGGTGCGGGAATCGGCGCCTGCGTCGCCGGGCTGCTGATTTCCTATCTCTTTGATCTCCCCTCCGGGGCATCCGTCGTGCTTGTGGCTACGTTGATTTTTGCTGTGGCCTACGCATTTTCTCCGAAGCGTCTTTCCGGCAAACGCTTTCAAAGGAATCCGCATTATGAACAGGACACACGAAGAAATCTACCGGGCGAGAAAACAGTTTTTTAACGACAGCGCCGCATCATGGCTGGACACATGGTACCGGGACCCGGAGACCGGGCGCCTGGAGCGGCACCGGAAGGATTTCGACCGCCTTTTTTCAATCTTGCCCTTGAAGGCCGGGGATACGGTTCTGGATGCCGGTTGCGGGTCGGGAGTGCTTGTTCCCATGGTGCTCGAGCGGATAACAGGCAAGGGACTGCTGTACGAACTGGATTACGCCGAGAGGATGATCGAAACCAACAGAGGTCTTCACAGGGAGGAGAACATACGTTTCATCGTCGCCGATGTCGCGGAAGCGCCCCTGGAGGACGAGTCCTGCGACGTGGTTTTCTGTTTCTCCTGCTTCCCGCATTTTCAGGACAAAGAGCGCGCAATGATAAACCTTTCCCGCATTTTGAAGCGGGGCGGAACGTTTGTCGTCGCTCATTTCGAATCCTCGGAAGGAATCAATAGGCACCATGAATCGTGCCGTGCGGTCATGCACGACCGCCTGCCGTGCGAATCCGAAATGCGTGCTTTGTTCGAGCGCGCGGCCCTGCGCATCGAGGCGTTTATCGACGAACCGGGATTCTACTGCATCGTGGCGAAAAAGTGACTCGCGGCACGGGCTCCGGCTTCATTGCGCATATAAAGAAAGCCCTAAGGGCTCGCGCAAAAATAATTTCACATTTTGCGGCCGGCTCTATTGTGCAAAGATTTACTGAGAAATACTATACTTTATTGCA
>JAFGAO010000156.1 GCA_016933615.1 Acidobacteriota bacterium
AATGTTTCTCCCAGATTGGTTTCGTCCGCAAAGAAGGTGATCGCCACCGGCGACAAGGAGTTGATCGCAGCCGTGGATTCCGGGCAAGTTGCCGTATCAGCAGCGGTAAAAAAGATCGACCAGGAGAAGCAGCAGCCTGTCATGACGATGGGGTCCCAGGACAAGCCAACCAATACAGCCTCAAAAGAAAGGCTTCCCGTAAAGCGCGCAGGTCAATATGTTGATCTGGCGATACTCCAACTGGAACGCATCCTTGACGACGATCCGACTGCCCAAAGTGCGCTAAGCAGACTTACTGAGTGGATTGAACAAAAACAAAAGAGACTTCAGGGTTGATTTGTGCCCGGGCGGCGGCAGGGAAGGCAAAGAGAGTGATATGCAAAAAACAAAAAAGGCCGGCGGGCAACCGGCCAAAAATCAAAATAATAATCGCATGCTACCACTAAAACACCCGCGAATCAATCGTTTATGGCACAAATTTGTTGCTCAGGCGTTGGCTATCGCCGCGAAATTTCGGCTTCGGCAGGTTGAATCGGCCATTCTGCGATTGCACTGCAGGGCCTTGAAAGTGGTGTCGCGATGAGCAACCTTTACGACCGGGAAGCCGAGCGCGTTATTCTCGGGGCTGTTATCGAATTCGGAACAGAACCCCTCGCCGAAGCCCTTTCCGCTGGACTGGATCCCGGGCACCTGTACGACGAAAAGCACCGGGCTATTTTTCGCGCCCTGGTCGACATGGCGGGCCGGGGCATTGCGATTGACGCGCTGTCGCTGGAAAAGACCCTGGGCGATGCCGACATCGGCAGATCGTTTATCCTCGACCTGAGCGCCGGAATCCCACGAGCCGCGAACGTCAAGCATTATGCCGGAGAAGTAGTCCGCCTTGCCAAAGAAAGAAAGCTACTGTCCGCAGCCGAGAATCTCCGATTGGCAGCGCTTGAAGGCAACGGCGAGCTGTCTGGGGCCGTGCGGGATCTTACGGAAGCAGCGGACGATATCCGGGCGCTCCCCGCAAAGAAGCACGAATTTGAAACCTTAGCTGAAGATCGCTACAAATTGTCAATTCCGGAGATCGCCACGACCCTTGAGATTGATCGGCTTCGCCGGGACCGCGGCGAGTTATCGGCTGAGCTTATCGTAAGATCCGAGCTTCCCGGACTCCCGACGCACGACGGCATACTCCATTCGGCTACCTTCAATTTATCTTCAGCGCGAGCCCGAAGCGAACGGGCTTCATTGATAGCAAAGCGGGCAAAAATCGATAAATTGGATTGGGGTGACTATCTGGAGGAGCTTTGCCAGCAGGTTATCGATGCAGACCGTGCCGGCCAGCCCGCAGTGGACTTACGGACGCTGGAGAGACCTGGCCCCGATGATGCAATCCATATTGACAGGTTGGTCCTTCCACGCAGACACCCGACAATAATTTTCGGCGATGGCGGATCCGCAAAGAGTTACATAGCACTTCATTTAATAGGCCGACTTGCTCAGCAAGGCTTGCGTGTCGCCCTGTTCGATTGGGAGCTGGACGGCCCGGATCACAGGGACCGACTGGAAAGGCTCTTCGGTACCAACATGCCATTAATAACTTATGCCCGATGCAACAGGCCGCTGTATTACGAGTGCGATAGATTGACGCGGATTGCTCGCGATCACCGGATCGAGTTTGCCGCTTACGATAGCGTCGCGTACGCATGCGATGGAGCGCCCGAGGCCGCAGAAGTCGCGAACAAATACTTTCAGGCGGTCCGTAGAATCAATGTCGGTTCGCTTTCCGTTGCGCATATCTCCAAGCAGGACGGCGGCGACCAGAAACCGTTCGGCTCTGTTTTCTGGCACAACTCGGCCCGGGCTACCTATTTCTTTCAGGCGGTAGAAACCGGAACGGGGGGTAATGCGCTTTCGGTAGGGATCTTTAACCGCAAGGCGAATCTCGGAGCTCTACTCCCTCCATCGGGATATACCCTCGCATTCACCGACGCCACAATCATCACAAAATCCGATCCGGCAGACACCCCTGCACTAGCAGACACAATGAGTCTACGGGACCGCATGAAAAAGATTCTCCAAGGCGGGGCAATGACCGTTAAGGAGGTTGCGGAGGAAGCCTCCACAAAGCCGGATTCCATCTACAAAGCCGTCCGTAGGAATGGAAAATTGTTCACTCTGCTGGAAGGTGGCAAAGTTGCGCTTTTACAACGAGTTACAGGATAATTCGGAGCCATTGGACAAGTTGTCCAATCGGACAAAATCTGTGGACACTAATTTGTTGTCCAATACTTTCAGGCTGGATTGCTCTATGTTACGGCAAATTAATACTTTACGGCATTGGACAACTGTCCAATATCTTGTCCAAAAATAATCATTGGACGGACAACTCTCCCCTTTAGGGGGAGTCTGTCCAATTGTCCACAGAAAAAAGATACGAGATTACCGGGGCAAAAGATCCAGCCTTAAGCCTCTTGAAGCCCTGCAATCGATCCCGTCGCGGTAGGGCGAAAGTCTAACAGGCAGATGCGCGGCTTTGTAAGCCATTAAAAACAAGGAACTTATAAGGCCGCATTTTAAAGTGAAGTGAAATTCACAGGGGATTTTTATAAAAATGACCGATAAACGCCCCTATTCCAGGACCGGATTAAACTCGCTGAAAGCCAAGGTAAAGCTTCGCGGACTGCAGGCAATCGACCAGCGGACAGCGGCGGCTCAGGCCCTGCTTGCCTGGCGCCGTGAGTTGTTCACGGACCTCGGTGGAGAGGAGGCCTGTAACCCCGAGAAGAAGGCGCTGGTGGACCTTGCAGTCCGGACCAGGTTATTTATCGAGAGCGTAGACTACTACCTGCTCAATCAACCTTCCGTAGTGAGCGTCAAGCACAGGGCGATCCTGCCGGCGCTTAGGGAACGTCAAGTGCTCGCCGATAGCCTGGTCCGAATTCTTGAGCGTCTCGGGATAGGAAGCGGGAACGGACAGAAGCCGGTGGATCTTGCGGCCATGCTTGCGGGAGCCTCGAGATGATAACCGAGACCCAGCTCAACGACCTGAAAAAGGATCCTGTTGTGTTCTTCGCGGAAGTGCTGCGGGATCCCGAGACCGGCCAGCCCTTTGAGCTGTACGGGGCGGAGAGGGCTTTTCTCAGGGAGGCCTTTGCCCTGCTACCCGATGGCCGCATGAAGTACCCGGAGCTTGTGTTTGCGGCGCCTAAGAAGTCCGGCAAGACGGCGCTGGGGGCCGGTATTCTCATTTACGCCACCGTAGTCCTGGGAGGACTTTACGCCGAGGCGTATGTTCTTGCAAACGACCTGGAACAATCCATGAGCCGCGCATTCCAGGCAGCCGCCAGGATAATCAAGACATCGCCGCTGCTCCGGGATTCGGCGGACATTTATCAAAGTAAGATCATATTCCCTTCGACGGGGGGCGAGATCCGGGCGTTGGCCTCCGACTATACCGGGGCCGCCGGCGCGAATCCGACGATTTCTGTGTTTGACGAGCTGTGGGGATACACGTCGGAGCGGTCCGTCAGGCTTTGGGATGAAATGGTTCCGCCGCCTACCCGGAAGATCGCCTGCAGGTTGACCGTGACTTATGCCGGTTTCGAGGGCGAAAGCGAGCTACTCGAGAAGCTTTACAAGCGCGGGCTCAAGGGAAAAGAAATCGCGCCGGACCTGTACGCCCAGCCCGGAATGTTAATGTTCTGGACGCACGAGTGCCGGGCGCCCTGGCAGACGGCGGATTGGAAGCTTCAAATGCGGGAGCAGCTCCGGCCGAACGCCTACATGCGCATGATCGAGAACCGCTGGGTGACAACGGAAAGCACGTTCATCGACATGGGCTGGTGGGATGCCTGCGTTTACGACTATGAGCCGCTGCTTGAGGATCGCCGCCAGGACGTCTGGATCGGAGTGGATGCCTCGGTAAAGAGGGACAGCACGGCAATCGTTTGCGTGACGTACGACAGCGATCTGGAGAAGGTTATCCTGGTCAATCACTTTGTTTTCCAACCGACAAAGGCCGAGCCGCTGGACTTTGAATCATGCGTCGAGGACACGCTGCTGGACCTGAACAAGCGGTTTCACGTTCGGGAGATCCGGTTCGATCCATATCAGCTGATTGCCGTTAGTCAACGGCTTCAGAGGAAGGGCCTTCGGATGCAGGAGTTTCCGCAGACGGTTCCGAACCTGACGGAGGCGTCGAGCAATCTTTACGACCTCTTGAAGAACAAGAACCTGGTTGTTTATCCGGATGCCGGGCTCCGGAAGTCAGTCGGCCAGGCGGTTGCGATTGAGACCACCCGCGGCTGGCGGATCGCGAAGGAGAAGGCAAGTCACAAGATCGACGTGGTTGTCGCGCTTGCCCAGGCGGCGCTGGCGGCTACGAAGGCATTTCACACGAGACCGGGAGACATACACATATCATGAGCTGGATCCGAGCAATCAAATCACTTGTCAGTGGAAAGGAATTCAAGCCGGAGCCCCGGCCTGATCCGGAGCATGACGGCGAGCTTGTGTTCGACGTTACGCAGCCGTGCCCGGTTTGCGGGACGTTTTATTCGGACCCGGTAGTCCAGCAGCGGCATTTCGACCGTGCGCATGTAGATGACGGTCCTCGGGAGAGCAACTGGCGGCCGATCCCGTATTATCGTGATGCGGAAGATTATTACCAGCCGATGGGCCTGATGCCCGGGCGGACGATTTTCAGAAACTGGCTAAAATTCTAACATCCTATAGGAGGATAAAATCATGGCAACAGCACTGAAGGAAGTCACAAAGCCGGAGCCCCAGCCGGACGTTATCGGCAAGGCCCTGACGCTTTTCTCGGAAAAGGCCGCCTTGCGGAAGCGGCGCCGGGATTCATCCAAGGAGTTTTCCCGCGCGGAGGCTGCGCTGAAACGCGCGGCCGGCGATTTGGAACGAGAAGAAAAACGAAAGAAAAATGGCGACCAGGCTGCGAATCCGAAGGCGGCGAAAAACTGGCACGCCCACGTCGAGCAAGAGTTCGAGACCGCGAAGTCGGAAGTCGAAGACATCGACCGTTCGCTCGAGGGTCTGGACCTGGAGCTTTCGACCCTGGACATTGAGCCGATCAGAACCGAATTCGAATCGCTTTCGCGGGAATCCAAGCTGATTTCCCGGCGCTTGAAGCGGGCATTTTACGATGATACCCAGGAGGAGCGCGAAGCGCAGGCCCGCCAGGAGGAAATCGACGGCCGCCTCAAGATCCTGGAGCCCGCGCTCTCCGACGTTGAAGCCCTCCAGGCGGCAGCGCGGCACAAAAAGGAACTTGCCGACCAGGCCACGGGGATCAACAAGCTCTGCGACGAGTATGAGTCCAGACTGAGTGAAGCCGTCGAGCTTTTCGTCAAGCTTCGGGATACGCCTTGCCTCCGCGGCCAGGGGATTGTGCCCGACGGCGTGTTTTTGATCCTGGCGAGCTCCCAGCACCTCGGCGAAGCCGTCAAAGAGCGGATCGAAGAGAAACTAAGTTCGTAATTTGAACGGAAAGGAGAAATGGAATGGGAAAAGAAACAAACATTAAATCGGAGTCGATTGTGAGCGCGAAAATTGAAAGCGTTCCGAACCTTGCCCGGGCGACCAGCCTGGTAAGCCAGGATTGTTTAACGGATCCGGACCGGCGCGGAATTTCCAAGGGCGTCGGCAAATCCTCCGCGAGCAACAGCGGCAACGGCGGCGGTCACTAATTTCGGAAAGGAGATTGCAAAATGGACACAGTGCTTTATAAGGAGCTTCACCCGGACGATATCAGCTTCGCCCGGCGCAGCTTGGCGGAAAAAATAACGGAGCGTTTCTGCGCTCAAAACGGAATTGCGCAGCCGGAGATCCATTATTTTCGTGGCGCTAATTATTCCGATGCCACGTTCCGGAGCTCGCCGATGGCGGGCTGCGCATCCAAAACAAAAATCTTCCTCGGCGTCGACACGACTCTCGATGCCTTCGCGGATACAGTCCTGCACGAGTTGCGTCACGTTCTGCAGTTCGGCCGGGATACCATCCACTTTGCCAACCGCGAGTCCGAGGCAGAGAGATTTGCATCAACCGGCAGTTTTGCGGGATTCGGCGATCTGATCGACCAGGCCCGCAACCTCGAGGGCCGGCTCGACACTTTCCGCATCGGAACAAGGAGCTAGGAAATGGCCAAAGAAACATTTGATTTGCTGACAAGGCTGGAGGTCCACGGCGACGGCGCCGACGGCATGGAGTTTTCAGGCATGGCCTCCGTCTTCGGCAGTTTGGTGCAGAGCTGGATGCCCACCATCATCGAGCCCGGCGCCTTCACGAAAACCCTGCAGACGGACGGCTCCAGAATCAAGCTGCTGCTCCATCATGATACCGGCCGGCCCGTAGGGCGCCCGATCGAGCTGAAAGAGACCCGGGCGGGCTTGTTCCTTCGCGGCCGTCTCTCTGATACGGGCGACGCCAAGGACGCATACACCCTCCTGAAGGACGGCGTCCTTGATTCTTTGTCCATCGGCTTCGATCCCATCAAGTGGGAAATGGAAGAGACGGAAAACAAGGAAACCATCCGCCACGTCAAGGAAGTCCGGCTATGGGAAATCTCGCTGGTGACGTTCCCGGCCGATCCGAAGGCGGTGATTTCCGAAGTGCACGGCGTTCAGTTTTTACGGGCCCCGGAGGCCGGGGAAGCCGTGCGGCGCGAAGATCGCCGGATCCCGGATTTTTCGGAGCGGTTCGGCAGCGGCTGGATTTTTTAATTTTCCCCTGTTCCTCCGTACAGGGGATCGCGGGAGTCTTCGGTCTGCTCCGGGGCTCCCGCACCTGGGAGGGAGGAGTCATGACTTTTTTATACGATCAGTTGAAAGAGCAAATCAAAAACCGTGATCCAACGGAGACGCCCGATGCCAGGCCAAAAGAAGTTGAAACCTCGCCGGCAGAAACCCCGGTTCCACGCGAAACCCCGGCCGCTGCGCCCGCAATGGAAGCGGACGTTTTACCTGCAACCGGCCGTTGCGGCGTCAACAACTGTCAAACCGTCTACAGCGATCCCGCTATGATGGCGAAGCACCGGGAGCGGCAGCACGGTATCGGCTTGAAGGTTTTGAATCAACCGAAGGCGCGCAGTCCATTTCCCATCGGTCGGGAGTCGCGCGAGTTTCAGGGCATCGAGGATCACAATCTGGCGGCGCCCGAGGACTGGGGGCGGCGATGGGGGTAAAGAAAACGCTCGAAAAGGAAATTGCAGAGGCTTTAAACCTGCTCGCGGATGCGGTCATCGCGCAGACCAAAGTCATGAAATCCCTTCACGCCGCGATCCAGCGCCGGCTGCCGCTCTGGGATGACGATTTTTCAGACGAGGAAATCGACGAGAGGAAACCGAATTGAAAATGCGTGAGTATCTGGGCATAGCTCCGGCTTATCGGGGCTCGAATTGCAGCAAAAGCCAGGCCCCCGGCCCTATGATTTCCCTGCTGCCGGTCCGGGATCGCAGCTGCATCGACCCGAACAAAGAGTTCGAGAGGTCCAATACGTTTGAGGGCTTGATGCCGTTTTACTGGAATATTATTTCAGGTTGCACCAACGGCTGTCCGTATTGCCGGGTAAAAGATTTTACCATCGAGAAAGAGGGCACCTGGGCCCCGAAATTTCATCCTGGCCGCCTGAATGCGCCCTATGGATCCCGGCCGATTTTCGGGCATCGGGCCTGGCGCATTTACGTCGCCGCCCTGGGCGACTTTTTCTGTGACGGCGTACCCGACGAGTGGATTTCAGCGACCATGGACGTTATCCGCGATACTCCGCGGTGGTGGTACTTTTTTTGTACTAAATGCCCGAAACGGGCCTCGGAGATCGGCTATCCCGACAATACCGCAGTGGCCACGAGCATTGACACCGTGGCGCGGCTTAAAATCGCCGAAGAGTACATGCCCCAGGTCAATTCCCCGTTCAGGATCGCGGCCTGCAGCCCGCTTCTCGAGCGCCTGGTATTCAAAGGGCCGGCGATTTTCGATGGCTTCATGATATTTCCGCGCGAGCCGTCGGGCAGCTTCCCTGTTTTTTGGCCGCCGCTCGATTGGGTCGAGTCGATAATCGACCAGGCTGAAAGCGTCGGCGCGCTTCTTTGGGTCAAGAGCGACCTGATTAGGCATTACGGCCTGGACGCAAAAAAAACCAAGCTACAAAGTTTGATTCACGCGACGGACGCCGAGCTACGTTCGCACATCGCAAAAAAACGGAGGACATCATGACAGAAATGGTTTTTGCCGGAATCGCATTCGTGATTTTCGTTACAACGGTGGGCGTTCTCATTGAGCTGGCGGTCCGCCGGCGAACGAAAAAAGGGTAATGGTTTTATAAGGGTCTCCGGGAGATCGCGCCTCCTAGGGCCGTACAGGCAATGTTTTTTGGCGGGGGATCCCGCATTGAACGGGATTTCGTCGAATGGCTCAAGAGTCAGCGGACAGTCTTGAACCTGGACGCATAGCTGCGTAGAAGCCCCGAAAACAGGCGAAGACAGGCCGAAAACAGGCGAACTCGAACGTCACTTTTCAGGGCCATACCAACATAAGGGGGCCGTATGAAGGAGCCTAAACGGAGCCTTAAAACCGATTCCCGGGAGCCGCACTGGCATCCGTTCGACTGCGAGGCCTGCAATGCGCCGTTCGATCCCCGGACCTGGCAGGCGGACTGGAGCCTGTCGGGGGAGCTCACCTGGAGCTGCCCGAAATGCGGGCACCCCAATTTCCCGAGGTTGGACTAATATCAATCAGTCAAGAGGTAAACAATGGCAATAGCAGCCTGGCCGGCGACGCTTCCGCAGAAGCCGCTGGCAAAAGCATACGACGAGCAGCTGCAGGGCGACGTCATGCGCTTTCGTTCGCCGGGCCCGGTCAAGCTTCGCCGGCTGGTGAGCATCGCGCCCTACAGGGTAAGCGTAGGATTGTGGCTCACGAAGGCGCAGACGGCGATCTTTGATACGTTCTTCAATACAACGCTGCAGCGGATTTATCGCTTCAGCTGGACACACTACCGCACGGACGCATCCATCGAATGCCGGATCATTACCGGGGACGGCCAGGGGCCGACGTATTCGGCCAACAACGGCGATCTGTATTATTTATCCTTCACGATGGAGATACTGCCGTAGTAAGAAAAAGGCCCGGAAACCGTCACGCCTCCGGGCTCTTCTTTCATCTTCTCCGCTTTCCAAGATTATACACCAGGGAGGCGGCATGCATTGTTCTATTTGCGGATCTTCGGAGGGATTGTTTGAGGAGACCAGGCCCTCCGGCGCTGAGGGCTGGGCGGAGACCTGGCATTTCTGCCCGGAGTGCTGGCGGGAGCTTCAGGAGCAAAGAAGTGACCATGATCCTGTTGTAGCCCGGCAGTACCTGGTTTTCCTTCAGTTCCTTTCCGGCCGGTATCGGATGCAACGGGCTTTCAACGGCAACCAGGCGTCGGCTATCCGGCGCTGCGGGATATTGCTTCGAGAGATCGAAAAGGCACACGGAGCAAATCAAAACATTAGGGACGGCAACGACCCTAAAGTTACAAGGAAGCAAGCCGCACAAGATGCCGGACTTTCGCGTTAAATTGGTCAAGGTCCGCGAGGAAATCTACAGGGCGCAGGCGAAGGAGCGGCAGCTTTCAAGCTTGATGAAGGGGAACGAAAAGCCCGTTTACCACCAAAATGGTAAACGGGCGGACCACTCAGAATCCACCGATCGCCGACTAGCCAAAGAAGCCGGAGGAAAATCACGATGCTGTTAAAAGTCAAGGGATACCGGGATAAAATTGACGTCGCCCGCGAGGATTGCCCGACGTTCAAGTGTTTCTGGCAACGCTAGCGAAATGTCGGCTGAAATCCTCCGGGCAATCAAAGAATTGTGGAAAATTGATCCAGAAGTTCAGGGGGCAAGTTACACAACTAGGGATGAGATTCATTGAAAAGATAAAAAGACTTGTAGTATTAAGGAAAATTTTGAGATATTCTTTATCCGCATTTCACTAAGAAAAAATTGTAAACTTAGTTAAATATCTTTATCCTTAACAATAAGCATAAATCATGAAACATACTGCAACCTAATTCATTTAAAATACGAACCTAAATAGTGGTCAATCGTATAATTAGGATAAATTATGGAATCAGAAAACGGAAAAAAAGTAGAAAAAGCGCCTCCGCCGGTTGATATAGCATTAGAAGTTGGCGCACCTCAAATCTACGGAAACGGATTTAGTATCGGTATGGGGAACTCAGATACTTATATAGTGATACAACGTTTCGGAAAACCAGTGGCAGTTATTAACATGTCATTTACTCTTGCGAAAACATTGGTCTTGAAACTCGGAGGGCTTGTCGATTTCTGGGAAAAAACTACTAATCAGAAGATTCAAACAACCGAAGATCTAGATAGAGTTTTTAAACGAGAAAAATATGAACCAAGACCGAGCCAAAGCAATAATCCTGAGTACAAGCAGTAACCAAGAAAAAAACAGGCAAATATCAATAAAAAAGCTTAAAAGGATGACAGAAATGCCTCCCGGTTGGAGTTTGGGAGAAGGTTTGCCCATTTCAAAAGAATCGACGGAGCTTGCCGAAAGTTTTATTACGATTGCTTCAATATATGAACTTAAAGCCGATGTTTTTCCTAACCTGGATGGCGGTTGTGCCGTTGCGTTCTATGCCGGCAAGGATAAAGTCGAAGTTTCTATTCACGCTGATGCATGTAGATTTGATCTACTAGTAGAAACCGGTATTGGGTTTGATTTTGAAAATGTTATTGAACCTATTAGGAATGCTGATTTACATGATGTTAATTCTCAGCTTTTGCGCTTAAAATCGATCCAGGACAGAGAATGGAATTTACCAGATTTCTCGACTTACGACTATTTGATAGAAATAGAGGGAGATTCCGAGACGTCGTCCTTAGAAACTCGGAAAGACCAGCTGACATTTCGTCAACTCCAGATGGAAAGGGCGGTATTTCAGTATTTAACTCCGATTGTGCATGCGCAGTAAGTGGCTCTATATGCAATCATATTAGTCGCTTTTACAGCAATGCAATCCAAGAGCCATTAGCATACTGGAACTTTACTTTAGAAGATCTCCAACAAAGATATCCTGATAATCCACCAGTAGCTATTCAAAATCGAACTGCAAGCGGCGATGATTGTCATTACAATATTCATAATCTTTCTGATAATAAGGCCGACAAAATACGTAAACAATGGAAGGATGATATAGACAACATTAATCTATGTGTTGATGGTAAATCAGAATCCTTTACTATCGAACGTGCTATTGGCTTAATTGAACAATATTATCCCGATCCAACCTAGATAGTTTCTGTCGCGAAACGCGGTATTTTCATGACGGAGGAAAATGACTGTATTGATTCTAGAGGACTTACAAATACGATCTTGCAATATTTTCCTATAATTCATGAGTTTCGCGACAGAAACTAGATAGGACATAACATATTACAAAATACAGGGCTCCTTCGGGAGCTTTTTTATTTGGAGGGTATAACTTCAGGATTTCAAACCGGCCACTCTTTGAGCTTGAATACATGCAATGTTCACCCGCAAGGCCAGATAAAAATTTTCCGAAAAATAATAGTGGACAATTCATCGATTCATTGATATATATGAAGCATGAAAACGACACGATACAATCTGCTGTTACCCGAAGATCTTCACAGGCGCTTCAAAATCGTTTGTGTCCAGGAAGGCAAAGACATGAGCGAGGTTGTGCGTGAAATGATAGAAGGCTACGTAGTAAAGGCAGAGAAAAAACAGAAGAAATAACCTGCAGAGAACGGAACCGGCAACCGTTAGCGCGGCTACCGATTCCTGACCCTGCATCCTGATAGGAGGACGCATGGCTGAGAAAAAATCTACCATTAAACCCATTTCGGATGAACCGCAAAAACCCACAAGAAACAATGCCCCGGAAGGGATGACACTGGTCCCGAACGACGCCTTATCCGAAATCCGGGTGACGCTGCATACTAGCCTCGAGTCGGCTATCAATTTCGCCATGGAGGCCGGCCCGTGCATGAAAGCCGCGGAGCTGGCCGGACTGATCCGGCCGGCGGTCGAGAGGCTCAAGGCGATCTGCGAACAGAACGATTTTCCGGAATAAACCATTCAACCGGGGCCCTTCGGGGCCCCTGGAGGGCAATCATGGCACGTAAAGGTGACGCAGTATTTAAGCGCGGCTCAGTCTGGCGCCTGGATTGTCGTATCAATGGCCAGCGGTACCAGCTGAGCCTCGGAAAGGGAATCACCCGGACCAGGGCGAAGGAGATCGCCGCCTTGAAGCGGGCTGCGATTTTGGGCGGAGAGGCCGGGATAGCGAAAAGAAAGAGGGACATTTCCTTTGAGAAGGCCTCAGAGGAGTTCTTATCCTGGGCGAAGGCAAATAAGCGGCCGAAGACTTTCAGAGGCTATGAGAGCATCATGAGCCGCCTGAAAGAGTATTTCGGGGGCAAGAAGCTCTCGGAGATCCACCCGTTTCTGATCGAGAAGTACAAGCAGAAGCGGCTTTCCGAAGGGGCGAAGGTAGGAGTCAACCGGGAGCTTTCACGGCTGAGGACGCTGTATAACCTCTGCATCCGATGGAAAAAGTATGAGGGCGAAAATCCCGTGAAACGGTTTCAGATGGCGCCCGAAAGTCGGGGGCGAATCCGGTTTCTAACTGAAGACGAAGAAACCGCGCTTTTGAACCAGGCAAAGGAGCCCTTGCGGTCTGCCGTTCTTATCGGCGTCAATACCGGACTGAGGATGCAATCTGAGGGTATGACTCTGACATGGGATAACGTCGATTTCTCCCAGAAGTCCGTCACGGTGGAAGATCACTTCGCTAAGAACGGCGAAACCCGGACCGTTCCTTTGAATTCAATCGCCCTGGAAATCCTGAAGCAGCTGAAGGCGACAACTCCCGGACCTTGGGTATTTATGACCAACAAGGGAAGTAAGCGCCGGCAAGATAAATATTGGGAACAATATAAAAGTTTCCGCACAGCCTTTGAAAACGCCTGTAAACGTGCTAACCTATCCGACGTTACGCCGCATGTCCTGAGACATACGTTTGCATCCCGGCTGGTGATGGCCGGCGTCGATCTGCGGACGGTTCAGGAATTGGGCGGCTGGAAGAGCTTAAACATGGTTCAGAGGTATGCGCATCTTAGCAGGGAACACAAGCAGAACGCGGTGGAGTTGCTTGCAAATAATTCTACTTCACTTTTCACTACCCCTGCTTCCGGCGCTCCTACCGAGAAAACCTCTAACCTCAAAGCAGTCAATGAGATGGGCCGTTAGCTCAGTCGGCAGAGCATCTGCCTTTTAAGCAGAGGGTCGTTGGTTCGAATCCAACACGGCTCACCAGACACCTTCTTACCATCAACTGCCTGAATCAACAAATGCACTTCAACAATGCATTCCGAGGTCATAAGTAACACTATATACCTGAGGCATGGGTTCGCCCAAATCACCCTGTTCCCAATGGAACCGGCCAATTTTCTGGCCGCCCATAAAATTAGCGGTCCGATTCTTGAAAAATCCGGATAAAAGTGTAAGAATGTGGAGCCTTTTGAGTGCGTCCCCATCGTCTAGACGGCCTAGGACACCGCGCTTTCAATGCGGCAACACGGGTTCGAATCCCGTTGGGGACGCCAATTCTCAAATTCTCTCCCAAATCGGCGTTTCACTGTATAATATCCGGTCTCGAAACTGAATATTCATTACTTGATCCAATTTCATCAGAAATCAGGATCGTCAACGGAGTAAAAGGTTGCCGTCAAACACTTTAACGGACTTTTATGTTCTTAAACCGCCTTATTCATCGCGGGAATAAACGCCCCCTAAGAGCATTGCAGGTGGAGGTCACAAGCCGTTGCACCCGGTCATGCGTGGTTTGCCTCCGGTCCGTTTTTGAAAACCACTGGATGGAAGGGGATTTGGACGAAGACCTGTGGAAGATTCTGGAACCCGACCTATCTCTTGTTGAATATGTGTACCCCCAGGGCTGGGGATATAAGGATAGAATAGAGAACCCATAATTAAAAGGGAGGCGGCCATGAAGGTTTTTCGAAATGTACCGTTACTATTGCTGTGTCTCTTAACGCTGCGGCCATCGGCGGACGCACAGCCAGGGGCGTTCAACCCCGCGCTGCTTGAATGTGGGCGGCATGGAGAGGCTGAGATTATCTGCGGCACGTGGGCGCCGGAAGACCTGGAGCGGACTCCGGACGGCCGTTTCCTCGTCGTGGCGAAAATGGATCAGGGTGAATACGGCGGCCTGGATCTGTTTGAGCTTGCCACAAAGGCCTTTACCCGAATTCCTCTGTCCGCCGGCAAGCGGCCGGACTGGGGGGACCCTGCCTGTACGGATTCGATCGGCAGGCGGATCCAGCCCCACGGGCTGTCACTTTCGAGACGTACGAGCGGAGAGTGGCAGCTGTATGTCGTCAATCACAATGTGCGCGAATCTATGGAGATGTACGAGGTACTGCCCGACGGCGGGAGCTGGAAGCTGGCATGGCGCGGATGCGTCCTGGCGCGCGAAGCGTACAATGACGTTGCCTCCCTGCCAGACGGAAGTTTCGTAGCCACCCGGCCGCAGGCTCTTCATAAGAACGGACAGAACCTTTTTGGGGGCGAGCCTTCCGGGAATGTCGTGGTCTGGAACGCCGGGAACGGGGAGCGGACGCTTCCCGGTTCGGAGTACGGCTTTCCAAACGGTGTTCTGGTCTCCGGGGACGGCCGTTTCGCTTTCATCAGCGGCTGGACCACGCGGGACCTCTATAAGTATGACCTGAAGGCGGAAAAGGAAGTTGCAAGGTGCGAATTCAATTTCATGCCGGACAACCTTACCTGGACCCCTGAAGGCGGAATTCTGGCCGCAGGCATCAAAGGCGTGAGCGGCGACTGCCCCCCGGAATCCGGCAATCCCTGTCTTCAGGGCTTCGTAGTGGCGGAAATCGATCCGGAGACGCTGGCGTCGCGGATCTTTTACGACAACAGCGGCAAAGCACTGATCAATGGGGTTTCCGTCGCCTTAGCGGCGGGCGACGCTGTCTATGTGGGCTCCTTCCAGGGCGATCGGGTGGTTCAATTGCCTCGGTAAGCCTGGTATTGGCCGACAGAAGGATTCCTGCCTGAAAGCCACCGTCATTGATGATAGAATAGCCGGCGGCTGGATAGCTAATAAGGAGCAAGGACAATGGGCATCTGGGATAAAGTGCGCGGCGAATTCATCGACATCGTTCAGTGGATTGACGACACCAACAACACTATGGTGTATCGCTTTGAACGCTACAACAATCAAATCAAATACGGCGCGCAGCTTACCGTCCGGGAAGGGCAGGCGGCTGTATTCGTGAACCAAGGCAAAATCGCCGATATCTTTCAGCCCGGAATGTACGCCCTGGAAACAAGGAACCTGCCGGTTCTTTCGACGCTCCAGGGGTGGAAATACGGCTTCAACAGTCCCTTCATGGCTGAAGTCTATTTCTGTTCCATGCGGCAGTTCACGGACCTCAAGTGGGGCACCATGAATCCGGTTATGATGCGCGACGCGGAATTCGGGCCCGTTCGCCTTAGGGCATTTGGCACCTATGTTGTGCAGATAACCGAACCGGCGGTGCTGATCCGACAGATTGTGGGAACCGACGGACGGTTCACGGTCGAAGAAATAGTCAACCAGCTCCGTAATCTGATTGTCTCCCGGTTCTCGGAAGTTGCGGGAGAAAGCAAAATCCCTGTCCTGGACATAGCCGCCAATTATTCGGAACTCGGAGATTTCCTGACGCGACGGATAGCGCCGGAATTCCAGTCCTACGGTTTGGCCCTGACCAAACTGCTTGTGGAAAACATATCACTCCCTCCCGCGGTCGAAGAGGCGCTGGACAAGCGAACCAGCATGGGAGTCATCGGAAATCTCGCCGCTTACACCCAATTTAACATCGCCGATTCCATCCCGGAAGCAGCCAAGAATCCGGGGGGCCTGGCGGCTGCCGGTGCCGGTCTGGGAATGGGTATGGCAATGGCGGCTCCCATCAGTCAGGCCCTGGCTGGGCAGAAACCCGCGGATTCCGGGCCGGCCGTGACGCCTCCGCCCATTCCGGGTGCGGCAACGTATTTTGTCGCCGTCGAAGGGAAGCAGACGGGGCCGTTTGATGTGCCGGCACTGTCTTCGCAGGCCGCTTCGGGCCTGCTGACGAGGCAGACCCTGGTCTGGACACAGGGAATGAACCAGTGGACGCAGGCCGGGCAAGTTCCGGCGCTGGCCGGCATTTTCGCAAGCGTGCCGCCGCCCATCCCGCCGGAGGCCTGATTCATTCCTTGTCCAGTCTCGAAGCCGGATGGCATTCATGGAAATACCACAGGAACAGGGAAGGATTCGGGATCCCGAGCAGCACACATGCAGCCGGTGCGGGGCGAAGCTGAATTTCGCTCCCGGGGCTGAAGCTCTCGAATGCCCGTACTGCGGTTCCGAATCACGGATTGCACGGGCGTCGGGGCCGATTGCCGAGCTGGATTACCGGGATTTCCTTGAAAAGGCCTTAAGTGAGAGGGAATCGTCCGAGGCCAAACGTGTTCAATGCCGTAAATGCGGAGCTGAAACCACCGTGCCTCCGGAGTCTTTGGCGGGGGTATGCCCGTTCTGCGGGGCCAATATGGTTTTTTCGGGTGGCCTCTCCCGGCTTATCAGGCCCGAATCCCTGCTGCCGTTCAAAATTGCCGGAAAGGAAGCTTTTGGGCGCTTCCAGCGTTGGATCCGGGGTTTGTGGTTCGCCCCCAACAGACTGAAGCAACATGCGCGGTCTGAGGGGAATCTGACCGGGGTGTACGTGCCCTTTTGGACATACGACTGCATCGCAACGACCGCCTATCGCGGAGAACGCGGCGATCATTACTACACTACGGAGAGCCATACCGCCATTGTAAACGGGCGCTCCGTGCCGCGCACCCGCACAGTCCGGCACACGCGCTGGAGTCATGCCTCCGGCACGGTCCGGAACAGTTTTGACGACATACTGGTCCCCGCCAGCAAATCCCTTCCCGTCGGATATCTGCAAATCCTGGAGCCGTGGGACCTGCCGAGTCTGGTCCCCTATGCGGATGAGTACCTCAGCGGATTCCGGGCTGAAAGCTACCAGGTACCCCTGACGGAAGGGTTTGAGGCTGCAAAAGGGGCGATGGCGCCTTTTATTGAAAGCAGCATGCGCCGCGATATCGGCGGCGACGAACAGAGGATCCATTCCGCCCGGACGCAGTATGAGAATATCACGTTCAAATATATCCTGCTTCCGGTCT
This sequence comes from Acidobacteriota bacterium, assembly GCA_016933615.1. Classification (GTDB taxonomy): domain Bacteria; phylum Acidobacteriota; class UBA6911; order UBA6911; family UBA6911; genus UBA6911. The sequence goes on from JAFGAO010000156.1 coordinate 17,293, forward strand.
GGCTGAGCGCGTACCGCTTCCGGGACAAGGTATACAGGATACTCATCAACGCGCGTACAGGGGAAGTCCGGGGGGAGCGCCCGTACAGCGCCTGGAAGATCGCCGGAGCCGTCGCCGCCGGACTCGTCGTCATAGGGATCGTTATAGTGATCGCGTCGGTCGCTCAATGAAAGCGGTCCAAGCCTGCCGGGCATTCTCTTCGGATGGCGAAATGAATTGATGGATCTTTTTTTTACCGAAGAGGTGCCGGTCCGGCCTCAGGAGGGACAGTACGATGCCGGGCTCGTTTCCGGGCAGGATGAATGTGCGATCGCGGATTTCCTGGCGGTCTGCTGCGGCGGCGCAGAGGAGGCTGTTCCGCCCGAGATGCTCGGGATTAACGACTGGTAAAATTCTATGGTGGCGCTTTGGAGTATTTGATCTACAATGGGAACAGCTTTTTCTAATCAATTAGTAAAGGATGGATCTGGTTTCAGTCTGTTTACCCGGGAGGCTTTATCTATGAGGAAAAAAACGGCAGGCATTCTGGTCGCCGCTCTGATTGCGGCGTTCGCCCTTTCCTACGGATGGGGAGCCGACGAAGAAAAAATTGTTGTGATGAATCCGCGGGGCATTATGCCCGAAATACGCAAGATTCCCATGGCGCCGCGCCCGGCAACCTTGGACGGCCGGACCGTATACATCGTGGATACCAAGTATCCCAATACGAAGCCGTTTGTCGAAGAGCTCTTTGCCGCGCTGAAAGAAAAGTATCCCAAAACGAACTGGGTGCTGCGGGATAAGTTTGCCGGCTACATGGACGACGATCCGAAACTGTGGGCCGAGATCAAGGAAAAGGAGGCCTGTGCCATCGTGCTGGTAGGCCATTGAAGCAGCTGTTCGCCGGCGGTCGTCGGCCACGCTGTGACGCTTGAAAGAATGGGCGTGCCCTCCGTACCCATGATCACGCAGAGATTTGAGGAGCTGGTGACAACCATCGCCTATAAAAAGGGAATCCCCAACATGCGGATCACCTATACGCCCCATCCGATTACGGACAGGCCGGCGGAGCTTTGCCGGCAATACGTCGCGGGCAACGATCCGCTCACGGGCCGGCCCATGCTGGAGGAGATTTACGACAGTTTGACCCGGCCGCTGTCGGCGGAAGACGCCAAGGCGGGATTTCTCAAGCGGGATCCGCGGCCCAGGCTGATCGGGCCCGACACCCGCGATAAACTCATGGAGTATTTCCATGAGCAGGGCTTCACCGACGGCAATCCGGTCATTCTTCCCACCGAGGAGAAGGTCGATGAAATGCTGAAGGCGACAAGCCGCGAACGGGATGAATGGGTGGGCCAGATGCGTCCCTCTCCTCCGCACGAAGCCTGGTATTACACGGTCGAGATGGTGGCGGTCAACGCGGTTATGGCGGGCGCCAAACCCGATTACTTCCCGACCATTCTGGCACTGGCCTCCAAGGGCGTCACCTCGCTTTTCAGCTCCACGTCCTCTTTCGCCAGGATGGCCGTAGTCAACGGACCCATTGTCGAGGAAATCGGCATGAACACGGGCATCGGAGCCCTCGGCCCGATGAGCCGGCCCAATTCTTCCATCGGCAGAAGCTGGACCCTGATCTCCAAGAACCTGGGCGGGTCGGGGAAACCCGGGGAAACCTACCTGGGCAGCCAGGGAAACCAGCTCAATTACAACAACCTCTGTTTTCCGGAAACGGAGACCGGCCTGCCCGAAGGCTGGAAGCCCCTGCACGTGCAGAAAGGATTCGACAGTTCCGACAGCGTCGTGAGCATCTTCAGCGGCTGGAGCATCAATGACATCGCGTGGTACTCTCCGCTGCCTATCCATGAAGTCATCCGGGGCTGGCTGGAAAATTTCTTTTCCTTCGGGGTGTCCCAGGCTACGCTGATTCTCGATCCCATTGTCGCGGCCGATGTGGCGTCCAAAGGGTTTGCGTCGAAGGAAGCCTATGCCAGATACCTTGCGGACAATACCGGAACTCCGGGCTGGCTCTACTGGTCGGAGCATCCGAAGGAATTGAAACAGGCGGAATCGGGCGTGGAGCCTTATGCAGGCTGGCTGAAAAGAGGCAAGGATACCGTCGTTCCCGTTTCCCGCTACAAGGGAGGCCGAAGAGGCAGCTCGAGCTTCCTGGCGTCCAAGGACACCAACGAACCCACGACTTCCATAGAAATCGTCGTCACCGGAGGGGGAACGAATACTTTCTGGTCAGGCGGAGATTTCGGGTATGTGGGCAGCGCTTCCGTGGACCATTGGAGATAGGAGAGATAATCGTATGAAAAACAAACTCGCAACGCTTGTTATAGTCCTGCTGGTATCGACGGTTGCCGCGTCTCTCCGCCCTGCAGCTGCCCAGGATAATTCTTCGACCAATCCGGCGGACGTGGGTTCCCGGGTGCGCTCCATGGTCGAACTCGGCTCGGTCTACTCGAACATCTATGACATTGCCGTCACCGTTGTTGAAACGGTTCGGGGACAGAAGGCGATGGAGCGATTGAAAGCCGCCGCCCCGGAAAATCCGGCGCCCGGCGAAGGCTTTGAATATGTGCTGGCCCGGATCAAATTCGAGCACAAGGGCAGATACGTTTCCGACAACATGAGCTTTGATCTCGGGAATGCGCCTCTGCAGTGGGTTGCTCTGTCTTCAGACTTGACCGAATATCCCAGGATTTCGGTTGCGGTTCCCAAGCCGCCCCTGGTCGGGATGGTGAAGCCCGGGGGTTCGGCGGAAGGCTGGGTTGCGTTCGCGGTGGATAAAAATGACCGCGGCCCGGTCATGGTGTTCGACCCGGATACCGGGGGCGCCACCGGACGCGGCAAGACCCTGTTCTTCAAACTATACTGACCGGCGTCCGGTCCAGTAAATCAATGCGGCCGGCGATGAAAATCAGCCGGCCGCAACCACAAGCAGCGGCATTGCCGCAGCCTGCAATTTTCCACGGTCGTGGGCCGAACGTTTCTACGTGCGTGCACCATACCGCGTCAGCCAAAATTTAAATGCACCCGGCAGGGCTTCAAACCGGCTGCATTTACCGAGCACGGCTCCAGAGGCGGATTTTTTCAATCTCCACGGCTTCAATCCCCAGAGATTCCAGAAACTCCTGATGCGCGTCAGGTTCCATCTTTTCAAATTGGATGTGCCAGTTGCGCATGTTCCGGTCGGTCAATCCGGCCGCCCTCATGATGTCGATCCACCGTTCCTTGTTGAGCATTTCAAGTCCTTTTTATGGTTGTTGCCGGTTCATTGCGCCGCAATAAATAGATTAAAGTGTAAAGTTTTAGAAATGTCATTATCCGGAATCAATAATTTCAATGGATTTCTTCGTTTAAAAAGAATCGGCAGGATTATTCGGGGTACCCTGCACCGTTTTCGGGAGATTGAAAAACTTGACGATGCCCTCCGCCGTAATCCACAGAACGATGATGACGATGATGCCGTTGACCGAGAACAGTAACCACTCGAGCTTGTCGAGGAATTCAACCTGGTTCATCAGCGAAGCCCAGATCGTCATCACGGCCATGAAAACGGCCGGAATTCCTGCGACCAGCCAGTGCAGGGAGCCCCTGCGGCGCAGGTAGAGCGTGACGACGATCAGGGCCAAGGCCGCCAGCGTCTGGTTCACGGCGCCGAACATGGGCCAAAGCGTCAAAGCCCCTTTCCCGTCGGCGCCGGTGGCGAATGCCAGAAGAGCCGCCGTCACCACGACGAAAAGGGTTGCAAGGCGCCGACCGCGGAAAATGCTGATTTTCATGTCGGAGGCGAGTTCGTTGACGACATAGCGCTGGATGCGCGTGGCCGTGTCCAGGGTGGTTCCGGCAAAGGATGCGACGAAGACCCCCATGATGACGACGGCGATCTCGTGCGGAATGCCGGTTGACTCAATCATGTTGGCGGCGCCGATTACGAAGGCGCCGACTTTGGATCCCAGTCCGTCCGCGGCGGTCCAGGAGGCGTAGTGCGTGGTCCATGCCGACACCCCCGTGAGCGTTTCCCCGGAGGCCGTGGTATATCCCATGCCGATTCCGGCTGCTACGGCCGCAGTGACCAGGATCGCCAGAACGCCTTCGATCAGCATGGAGCCGTAACCGACAAACTGGGCGTCCTTTTCATTGCTTACCTGCTTGGGGGATGTGCCTGAGGAGACGAGCGCATGAAAACCCGATATGGCGCCGCAGGCAATGGTAATAAAGAGAAAGGGCCACATGGGAGGCGCCGCTTCAGGGTTCAGCCGAAGCGGCGGCGCGACCAGTTCCATGCCGCCCCCCAGGGAGCTGAAAAATACGCCCGCGACCATGAGGGCCATGGCAATCAGCAGCTGGTAGGCATTGATGAAATCCCTGGGCTGCAGCAGCGTGGTGACCGGCAGCACGGAGGCATAGTATGCATAGATCAGGAGAAGAACGGTCCAGACTCCGGTTGCGGGAAGGCCCAAGATTGAAGGCATCTCCAGGGGCAAGTAGCGCCCGACAATCATGATGCCGTACATGAGCATGACGGCCGCAAGGGAAGCGACGGTTGCATTCCCCCCCCTCTTGTAGATGACGTAACCCAGTCCCAGGGAAATCGGAATCTGCAGCCAGACTGGGGCGACGGAGTTCGGATACATGCTGAATATAATGGCGATGATGAGGCCGAATATGGCGATAACGATCCAGAGGGTTATAAACACGACGATAAAGAAGAGAAAACGCGTGCGGACGTTGATGTAACGGGCGGTGAATTCCGAAAGGGATTTGCCCTGGTTGCGCATCGAAATGATGAGGATGCCGAAATCGTGAACGGCGCCCATAAAAATCGAGCCGATGAATACCCAGAGCAGGGCGGGAACCCATCCCCAGATTATGGCGATTGCGGGTCCGACAATCGGCCCGGTGCCGGCGATGGAGGTAAAATGATGCCCGAAAATAATTCCTTTGCGGGTCGGCACGTAGTCGATGCCGTCTTCCATTTCTTTCGCGGGAACGGGCGCCAGGCCGGATACCCTGAAAATCCTTTTAGCGATGAAGCGCCCGTAGGTCCAGTACATCAGGATGTAGCCGAAAAAAGTGACCGCGAGTATCAGAAGCGTATCCATATTGTTTCAGTCCCGTATGTTTGCCGGAAAAGCGGTTTCGATGCCTCAAGTGCTTAATTCTAGGTGAAGTGCGGCATATGTCAAGCCGGCGGGACCCATCGTTGCGGACAGGCGGTGGCCGGGACTGTACAGCTTTAGTCCCGGCCACACAAGAGGTAATGTTCGAAGGAAGCATAAATCAGCTTTATGAGAATAATATTAAGGAGCCATGAATATATGGTTTGAGTGCCCGTAACCGGGCTTTTCCATCGTGATCAAGAACGGGGGAGTATCCTTTCTCCAAAGGAACTCTGCCGCAGGGATGCCGGTTTCATAACGGGGGCGGCCGCTGCGGCAGGCCGATGGAAGTCGGCGGCCCTATGAATCCGTTAAAGGCTCGAACATGTCTTTAGAAACCTGGCAAACGGGGCAGGTCCAGTCCTCCGGGATGTCTTCAAAAGGGGTTCCCGCCGCGATGCCGCCGTCGGGATCCCCTGTTTCGGGGTCGTAAATGTAACCGCATACGGAACAGACATATTTTTGCATTTTCCTGGTTTTTCCCTCCGTTTATTGTTTGGGTTTTAGAATCCGGTCCCGGAATGCATCCGCAAGCAAATCCAGGGCGGCAAAATCACCGGCTCCCGGGAGACCTTTGGAAAGAACGGGGGGGATGATCTCGACATTCAGGCTTTGGAGCCTTTCGAACAGGATGTGTTTCTTTGCCGGGTCGACGGTATCGACGAGGGCCGTCTTCTGGGCGCCCTTGATCAAGTTGGCGTTGTAGCTGGTTCCGTCTTGCAGCGGGATGAGGCCGTCAAACAGCCTCCGGTCCCAGTCCATGGCACCCACCCATCAGACTCCTTCGTCAATTATCCTCGCTTGCATAATCCAGAAATTCCTCCTATCTGAAATCGCCGGCCTCGACGATGGAGATTTTCCCCATGTCCAAGTGGCGCTGCATGGCCGATAGGATCTGATCCGGCCTCAGATTCCGTATTTTCTCTTCGAAGGCTTTGTCCCATTCCAGGGTGCGCTCCAGGAACAGGTAGGAAGCCAGTTTTCCGCACAGGGAGCCGTCCTGGGCTCGGTTGACCTGGCGGGCTTGCAGGTAACCGGCTTTGGCCGCCTCGATCTCCTCAACCGTGAATCCGTCTTTGAAAGCCCGCGCCATCTCCTCCCTGAAAGCCGTCTCGATTTGGCCGGTATTTTCCGGGGCGGCGATGGCGTACATGAGCCATGCGCCGGCCTCGTCGAGAGGATCGACGGAGAGCTGAGAACCTACGCCGTAGCTGAGCCCGTCTTTCTGCCGGATCCGGACCGCCAGGCGCGAATTGAGGAAACCCCCGCCCAGCATGTAGTCGGCCAGTACCAGTGCAGGAAAGTCGGGGTCGTCATCCCGCAATTTCAGATTGAGGCCGGCAAGGAACATGGCGTTCTTTTTGTCCGGCGTTTCTATGGAGAGGTGAACGGGCGGAACGTCAAAGAAGCGGTCGGGAATCCGTGCGTAGGGGCCGGGGCTTTCCCACGATCCAAAAAGCTCCCGGACCAGCCGCACGACGGCTTTTTCGTCGAAATCCCCGACGATGGAAAACTCCATTTTGGATCCGCCGTAGAAATCATTGTAAAACCTGCGGACATCTTCAAGCGACAGGTCCCTTATAGCTGCAGCCTGTTCGTCCAGAGACGGAATATAACGGACGTCGTCCTCGGGATAGGGATTCAGGTGCCTTTGAATTTCCAGGATCGCCAGGGTTTGCGGATCGCTGCGCTGCTGTTCGAGGCCGGCCAGCCACTCCTGGCGCATCGGTTCAAACTCGGATTCGGGGAAGGAGGGCTGTTTCAGAATCTCGGCCACAAGTTGAAGGGTTTCCGGCAGGTTTTCCCTTTTTGTTTCCAGGGATGCCGCCGCACCGGTTGCAGACCCCGATATGCCGACGCTGGCCTGCAGTCGGTCGAAAGCGTCCTTGATTTCCTGGCGCGAACGTTTCCGGGTTCCGCGCATCAGCATGCGCCCGGCCGCATCCGGCACAAGATTCAGGTTTCTGAGATTGTCCGCTTCGCCGAAATGAAGCGAAATGCGGGCATGGACCGCAGCCCCGCGGGTCTTCTTGGGCAGCAGCGCCGCTTTCAGGCCGGAAGCCGGAGCGGTGCGGACGGTTCTCGATTCTATGTTTTCGATGGAAGGATCGAACGCTTCTCCCGCCGACAGTTCGGCGGATCCCCTGTAATCCTTCACCATGGACTGAATATCGGGCACCGGCGGAATTTCGGCGCGCACGGGCGGGGTTTTTGTCGGGTAAAACAATCCAAGAGTCCTGTTGGATGCCAGAAAGTATCGGCCGTTGGATTCCCGGACTTCTTGCAGGGTTATATTTTTGATTCGGTCCCGAAAGAGAAAGAAAAGCCTCCAGTCTCCCCGGGCGATGGATTCGCTGAGGGAAAGCGCAAATTCCTCCGTATCGTTCAGCGTCAAATCGATGTTTTTCAAAACCGCGGTCCGGGCCCGCTGCAGCTCCTCTTCCGTGACGGGGGATTCGACCGCTTTTTCCACGGTATCCAGCAATATATCCCGGGCCTCCTCGAGAGATTTTTCCTCGCGCACTTCGGCCATGAAAGCGGCGACTCCCGGATCGTGCAGGCTCAGAACGCCGGCGGAAACGGCGCTCGCCTTCTGAGTTTCCACAAGGGCTTTGTAGAGACGCCCGGAGGGCGTGTCGCCCAGGATCCGGGCCGCGAGCACGACCGCCGCATGATCCGGGTCGGAGCCGGACGGTACGTGGTAAACCGCGAAAATGTACTGCGTGTCGCCCACACGGCGCAGCGCGACGTTTCTTTCGCCGTCCTGGGCGGGTTCGTCCGTATAGGTTTTTTCAAGGATCCGGGTCGGCCTTGGAATCGGGCCGAATTTTTCAAGGACAAGTTTGAGTGTTTCGGCTTCGTCGATTTTGCCTGCCACGATCAGGACCGAATTGTCAGGCTGGTAAAATTTCCTGTAAAAAGCCTGCAGGCGTTCAATCGGAACATTTTCGATGTCGGAGCGGGCCCCGATCGGGGAGTTGCCGTAGTTGTGCCACAGGTATGCAGTCGACAGAACCCGTTCCTGCAGGACTCCCATTGGATCATTTTCGCCCATCTCGAATTCGTTGCGCACGACGGTCATTTCGCTGTCGAGGTCTTTTTGGGCAATGAAGGAATGCACCATGCGGTCGGATTCAAGGTCCAGGGCCCACTCGAGGTTCTCCTCGCTGGCCTGAAAAGTCTCGTAGTAATTCGTCCGGTCGTAGTAGGTGCTGCCGTTGGGTCGCGCTCCATGTTCCGTCAGCTCCTGCGGAATGTTGGGGTGTTTCATGGAGCCTTTGAACATGAGATGCTCCAGCAGATGAGCCATGCCTGTTTCGCCGTAGTTTTCAGAAGCGGATCCGACCATATAGGTCACGTTGACCGTGACGGTGGGCTTGGAGGGCTCCGGAAAGAGGAGTACGCGCAATCCGTTGGACAGCCTGTACTCGGTTATCCCTTCAACGGAAGCCACTTTTTCAACCCCCTGAGGCAGGGACGTTTCCTGCGTTGCGGATTGCGCGGAATCCTGCGCCTTCAGGGGCTCCGGTCCGCTTAAACCAAGCAGGCTCAGAGCCAGAGCCGGCACCAGCAGCATTTTCGAAAGACGGCGTGTGCGATGAGGCATCTCATTCCTCCGAAGCGATGCAACAATGGAAACATGTTCTTTGTCCGATGCTATTCGGGTGCTTCAAGATCGAATCAAGAACATGAAAGGAATCTACACAATACGATAACCCGTGGTAACTTTTATAGAGGCCGGCGGCGAAAGTGCGGCATCGCCCGTATTGCACCGGCCTGTGCATATCCCAGAGGCGGACCGGAACGCAGCATGCCGCAATTCCACAACGGGCTGCCAGGGTGCTGTTGAGGGGGCATGGAATCCCGGGGCCAAAAACCAAAACCTGCGATGAACGTAAAAAATTCAGGCTATTGTCCTCAATCTTTCCTCTTTTCCAATCCCCGGGAAGCCCCCGTCTCCTTTCCCGCCTTCTTTGCCAGATCTTCCAGAATGGAGCCGAATTCGGCCAGGTACTGTTCCCTGCTGCTATGAGACGGGAGGTGCCAGGGCATCGCGGCGAGATTGCGCGCCATGGTCGGAATCCACTGGTAAGGGATGGACACAAGCACGGAGCCTGCCGGGAACAGCTCTCTCCCTTTCATGCCGTGTATCATTTCCGGCAGTATGTAGTTTACGCGGCCGCTCTGAAAAGGGTAGACAAGAATCCAGGCGCACCCCATCACGGGCGTCGTCCTGGAATTGTAAAGCTCCCCCGACGAATAGGTCATGGATCGCAGAACAATCTCGGCCTGATCCGGATCGGCGTCGAGTATCAGCAGATCCGGTTCGAACGCCAGACGTTCCAGGGTCGCGAACACGACATAATTCACGATATTCCTTTCGAATTTCGGAACCTGCCGGTAGAAGGCGTAATTGGCCCTTGCCTCCTCGAAAATCTGGAGCTTTTCCCCGATCTGGCCGCTTTCGGCGAATGCTTCCATGTCCTGCATCCCGAGAAGGATCTTCCCGACGCAGGTTTCGTTGTGCTCCTTCCCAAAATAGAATGGATTTGCCGCATCCTGCGCCTCACGGAGAATTTCGCAGAGGGATTGCTTCCCGTCCGCGGCGAGCGGGTCGATCCCTTCGGGTCGGAAAAACCGGAATTTAATCCCGACGGGGGACCGTTTGAATGAGAATTTGCGAAAGATCGATAAATCAGTCTGAAGCGGCCGCATTTTGACCTCCGTGGAAAAAGAGACGGCTTCCTTTTTAACACGGTTCCGTTGACCGTTTCAATCGTTCATCCGTGGGGATATTGATCGCATGCTTTTCCTTGCTTGTGTCCGGATAGGGATTGTGTAAAAATCCTCGACGCCGCGAATCCATCGGCGGTGCAGGCTGCGCGCGTGCTGTAATGTATGGATAGGGCTCTGTTAATTGCATAAACGAGGAGAAACGAATATGAAACTTGAAGGGAAAGTGGCGCTTATTACCGGAGGCAGCAGGGGTATCGGCGCTGCGATAGCAAAAAGATTTCTGGATGACGGCGCCAAGGTCGTCATAAGCGATATACTGGCCGACACCCTGGCCGAGACTGCAAAATCACTCAATTCGGACAGGGTGGCCGCGTTCCCGGGCGACGTAACCAAGTTTGAAGATGTCCGGAAGATGGTGGCGGAAACCGTCCAATTCGGCGGTAAAATAGACGTCCTCGTCAATAATGCCGGCATTGACCCCCCGGGAAGCATAGTCGATATCGAAATCGATCTGTGGAAAAAGATACTCGACGTAAACCTGAACGGTCCCTTTTATTGCATGAAGGCCGCGATCCCGGAGATGATCAAGCAGGGCAAGGGTTCGATCATCAACATCGCCTCGCTGGCGGGCGTGCGCTGCATCCCTTCCATGCCGGCCTACTGCGCTTCCAAGGGCGGCCTTATCCAGCTGTCCAGGCAGGCAGCCCTGGATTACGGGCCCAAGGGAATCCGAAGCAACGTGGTGGCGCCCGGCGCCACCAAAACGGACATGCTGATCAAGGCCATGGAAGGGCTCTCCAAGGCGCTGAACCGGGATGCGTTCGAAGTGCTCGCGGAGAGCGTCCCGCTGCGCCGGGCCGCGTTGCCCGATGAAATGGCCGGGGCCTGCTCGTTTTTGGCCAGCGACGACTCCTCCTTCATCACGGGAGACGTGATCATGGTCGACGGCGGCGCCGCGATTGTGGATGTCTCCGGGGCGTCCGTGTCCCGTGTCGGCATGGGTTGGGGAGACTAAGTCACATATTCAGTTCAGAGTTTCCCGTTTCCCGTTGATTGGGAAACGGGAAACCTGAAACGGAATACGATCCATCCGCCGCCTGTTTGCTGAGATTTATCGGGAGTGATTAAAGGGATTAAATCCCCACCATGGGATATTTCAATTCCACCCAACGAAGCGACCCGCCGCTGAGTACCTTCAGTTTGTCCAGATCGTAGCCCAGATCGTACAGCTCCTGTACGACATTTGCACTGTTGTCGTCATCCGTGCAGTCACAGTAGGTTACGATCAGTTTGTCCATGGGAAGGGCGATCAGCATCATCTGCCGCTGCATCGGATCCGAAGTGACGTCGTAATGAATGTTGATGGCTCCTTTGATATGACCGGCGGCGTAGCTTCCACCGTCCCGGGTGTCCACGATCACTATATCCGCGTTATTGTCGACCATTTTTTTCAGCTCTTCCACGGAAATTCGGGGCAGGTCCGGAAGCACGACATCCTCAACGGCAAAAAGCGTAAAAGAGGCTCCCAGCAGGAGAGCGACGGGAAAAATCAGCAGCAGGCGGGAAAGCAGATCAGTCTTCATTTGTCCTCACTTTTGGGTTCTTTGATAATATCCGGGTCAAGGCCCTGCGGGTCTGTCCCTCCATTTAAGGTAATCCCGCGGCTTTCGGGAGTCAACTCTTCACCGGATTGTAGTTTTCAATTCCTGCAGCTTGACCATGGGGGAATGATGCGTCTAATTCAAGGCTTGTGTCCTATGTCGGAATATCCTATAAAATAAGATCGCCGCAGAACGGATGCCGGGGAAAATATCGGAGGGTGTTCCCATGCCCGACAACAGCGGTCTTGGAATATTAATCATACATTCGGAGGGTTAAGATGAAGATCAAAGCAGCCGTGGTACGCGAGGCGGGGGGGGCGTTCAATCTGGAAGAGATTGAACTCGAGGAGCCCAGGGCGAACGAAGTTCTGGTGAAGATTGTAAGCACGGGACTGTGCCATACGGACCTTGTGGCCCGTATGCAGTATTTGCCGATTCCGCTTCCGGGTGTGTTCGGGCACGAGGGCGCCGGGATCGTCGAAAAGGTCGGTTCCCAGGTGACGAAAGTGAAACCAGGCGATCATGTGGCGACGAGCTTCCTCTCCTGCGGTGTCTGCGATTCCTGCAAGAAAGGGAAGCCCGGCTGGTGTCCCGATTTTAAACGACTCAACTTCGGAGGCAGGCGTGCGGACGGCTCCACCACCATGAAAAAAGGCGCGGAGACAATTTACGGCTCCTTTTTCGGCCAGTCCACGTTCGCGGACTACTCCCTGGTTTCCGAGCGCAGCGTCGTGAAGGTGCCGACGGACGTGCCTCTGGAAATTCTCAGCCCGATGGGATGCGGCATCCAGACGGGAGCCGGCGGCGTCATCCATTCCCTCGATCCGGAACCGGGGTCTTCCATTGCGATATTCGGCATCGGGTCTGTGGGGTTGAGCGCCATTATGGCGGCCCTGGTTCGCGGTTGTACTCGAATTATCGGCATCGATGTCGTGGAGAGCCGTCTGCAACTGGCCAAGGAGTTCGGCGTGACGCACACGATCGATTCCAGCAAGACGGATGCCGTCGAGGAAATCAGGAAAATCACCGGAGGCGGCATCGCCTATACGCTGGAGTGTACGGGGATCCCGGCTGTTCTGCGCCAGGCGGTGGACTGCCTCATGATGGGAGGCGTCTGCGGACTGATCGGGGTCGCGCCTGCAGGGGCGGAAGTGAGCCTGGAAATGCAGCACCTCCTGGACGGACGCACGGTAAAGGGTATTGTGGAAGGGGACTGTATCCCCGATATTTTCATCCCCCAGCTGATCGAGCTCTACAGGCAGGGCCGCTTCCCGTTCGACCGGCTCATAAAGTTCTATTCCCTGGATCAGATCAATGAAGCGGCTGAGGATTCCGAAAAGGGGAGAACACTAAAAGCGGTCCTGAAGCCTTAGATGCATGGGTTTGAGGGTTCGCGCAAAAATAAGCTTGCATTTCGGCGCGAACCCTAGGGGCGCTTTTTGAAGCGCCCCTTCAAACAGCCAATTTTATAGTTGATCCTCTGCGAAGCTCCGAGTCTTCTGCGCCTCTGCGGTGCGTTTTTTACGGCTCGGACTTTTCAATTTCCAGAGGTTTCAAGCGCTCGTTTCGTTTTGCCTCGCCGGTCGGTCGCCCGGTCACCGGGTGGGTAAAATGAAACGGCAGGATGTAGCCGGTGACATAACGCAGATCTCCGGGATCCATCGGAATATCCGGGGTTATCGGCCCGCCGCCCGACGCAGGCTGTTTCAGCATCGGACCGGCAATGTCCTCAGGCATAATCCAACCGTCGTGTATGCGCACGCCGTAGGGAATGTTCCATTTGATGGTCAGCATCTTCCATATGCCGTTTTCCTTGATGTAGCCGATTTCGTAAATCCCGTTGATGAGCGACCGGCTGATCTCCGGGCCGGAGCCTTCACGGCCCTGCGAAGGCATCATAACGCCGCCCAGAGCGTACCATCTTCCGCGGGCCGAAGTCCCGTCCGGGGCGACGGTGATAAGGCCGGCTGAGGGAATAAGCTGATGCAGAAAATCCGGAGGAGGTACCTGGCTGACGTCGAAATATTCTTTAACCCCCTCTTTGCCTTTCCACTTTCCTTCAAGCCAGTCCAGCAAAACATCGGGGCTGTCGGCGAAACAGTCGATGATTTCCTGTTTCAGCATGTGTTCGACATAGTAGTTGTACGCGTACTGAAGCCGTTCAATCGCCTGGATGTCTTCGGCCCGCTGCAAACGTTTGTCCAGGGCATTGATTCTTAAACTGCAGACGACAAAAACGGCCAGGATCGCCACAGCGAAAAGCACTGTAACCAGAGGGATTTTTTTAGTTGCCTTAGTGTTCATCCGCGATTCTCCTGAATAGATTGGACAGGTTCCCGTTTCTAGCACAGCCGTTGTCGCTGCTACAAGCGGAAAGGAGCGGGCATCAATCCGGGAATAGAACCTTTTGAGCCGGAGCCAGGGCCAGGGCGTCGCGCACCGGGGCGTAACTTTTGCGGTGAACGGGCAGAGGTCCCTTTTTTTTCAGAAGCCTTAAATGTTCCGGAGTCGGGTACCCCTTGTGATTCGCAAATCCGTAACCGGGATAGGCACGGTCCATTTCCATCATGCAATTGTCCCGGGCGGTCTTGGCGATAATGGAAGCCGCTGCGATCGATCCGCACAGAGCGTCGCCATGGACAACCGCCCTTTGAGGTATGGAACAATGCGGAATCGTGCGGGCGTCGACAAGAAGATATTCCGGCTTTTCGACCAGGTTTTCGACGGCGCGTTTCATGGCCAGTAGTCCCGCGCGGTAGACGTTCAGGCGATCGATTTCTTCTACTTCGGCAATGCCGGTGGCCCAGCAAACGGAATCCTCCTTGATCTGTCGCGCCAGGGTTTCCCGTTTTCCGGGGTTCAGGATTTTTTTTGAATCGTCGAGACCGGGCAGCTTGTAGTTTTGGGGCGGGATGACGGCCGCAGCCACGACCGGTCCCGCAAGCGGAGCCACCCCCGCTTCGTCCACACCCGCGATCAGGCGGATCCCCTGACGGTACAGCTCCCGCTCAAAATGCATCAGGTTTTCGAGCCGCTCGTCTTCCGCAATGTCCCGCATCCTCTTCTTCTGAATCTCGACTGCGAGTCGCCGCGCTGTTTTTCTCGGATCCTCCGTCAACGCCTGAAGCAATTTTCCCGCCGTACCCGGTTTCCGGGCATGCAGATATTCGCTCAGTTCCCGAACTGGCTTTGACAGTATGTTTTCAATCTCTTCGTCCTCTTTGTCCAAGGATCCGCTCCTTTGAGTTTGCAGCGTCGTTCACTGAGAATGCCAATAATGGGTCATACGGAATTTTCGTCTTCCTGTTTTGAAGGCTGGGGCGCCGGATTCCGTTTCTTGCCGAACTGCAGATCAAACGGCTTGCTCGCGTCCCCGAAATAAACGCTGACGTGCGGGAAGGGAATTTCGATGCCAGCGGCATCGAACGTATTTTTAATGCGTCGCCTGAGTTCCCGTTCCACCGTCCATTGCTTCAAAGGCAGGGTTTTGACGCGAATGCGCAGGGTAACCTGGGAGTCGGCGAATGCGTCCACCCCCAGAATTTCGAGCGGTTCCATAAGGAGGGCGCCGAATTCGGCATCCCGCTGGAGTTCTTCGCCCACCCCCTTCAGGATTTCCATGACATCATCGACGCTCTCTTTATAGGCGACACCCACGTCGAGAACCGCGTAAGAATATTCCTTGGTCATATTGGAGACCTGTTTGATCTCGCCGTTGGGGAAAATATGCACCGTACCCTGAAGGTCCCTCAGGACCGTGGTCCGAAGCTTGATCGACTCCACAACGCCGCCGGTGCCGTTGATGCGGACGACATCCCCGACCCGTATCTGGTCTTCGAGGATAAGGAAAAAGCCGCTGATGACGTCCCGGACAAGGTTCTGCGCTCCAAAACCGATGGCCAAGCCTGCAATGCCGGCCCCCGTGATGATCGGCATGATGTCCATGTTGAACTCGCTCAAAACCATCGTGAAGGCGATTCCGATGATTAAGACATAACCGGCGCTGTTAATGATTTTGCCGAGAGTCCTGGCCCGCTTTTCCGATTCGGACATTGTTGCAGCGTCTTTATCCTCCATCAGGCGTACCATCTGCGCGACTGCGAGATTGACGACGCGAAGGCATATATAGGCTCCGATTACGATTCCGAGAATGCGGACGATGCGAGCGCCCTGATTGTACAGGTCGAGATCGACGATCCTGAACGACAGGAAAACCGCCAGAAGCGCGAAGGTCACGTTCGCGAGCGCATGCAGGGGCTGCAGGTAACGCTTCATCGTCTCCGACCGGGTTTCGAAAGATTTGAAAATGGAGACGAAAAGCCTTGCCGAATAAAATGCCAGGAGGCATACCAGTACGATCAAAATTCCGTTTCGCACATATCCGAGCGTGCGGGGTGTCAGGGGCAACAGGGCTGCAAGGGAGTAGAGAATAAGAAGCAACAGAGCCGGGGTTACGAGCGTTTCCAGGTATGCAACGATCCGGTCATCGATATCGGTCCGGGTTCTGCGGGCCCACTTGCGCAGGATTCTCAGAAAAACGAATCGTATAATGAGAGCGGCTGCAAGGGAGGCGACAGGGTATACGGCATAGCGCGCATTGAAATTCAGCATCTCCGAGAGCTTTTCCATTCTTTCCCTCCTCGGCAAGCGGCCCGTGCGTTTCCTAAGGGCTCGCGCAAAAATAATTTCACATTTTGCGGCCGGCTCTATTGTGCAAAGATTTACTGAGAAATACTATACTTTATTGCA